>NZ_JALJRP010000079.1:0-891 GCF_024519715.1 Pseudomonas sp. Pse35 | reverse complement strand
CAAAGGCGCCAACGCCGGCCACGCCACCGAAGCCAACATGGACCGCCTCGACGGTGCCGGCGCCGCTGCCGCCGTGGAAGCCCGCGCCGTCACCGCCAACGACTCCGCCGCCATCGTGCGCGCCAAGGCCGCCCTGGACAAACTCGACGTCGCCGAAGGCCTCGCCGAACTCGAAGGCGCCTCCGCCCGCGTCGCCGTTGACGAAAAGCGCATGATCAACTGCCGCGCCGACCTCAACCAACTCGTGCCATTCAAGTACGACTGGGCCTGGCAGAAGTACCTCGACGGCTGCGCCAACCACTGGATGCCGCAAGAGGTCAACATGACCGCCGACATCGCCCTGTGGAAAAACCCCGAAGGCCTGACCGATGACGAACGCCGTATCGTCATGCGCAACCTGGGCTTCTTCTCCACCGCCGACTCCCTGGTAGCCAACAACCTGGTGCTGGCCGTGTACCGCCTGATCACCAACCCGGAGTGCCGCCAGTACATCCTGCGCCAGGCCTTCGAAGAAGCGATCCACACACACGCCTACCAGTACTGCATCGAATCGCTGGCCATGGATGAAGGCGAGATCTTCAACATGTACCACGAGATTCCATCGGTCGCCAAAAAGGCCGCCTGGGGCCTGAAGTACACCCGCTCGATCTCCGATCCGAAGTTCGAAACCGGCACCGTCGACACCGACAAAGAGCTGCTGCGCAACCTGGTCGCCTACTACTGCGTGCTGGAAGGCATCTTCTTCTACTGCGGCTTCACCCAGATCCTGTCCATGGGTCGCCGCAACAAAATGACCGGCGTGGCCGAGCAGTTCCAGTACATCCTGCGCGATGAGTCGATGCACCTGAACTTCGGTATCGACGTGATCAACCAGATCAAAATCGAAAACCC
>NZ_JALJRP010000078.1:0-953 GCF_024519715.1 Pseudomonas sp. Pse35 | reverse complement strand
CTGGCCGCCAGGTTATGGATGATCTGGTAGATCTCCGACTTGGCGCCGATGTCGATACCCCGGGTGGGTTCGTCCAGCAGCAGGACCTTCATCGGCATCGACAACCAGCGGCCAAGGATGGCTTTCTGTTGGTTGCCACCGGACAGGTACAGGATCTTCTGCGCCGCGTTCGGCGTTTTGACCCGCATCGCCTGGATCTGTCGGTCGGCGTTACCTTTCTCCCAGCCTTCGCGCAACAGCCAGCCAAAGGTGGAATGGGCGCCACGGGCGCTGATGTTGATGTTCTCAGCGACGCTGCCCAGCGGGATGATGCCCTCTTTCTTGCGATCCTCCGGACACAGCAATACTCCGGCGGCAATGGCGTCGCGGGGTGAGCGCAGTTGCAGCGCTTGCCCGCACAGTTCCAGGCTGCCGGCACTGGCGCGCTCCAACCCACTGAGCAGGCGAAACAGCTCGGTACGCCCCGCGCCCACCAGCCCGAACAGGCCCAGGATCTCGCCCTTGCGCACCTGAAAACTGATTGGTTCACGCAGGCCGGGGCCGAGCAAGCCGTCCACCTTGAGCGCCACTTCGCCCTGCTCACGCGGTCGGTAATCGTAAATATCCTGGATATCGCGACCGACCATGCAGGTCACCAGTTGATCGTGGGTCAGCGTGTTCATGTCCTCGAACGTACGCACGTAGCGACCGTCCTTGAACACCGTCACTGCGTCGCAGATACGGAACACTTCTTCCATACGGTGCGACACGTAGAGCACCACTTTGCCCTCCTCGCGCAGGCGCGTGATGATGGCCATCAAGCGGTCGATTTCCCGCGCCGAGAGGCTACTGGTCGGCTCGTCAAAGGCGATCACATGGGCGCCACGGGACAGCGCCTTGGCGATTTCCACCAATTGGCGCTGGCCCAGGGACAGGCGCCCGAGTTTCTCGTCGGGGTCGATTTCATCGGCCAG
>NZ_JALJRP010000077.1:0-1295 GCF_024519715.1 Pseudomonas sp. Pse35 | reverse complement strand
GCTTTTGGGGGCGCTTCGCACCCCAGCGCAAGCAAGCTTGCTCGCCACAGCAAGCCAGCTCCCACATTTTGATCTTCACAGGCCGACCATTAGCGTTGTTTCATGCGGTCGATTATCACCGCCAGCAACAGGATCGAGCCACGAATCACATATTGGTAAAAGGTATCGATGTTCTTCAGGTTCATCGCATTCTCGATGATCGCCAGAATCAACACCCCGGCAATCACATGGCGGATCATGCCGATACCGCCGCTCAACGACACCCCGCCCAGCACGCACGCCGAAATCACCGTCAGCTCGAAACCCTGGCCAATCATCGGCTGGCCCGAGGTCATGCGTGACGCGAGGATCACCCCGGCCAAGGCGCCGATCAAACCGTGCACGGCAAAGATGATGATCTTGGTGCGATCGACATTGACCCCGGCGAGCAACGCCGCTTCCTGGTTGCCGCCAATGGCCATGGTGTTGCGCCCATAGGTGGTGTAATTGAGCAGCCAGCCAAAGAACACAAAGCACAGGACGGTGATGATGATCGGCACCGGCACGCCCAGCAGCTGGCCGTTGCCGAACACGAAGAACCCTTCGTTCATCACCCCCACCGCCTTGCCGTTGGAGAAGATGTAGGCCAGGCCACGTACGATCTGCATGGTCGCCAGGGTGGCAATCAACGCATTGATGCGCAGCTTGGCAATCACAATGCCGTTGATCAGCCCTACCACCAGGCCCATGGCCAAGGCCGCCGACACGCCGAGTACCACGCTGTCGGTGTCGCGCATCACGATGCCCGCCACCACCCCGGCGCAGGCGATCACCGAGCCTACCGACAAGTCGAAGTGCCCTGAGGCCAGGCAGAACAACATGGTGCACGCAGCAATACCGACAGTCGAAATCGCCAGGCCCAGACCGCGCATGTTCAGCGGTGAGAGGAAGTTATCGATGAACACCGCGCTGAGCACAAAAATGCCCAGTGCCGCCAGCAGCATCACCCAGTCATCGAGAAATTTGCGCTGATTGAAACCCGGCCAGAAACCCTTTGCAGTTTTTACCTCAGACATAGCCAAACCCTCTTATTCTTGTTCAAGCCCGCGACTGTGGCAGCGCCAGTTGCAGCAGGCGCGCTTCATCCGCTTGGGCGCGGGGCAACTCACCGGTCAAGGCGCCTTCACTCATCACCAGGATGCGGTCGGAGATGCCCATCACCTCCATCAGGTCGCTGGACACCACGATCACCGCAATGCCACTGGCCGCCAGGTTATGGATGATCTGGTAGATCTCCGACTTGGCGCCGATGTCGA
>NZ_JALJRP010000076.1:0-1427 GCF_024519715.1 Pseudomonas sp. Pse35 | reverse complement strand
TTCCTGAGTGAACGCGGCGCCTATTAGTTTTTCGCGAGCAAGCTCGCTCCTACAGAGGCTCCATGCTTTTGCATCCACGCAGTGAATGATCATCGCGGTCGGCCAGGCCTGGATCTATCCTCGATCCACAACCACAAGATCGAGGTAGCCCATGCGTGAAGTAGTGATCGTCGACAGCGTGCGAACCGGCCTGGCCAAATCCTTTCGCGGCAAGTTCAACCAGACCCGTCCCGATGACATGGCGGCCCATTGTGTCAATGCGCTGCTGGCCCGCAACGGTATCGACCCTGCGACGGTAGAAGACTGCATCGTCGGTGCCGGCTCCAACGAAGGCGCCCAGGGCTATAACATCGGGCGTAACGTGGCGGTGCTCTCGCAACTGGGCACCGGTACGGCGGGCATGACTCTCAACCGTTTCTGTTCGTCGGGCTTGCAGGCGATTGCCATTGCCGCCAACCAGATCGCTTCGGGCTGCAGCGACATCATTGTTGCCGGTGGCGTGGAGTCCATCAGCCTGACCATGAAGAGCGTCAACACCGATAACCTGATCAACCCGCTGCTTAAGGAACAGGTGCCGGGCATTTACTTCCCCATGGGCCAGACCGCCGAAATCGTTGCGCGCCGCTATCACGTCAGCCGCGAAGACCAGGATCTTTACGCGCTGCAAAGCCAGCAACGCACCGCCCAGGCCCAGGCTGATGGCTTGTTCAACGATGAAATCGTGCCGATGGCGGTCAAGTACAAGGTGGAGGACAAGAACACTGGCGCGGTGCAGATCCTGGATGGCGTGGTAGACCGTGACGACTGCAACCGCCCGGACACCACCCTGGCCAGCCTCAGCGGCCTGAAGCCGGTATTTGCCGAGGATGGCTCGGTAACGGCAGGTAACTCCTCGCAGCTCTCCGACGGTGCGTCGATGACCCTGGTGATGAGCCTGGAAAAAGCCCTGGAACTGGGGCTCAAGCCCAAGGCGTTCTTCCGTGGCTTTACCGTGGCCGGTTGCGAGCCGGACGAGATGGGCATCGGCCCGGTGTTCTCGGTGCCCAAGTTGCTCAAGGCCAAGGGTTTGCAGGTGGCGGATATCGACTTGTGGGAACTCAATGAGGCCTTTGCTTCCCAGTGCCTGTATGCACGCAATCGGCTGGAGATTGATAACGCCAGGTACAACGTCAACGGCGGCTCAATCTCCATCGGGCACCCGTTCGGCATGACCGGCTCGCGGCAGGTGGGGCACCTGGTGCGCGAACTGCAACGGCGCAACCTGCGTTACGGGGTTGTCACCATGTGCGTGGGGGGTGGGATGGGCGCCACCGGACTCTTCGAAGCCGTGCGTTGACTGCGGTTGGAACAGCGCCAGTGTGGGAGGGCTAATGTGGGAGCTGGCTTGCCTGCGATGACGGCCTGATAGCCGACACCCATCTACCTGG
>NZ_JALJRP010000075.1:0-1731 GCF_024519715.1 Pseudomonas sp. Pse35 | reverse complement strand
TCGCCCACGCCACGGCTGATCAGCACCTCGGTGATCTCAGAATACCGCGGCATCGCCTCATCACTACGTGTCAACGTGTAGAACACCGTCACCGACTCATCCAGGTTGTTCTCCACGTAGTATTTTTCGATGTCGTGGGTGGTGGTGGCGCCATTCACGGCCACTTGCACTGGCACTTCGGTGCGGGCGCCCCGGCCAAGCCAGTACATGCGGATCCAGTCGCCGCGCAGTGTTTCGCCAAACGGTGCAAACACGGTGGCGTAGGCGCCTACATCATCCGGATTCAGCTGGCCGCTGACCGCCTTGTCGACAATCGGCTTGGGCATCGTACGCTTGATCTGACCCACCACGATCTGCAACCGCAGGGACTCCTGCGGGCGGCCGCCGGGCCGGGTGTGGGCGTAAAACACGTCGGTCAGGTGGCCGTCGAAACGCCGCAGTTCGTCGGGGGTATACCGTAAACAACAAATCCCCACCGGCCGTGGGCGGAATATCGTCGACCTCGCGGCCGATGCGATGTTCGATGGTGTTATCGGCGCTGCTGACCCGGAAGATGACTTCGATATAACCGTCCTTCGGCCAGCTCCCTTGAAGGGGGAAGCGTACGGTCGCGTCGACATCCGGCTCGATATGGCCACCCTGGTCCTCGTCTATCGTCGGCGCCGGCCACCTGACGACTTGCCCCACGACGTCCAGATAGAGTTTTTCGGAAGGCTGTTGCACCGCGCCATTCTGATACAGGGCATGCACACTCGCGCTGCCTTCGGCAATCGCGCTCACCAGCGCGTTGGGAACCTCAAAGGTATAAAGGCCTGCTCTACTGAGTTCTTCGGTGTGCGTATAAGGGATCGAATTGCCTTCACTGTCCAAACCGGCCCAGATCAGCGTCACGTGGGAATAGGCGCTAGCCTCTTGGGAGAGGACCCAAAGGGCCACTTCCACATCCCAACTGCCCAGTTCCGCGAGGTCGATTTTCGTACCGGTGTCTGGAAACTGCAGCCACGGCGCTTCGGGGCGCACCTCATTGAGGTGCACATCAATCAACGACACCGCCGACCAGCGCGCCCGCTCCTCCGGCAGATTGCCGCCCGCGTCCCGCACCTGGTAAGCCACGCGCGTAAGCCGGTTATTGCCCGCGGCGCTGATAGTGGCGTAGTCGACGGTCAAGGTGATGTCACGGCCCACTTCGCCGGGTTGGACCCGGTGCTGAACCACTTGCGAGCCCCAGGCCAGAGTGATCAGGTCATAAGCGCGCATGTTTAGCCAGTAGCGAATGATGATCTTGACACCCGCCAGTGCCTGCTGCTGGTTGACGCCATGCAGCAAAACCTCCGGTGGGACCTCATACGCCAGCCCCTGGTGGCCGGGCAGACTGTCTTTGTCTTCGCCACCGGGGCGAGTCAGGCTGACCCGTAACTTGATTTCTTCGGTGAATGACTCATTGCCGCTGCTGCGCCTTAGCATGCCACGTACACCGTCGACCAAGTACGGGACGATATGGTGCGCGGGAACAGTCATCGGGAACAGGTCAAGGTTTTGCTCGCCTTCGCGAATCGGCGTAGAGGCCACGGGAATATTACGGTTGCCCCAGAACAGTGAGGCAACACTGCCCGGAGTGACGCCATCTTTGGGGTTGATCAGGTAGACCACCAACGGCACCTCGGTATGCCGCAGGCCGATACCGCCATGCGCCCCTTCGATATCACCATCAATGGCCGGTTCCATCAGCGG
>NZ_JALJRP010000074.1:0-1777 GCF_024519715.1 Pseudomonas sp. Pse35 | reverse complement strand
TTGACGGTGACCGTGAGGCCGATACCGCAATCGGAGCTGGCCAAGACGGTCATCAGGCTCAACGAGGCCAATAGCGCGACAAAGGTGTTGGACCTGGATAGCTTCGTCGGCAACGCGATGGCGCATGTCGGCACCTGGCCGTTTATCACCGCCCCTTATCCGGTCTCGTTGAAGTTTTTTGGTAGAACAGCCGCTAATGTTGCTCATGACCTGACGCTGTTCAGTTTCAACAGCTCGTATGTCAATCCGAACTGGGTTGCCCAAGGCCGCTATGAATATCGCCTGTTGCGCACTTACCTCGATGGGTTGGGCCATGGCAAAAAATTGAGGATGGAATTCAAAGCCGCCGTCAGCCTTAGCAAGGTTGAAGCCGAGGCGATCAGCTTTCCGGTGGTGGAGTACACCGTCAATACGCTCCCGGCAGAATTCCCTGTTCCCAAGTTGACCCAGGCCACGGGGACGGGTACCTCCGTTACCCTGGCGCCGTTGAATGCACAAAACGGTGGCACCGTGTCCGTGGAGTACACACCGATGTACACCACAGACAGCATCAAGGTGACGATGGTGGGGACAGCCGGTGCGGGTTCTCCGGTGATCCCGGCCAAGAATGGGGTAACGGCGGGCAAAGTCACGTTCGATATTACCAAGGCCGCGATTGCCGCCAACGTCGGCAATGCCAACAAGACGCTCACGCTTAAGTACGACGTAACCCGTAGCGGCAAGGTGGTTGCGTCCAAGGTGTTGACGGTGACGGTGACACCGATACCGACAACTGAGTTGGCAAAGACAGTGATCCGGATAAATGAAGCGGATGCTGCTACCAAAGTCCTGGATTTGAGTGGATCGGTTACCAATAAAACTCTACGCGTTGGGTCATGGCCGTTTATCGCGAGCTTCCAACCGGTAGCCATGTTATTGAGTGGCTTCAAGGCCGATGGATCGGTACATGAGCTGCAGGTATGGACTCTGGCGAGCAACGCGGTGACTGCTGGGTGGTTCAGCAATGGTTTCTATGATCAACGCGTCGCCGCCTCGTACTTCCTTGAACTGGGTCATGATACGAAACTGAAACTTCAGTTCAAGGCGACGCTTTCATCTAGTCAAGCCGAGGCTGACGCCATCATCTTCCCGATAGTGGAATACACTGTTAACACACTGCCGGCAGAATTCCCTGTTCCCAAGTTGACCCAGGCCACGGGGACGGGTACCTCAGTTACCCTGGCGCCGTTGAATGCACAAAACGGCGGCACGGTGTCGGTGGAGTACACACCGATGTACACCACAGACAGCATCAAGGTGACGATGGTGGGGACAGCCGGAGCGGGTTCTCCGGTGATCCCGGCCAAGAATGGGGTAACGGCGGGCAAAGTCACGTTCGATATTACCAAGGCCGCGATTGCCGCCAACGTCGGTAATGCCGACAAAACGTTCACGCTTAAGTACGACGTAACCCGTAGCGGCAAGGTAGTTGCGTCCAAGGTGTTGACGGTGACGGTGACGCCGATACCCCAGGCTGAGTTGGCCAAAACGGTGCTCAAGATCAACCAGGCTAACGCGGCGACTCAAGTACTGGACTTGACTACGTTTACCGGCGATGCCACAGGGCAAATTGGTGTCTGGCCGTTTATCACTGCACCTTACCCCGTCTGGTTGAAGCTGCAGGGGAAAACGGACAAGGGCGATGATCATTCGCTGACGGTGTACAACGGGGCGGGCAGCGCAGCTGTGAACCCGACCTGGATCGCTAACGGAAAAATCGAACCAGGGATCGCTCGTA
>NZ_JALJRP010000073.1:0-2517 GCF_024519715.1 Pseudomonas sp. Pse35 | reverse complement strand
GTAACGGCGCAACCACCACGATCAACGACACCATCGACAAGGTGGATGTAGTTCTGACCGCCACCACTACCGTGGGTGAAGGCGGCAATATCGTCTATACCGCCAGCCTTGTGGATAAGAACGGCGCGCCGGTGACCAACATCACCAACCCGCTCACCGTTACCTTGGACAACGGCAAGACCATCACCATCGGCGTAAACCAATCGAGCGGTAGCGTTTCGGTTCTTGCTCCTGATGATGTGTACAAGGGCGACCAAACTGTCACCACCGCTATCAAAGGCGTGACCGGCGGCGAGCATTTCGAGAACCTGGTGCCGGGCACTACCGCGGTGAACACCACCGTTACGGACACTCCGGGTACCGACAACACCACTACTGTGACGCTGACAGCGCCTAACGCTGTTAACGAAGGCGGACAGATTACGTACACCGCCACGCTGTCCAACAAGGCGGGCACTGACGTAACGCTGAAACTCGACAACGGTTCTTCGATCACCATCAAGGCTGGCGACACTGTTGGCACTGTGACCGTGCCCGCTCCTAGCGATGACGTGTTCATCGACAAGAGCAGCCAGACCGTCAAGATTACTGACGCTTCCGGCGGCAACTTCGAAAAACTCGAAGTCGCAGGTAACGGCGCAACCACCACGATCAACGACACCATCGACAAGGTGGATGTAGTTCTAACTGCTACAACTACCGTCGGCGAAGGCGGCAATATCGTCTACACCGCCAGTCTTGTGGATAAAAACGGCGCACCGGTGACCAACATCACCAACCCGTTGACCGTTACCTTGGACAACGGCAAGACCATCACCATTGGTGTGAATCAGTCGAGTGGCTCTATTACAACCATCGCGCCGGATGATGTGTACAAAGGCGATCAAACTGTCACTACCGCCATCAAAGGCGTGACCGGCGGCGAGCACTTTGAAAATCTGGTTCCAGGTACTACCCCGGTTAACACCACCGTTACTGATACACCGGGCACCGATAACACCACGACTGTCACCTTGACTGCGCCAAGTGCTGTTAACGAAGGTGGCCAGATCACGTACACCGCCACGCTGTCCAACAAAGCGGGCACTGACGTCACCCTGAAGCTGGATAACGGTTCGTCGATCACGATCAAGGCTGGCGACACTGTTGGCACCGTAACCGTGCCTGCCCCTACCGATGACGTGTTTATCGATAAGAGCACGCAGACCGTCAAGATCACCGACGCCTCCGGCGGCAACTTCGAAAAACTGGAAGTTGCAGGCAGCGGCGCAACCACCACGATCAACGACACCATCGACAAGGTGGATGTAGTTCTGACCGCCACCACTACCGTGGGTGAAGGCGGCAACATCGTCTACACGGCCAGCCTTGTGGATAAAAATGGCGCACCGGTGACCAACATCACCAATCCGCTGACCGTGACCCTGGATAACGGCAAAACCATCACCATCGGCGTAAACCAATCGAGCGGTAGCGTTTCGGTTGTTGCTCCTGATGACGTGTACAAGGGCGACCAGACCGTCACCACTGCTATCAAAGGCGTGACCGGCGGCGAGCACTTCGAAAATCTGGTTCCAGGTACTACCCCGGTTAACACCACCGTTACTGATACACCGGGCACCGATAACACCACGACTGTCACCTTGACTGCGCCAAGTGCTGTTAACGAAGGTGGCCAGATCACGTACACCGCCACGCTGTCCAACAAAGCGGGCACTGACGTCACGCTGAAACTCGACAACGGTTCAAGCATCACCATCAAGGCTGGCGAAACTGTTGGTACCGTAACCGTGCCTGCGCCGACCGATGACGTGTTTATCGATAAGAGCACGCAGACCGTCAAAATCACTGACGCTTCCGGCGGCAACTTCGAAAAACTGGAAGTTGCAGGCAACGGCGCCACCACCACGATCAACGACACCATCGACAAAGTCGATGTGGTCCTGACCGCCACCACCACCGTTGGCGAAGGCGGCAACATCGTTTACACCGCCAGCCTTGTGGATAAGAACGGCGCGCCGGTGACCAACATCACCAACCCGTTGACCGTCACCCTCGATAACGGCAAAACCATCACCATCGGCGTAAACCAATCGAGCGGTAGCGTTTCGGTTATTGCTCCTGATGACGTGTATAAGGGCGATCAAACCGTCACCACTGCTATCAAAGGCGTCACTGGTGGCGAGCACTTTGAAAACCTGGTGCCGGGTACTACAGCGGTGAACACCACCGTTACGGACACACCGGGTACCGATAACACCACCACGGTGACGCTGACCGCTCCATCCGAAGCAAACGAAGGTGGTCAGATCACCTATACCGCGACCTTGAGCAACAAGGCCGGTACCGACGTCACCCTGAAGCTCGATAACGGTTCGTCGATCACGATCAAGGCTGGCGACACTGTTGGCACCGTAACCGTGCCCGCGCCGACCGATGACGTGTTCATCGATAAGAGCACTCAGACCGTCAAGATTACTGACGCTTCCGGCGGCAACTTCGAAAAACTCGAAGTCG
>NZ_JALJRP010000072.1:0-2869 GCF_024519715.1 Pseudomonas sp. Pse35 | reverse complement strand
TGGTGGTTGCGCCGTCGCCTGCCACTTCGAGTTTTTCGAAATTGCCGCCGGTGGTTTCGGTGATCTTGACCGTCTGCGTGCTCTTGTCGATGAACACGTCATCGGTAGGCGCAGGGACAGTCACGGTGCCAACAGTGTCGCCAGCCTTGATCATGATCGACGAGCCGTTATCCAGCTTCAGGGTGACGTCAGTGCCAGCCTTGTTGCTCAAGGTCGCGGTATAGGTAATCTGACCACCTTCGCTCGCCTCGGTCGGAGCCGTCAGCGTCACGGTAGTGGTGTTGTCGGTACCCGGTGTATCAGTCACAGTTGTAATGACGTTATCTGTACCTGGGACCAGGTTTTCAAAATGCTCGCCGCCAGTCACGCTTTTGATAGCAGTGGTGACGGTTTGGTCGCCCTTATACACATCATCAGGAGCAATAACCGAAACGCTACCGCTCGATTGGTTTACGCCGATGGTGATGGTCTTGCCGTTATCGAGGGTGACGGTCAGCGGATTGGTGATGTTGGTCACCGGTGCGCCGTTTTTATCCACGAGGCTAGCGGTGTAGACGATATTGCCGCCTTCACCAACAGTGGTAGTGGCGGTCAGAACTACATCAACCTTGTCGATGGTGTCGTTGATCGTAGTGGTCGCGCCGCTGCCTGCCACTTCGAGCTTTTCGAAGTTGCCACCACTGGTTTCGGTGATCTTGACGGTCTGGGTGCTCTTATCGATGAACACGTCATCGGTAGGGGCGGGCACGGTCACAGTGCCAACAGTGTCGCCGGCCTTGATGGTGATGCTTGAACCGTTGTCGAGTTTCAGTGTTACGTCAGTGCCCGCTTTGTTGGAAAGCGTGGCGGTGTACGTAATCTGTCCACCTTCGTTAACAGCGTTAGGCGCTGTCAGCGTCACAGTAGTGATGTTGTCTGTACCTGGTGTATCAGTAACGGTGGTGTTAACCGGGGTAGTACCTGGAGCCAGATTTTCAAAGTGCTCGCCGCCAGTGACGCCTTTGATAGCAGTGGTAACGGTCTGGTCGCCTTTGTACACATCATCAGGAGCTAGAACCGAAACGCTACCGCTCGATTGGTTTACGCCAATAGTGATGGTCTGGCCGTTATCCAAAGTCACAGTCAGCGGATTGTTGATGTTGGTCACCGGCGCGCCGTTTTTATCCACAAGGCTGGCGGTGTAGACGATGTTGCCGCCTTCGCCGACAGTGGTAGTGGCCGTCAGAACTACATCGACCTTGTCGATGGTGTCGTTGATCGTGGTGGTTGCGCCGTTGCCTGCGACTTCTAACTTCTCGAAGTTGCCGCCAGTGGTCTCGGTTATCTTGACGGTCTGCGTGCTCTTGTCGATGAACACGTCATCGGTAGGGGCGGGCACGGTGACGGTCCCAACAGTTTCGCCAGCCTTGATGGTGATCGACGAGCCGTTGTCCAACTTCAGCGTGACGTCAGTGCCCGCTTTGTTGGAAAGCGTGGCGGTATAAGTGATCTGGCCACCCTCATTCGCCTCGGTCGGAGCTGTCAGCGTTACGGTAGTGGTGTTATCGGTGCCCGGTGTATCAGTAACGGTGGTGTTAACCGGGGTAGTACCTGGAACCAGATTTTCGAAGTGCTCGCCGCCGGTCACGCCTTTGATGGCGGTGGTGACGGTTTGGTCGCCCTTGTACACATCATCAGGAGCAACAACCGAAACGCTACCGCTCGATTGGTTTACGCCGATGGTGATGGTTTTACCGTTGTCCAAGGTAACGGTCAGCGGGTTGGTGATGTTGGTCACCGGCGCGCCGTTCTTATCCACAAGGCTGGCGGTATAGACGATATTGCCGCCTTCACCAATGGTAGTGGTGGCGGTCAGGACCACATCGACTTTGTCGATGGTGTCGTTGATCGTGGTGGTTGCGCCGTTGCCTGCGACTTCTAACTTCTCGAAGTTGCCGTCAGTGGTCTCGGTGATCTTGACGGTCTGCGTGCTCTTGTCGATGAACACGTCATCGGTAGGCGCAGGGACAGTGACGGTGCCTACGGTTTCGCCAGCCTTGATGGTGATGCTTGAGCCGTTGTCGAGTTTCAGCGTGACGTCGGTGCCAGCCTTGTTGCTCAAGGTCGCGGTGTACGTGATCTGGCCACCTTCGTTAACTGCATTTGGCGCAGTCAGGATGACAGTCGTTGTGTTGTCGGTACCGGGGGTGTCGGTGACAGTGGTGTTCACTGCCGTCGTGCCAGGGACCAAGTTTTCAAAGTGCTCGCCACCAGTGACGCCTTTGATAGCGGTAGTGACGGTCTGGTCGCCTTTATAAACGTCATCCGGCGCGATAGTGGTGACAGAGCCACTCGACTGGTTCACACCGATGGTGATTGTCTTGCCGTTATCCAAGGTCACGGTCAGCGGGTTAGTGATGTTAGTCACCGGTGCGCCGTTTTTATCCACAAGGCTGGCGGTGTAGACGATGTTGCCGCCTTCGCCGACAGTGGTAGTGGCCGTCAGAACTACATCGACCTTGTCGATGGTGTCGTTGACCGTGGTGGTCGCGCCGTTGCCTGCCACTTCGAGTTTTTCGAAGTTGCCGCCAGTGGCCTCGGTGATCTGAACGGTCTGAGTGCTCTTATCGATGAATACATCATCGGTAGGCGCAGGGACGGTGACGGTGCCAACAGTTTCGCCAGCCTTGATGGTGATCGACGAACCGTTATCCAACTTCAGCGTGACGTCAGTGCCCGCTTTGTTGGAAAGCGTGGCGGTGTAAGTGATCTCGCCACCCTCATTCGCCTCGGTCGGAGCCGTCAGTGTCACGGTAGTGGTGTTATCGGTGCCCGGTGTATCGGTAACGGTCGTGTTAACTGGGGTAGTACCTGGAACCAGATTTTCAAA
>NZ_JALJRP010000071.1:0-3015 GCF_024519715.1 Pseudomonas sp. Pse35 | reverse complement strand
GCGCACCGGTGACCAACATCACCAATCCGCTGACCGTGACCCTGGATAACGGCAAGACCATCACTATTGGCGTAAACCAGTCGAGCGGTTCTATCACCACCATCGCGCCGGATGACGTGTACAAAGGCGACCAGACCGTCACTACCGCCATCAAAGGCGTGACCGGCGGCGAGCACTTTGAAAATCTGGTTCCAGGTACTACCCCGGTTAACACCACCGTTACTGATACACCGGGCACCGATAACTCCACTACCGTAACGCTGACAGCTCCGACCGAAGCGAATGAGGGTGGCCAGATCACCTATACCGCGACCTTGAGCAACAAGGCTGGCACTGACGTCACCCTGAAGCTGGATAACGGCTCGTCGATCACGATCAAGGCTGGCGACACTGTTGGCACCGTAACCGTACCCGCGCCTACCGATGACGTGTTCATCGACAAGAGCACCCAAACGGTCAAGATCACCGAAACCACCGGCGGCAACTTCGAAAAACTGGAAGTTGCAGGTAACGGCGCGACCACCACGATCAACGACACCATCGACAAAGTTGATGTGGTCCTGACGGCCACCACCACCGTTGGTGAAGGCGGCAACATCGTCTACACCGCCAGCCTTGTGGATAAAAACGGTGCGCCGGTGACTAACATCACCAATCCGTTGACCGTCACCTTGGATAATGGCCAGACCATCACCATCGGCGTAAACCAGACTAGCGGTAGCGTTTCGGTTCTTGCTCCTGATGATGTCTATAAAGGCGATCAAACCGTCACCACCGCTATCAAGGGTGTTACCGGCGGCGAGCACTTCGAAAATCTGGTTCCAGGTACTACCCCGGTTAACACCACCGTTACTGATACACCGGGCACCGATAACACCACTACCGTAACGCTGACAGCTCCGACCGAAGCGAATGAGGGTGGCCAGATCACCTATACCGCGACCTTGAGCAATAAGGCCGGTACCGACGTCACGCTGAAGTTGGATAACGGCTCTTCGATCACCATCAAGGCTGGCGACACGGTTGGCACTGTGACCGTGCCCGCTCCTAGCGATGACGTGTTCATCGATAAGAGCACTCAGACCGTCAAGATCACCGACGCTTCCGGCGGCAACTTCGAAAAACTGGAAGTTGCAGGCAGCGGCGCAACGACCACGATCAACGACACCATCGACAAGGTCGATGTGGTCCTGACGGCCACCACCACCGTTGGTGAAGGCGGCAACATCGTCTACACCGCCAGCCTTGTGGATAAAAACGGCGCACCGGTGACTAACATCATCAATCCGCTGACCGTCACCCTCGATAACGGCAAGACCATCACCATTGGTGTGAATCAGTCGAGTGGCTCTATCACCACCATCGCGCCGGATGATGTGTACAAAGGCGATCAAACTGTCACTACCGCCATCAAAAGCGTGACCGGCGGCGAGCACTTCGAAAACCTGGTCCCTGGCACGACGGCAGTGAACACTACTGTCACCGATAACCCTGGCACCGATAACACCACCACCGTTACGTTGACGGCTCCGGCTGAGGCAAACGAAGGTGGGCAGATTACGTACACCGCCACGCTGTCCAACAAAGCGGGCACTGACGTAACACTGAAGCTCGACAACGGTTCAAGCATCACCATCAAGGCTGGCGACACCGTTGGCACCGTAACCGTGCCTGCGCCTACCGATGACGTGTTCATCGACAAGAGCACGCAGACCGTTCAGATCACCGAGACCACTGGTGGCAACTTCGAAAAACTGGAAGTCGCAGGGAATGGCGCAACCACCACAATCAACGACACCATCGACAAGGTTGATGTAGTCCTGACCGCGACCACCACCGTTGGCGAAGGCGGCAATATCGTCTACACCGCCAGCCTTGTGGATAAAAACGGCGCACCGGTGACCAACATCACCAATCCGCTCACCGTGACTCTGGACAACGGCAAGACCATCACCATCGGCGTAAACCAATCGAGCGGTAGCGTTTCGGTTCTTGCTCCTGATGATGTCTATAAAGGCGATCAAACCGTCACCACCGCTATCAAAGGCGTAACCGGCGGCGAGCATTTCGAGAACCTGGTGCCGGGCACTACCGCGGTGAACACCACCGTTACGGACACACCGGGTACCGACAACACCACTACTGTGACGCTGACAGCGCCAAGTGCCGTTAACGAAGGTGGTCAGATCACCTACACCGCGACCTTGAGCAATAAGGCCGGCACCGACGTCACGCTGAAACTCGACAATGGTTCAAGCATCACCATTAAGGCTGGCGACACTGTTGGCACCGTCACTGTCCCTGCGCCTACCGATGACGTGTTTATCGATAAAAGCACCCAGACCGTTAAGATCGCCGAGACCACCGGCGGCAATTTCGAAAAACTCGAAGTGGCAGGCGACGGCGCAACCACCACCATCAATGACACCATCGACAAGGTAGATGTGGTCCTGACCGCTACTACCACCGTCGGCGAAGGCGGCAATATCGTCTACACCGCCAGCCTTGTGGATAAAAACGGCGCACCGGTGACCAACATCACCAACCCGTTGACCGTTACCTTGGACAACGGCAAGACCATCACCATCGGCGTAAACCAATCAAGCGGTAGCGTTTCGGTTGTTGCTCCTGATGACGTGTACAAAGGCGACCAAACTGTCACTACCGCCATCAAAGGCGTAACCGGTGGCGAGCACTTTGAAAATTTAGTGCCTGGCACGACGGCGGTGAATACCACCGTCAAGGACACACCGGGTACCGACAACACCACTACTGTGACGCTGACAGCGCCTAACGCTGTTAACGAAGGTGGCCAGATTACGTACACCGCCACGCTGTCCAACAAGGCGGGGACCGACGTCACGCTGAAACTCGACAACGGCTCGTCGATCACCATCAAGGCTGGCGAAACCGTTGGTACTGTGACCGTCCCTGCGCCTACCGATGACGTGTTCATCGACAAGAGCACTCAGACCGTCAAGATCACCGACGCTTCCGGCGGCAACTTCGAAAAAC
>NZ_JALJRP010000070.1:0-3314 GCF_024519715.1 Pseudomonas sp. Pse35 | reverse complement strand
CTCCCTCGCCACAAGTCACTGGTTGTCTGCTCTAGCTCTTAACTGACTGGCATTACCCGAAATGGGAGCCTTTTTTGTGGGCGACATCGATCAATATGTGGGAGCTGGCTTGCCTGCGATGGCGGTCTTCAGGTGCCAAATGTATAGCTGACCCACCGTTATCGCAGGCAAGCCAGCTCCCACAATAACCTCGTGGTGTCAGGCGGCCCGCTCTTCCCCCGGGTTGCGCAGGAAATAGCGCTTGTACTCCCGACTGAACTGCGACGTGCTCTGGTACCCCACCTTGTGCGCCGCCTGCGCCACGCTCATGCCTTCCACCAGCAGCAACTGCTGGGCCTTCAATAGCCGCAGGCGCTTGAGGTACTGCACCGGCGATAACAAGGTGCAGCGTTTGAAATGCTCATGAAAGGTCGACGCACTCATGTGCGCATACCCGGCCAACGTCTCGATATTCAGCGGCTCGGCGTAATGGGCATGCAGGTGATTCAATGAGGTGGCGATGCGCGAAAACTGCCCCTGTTGTTCCACCAGCGCACGCAGCACATCGGCCTGAGGACCACGCAAGGCGGTGAACAACAATTCGCGCACCCGCGCAGGCCCCATGATCCGGCTTTCCAGCGGATCGTGCAGGCACTGCAACAACCGCTCGACGCAGCCGCGCATCGTATCGTCCAGCACCACCGAACTCATCGACTCCAAAGTCTGCGCGGTCGGCGGCGGCCCGGCCTGCATACCCATCGCGATCACCAACTCGCCCAATACCACCCGATCGATGCCCACCGTCACGCCATACAACGGCGCCTCGGGGGCCATGGCAAAGGTCTCGCATTCGAACGGCACCGGCATCGCCTGGATCAGGTAATGCCCGGCGCCATACTCCAACGTGCGCGGGCCGAGGTAGGCGACCTTGCTGCCCTGGGCCACGAACATCAGGCTTGGCTCATAGATCTGCGGCCCACGCGCCACATCGCAACTGGCGCGCAGCACCTGCACGCCGGGCAGGTGAGTCGGGGAAAAACCGTCGCGGGGCGTGAGCCCTTCGATCAAGGCAACCAGCGTGGCATTGGCGTCCAAATGGCGGGTCAACAGCATGGCAAAAAACTTCGCGAATAGGGGATGACACCATCATCGCAGGTCTGGCGGCCAATATATCCAAAGCTCTGGCACTGCCGGACGAATAGGCATGAGACTCGGAGCATTTGCCATGTTCGCGCCAAAGGCCTGCGCGCAGAATTCGCCGCCTCTGCAGTCCAAGCTTTTGTGAGGTTTACTATGTACACCGCCATCGGTTACGCCGCCCAGTCGGCCACCACGCCCCTCGCCCCGATGTCATTTGAACGCCGCAGCCCGCGCGTCGATGACGTGGCCATCGAGATTCTTTACTGCGGCGTGTGCCACTCCGACATCCACCAGGCGCGCAACGAATGGGGCATCGCCGTGTACCCGCTGATGCCGGGCCACGAGATTGTCGGCAAAGTCACCGCGGTCGGCGCCAACGTGACCGCGCATAAAGTCGGTGATCTGGTTGGCGTGGGTTGTATGGTGGACTCGTGCCGTCACTGCGAAGCCTGCCAATCAGACCTTGAGCAATACTGCCTCGAAGGCCCGACCATGACCTACGCCACGCCGGACCGCGTGGATGGCAGCAACACCATGGGTGGCTACTCCGACAGCATCGTGGTCAGTGAACACTTTGTGGTGAAGATCCCGGCCAAACTCGACCTAGCCAGCGCTGCGCCGATCCTGTGCGCAGGCATTACCACCTACTCGCCCCTCAAGCACTACGGCGTGAAAGCCGGCGATAAAGTCGGGATCCTCGGCATGGGTGGCCTGGGCCACATGGGCATCAAGTTCGCCAAAGCCATGGGCGCCGAAGTCACGTTGTTCACGCGCTCGGCCAGCAAGGCCGAGGAAGGCCGTCGCCAGGGCGCCGACCATGTGATCGTGTCCACTGATGCCGAGCAGATGAAAGCCGCTGCGGGGCACTTCGATTTCCTGCTGGACACCATCCCGGTGCAGCACGACCTGAACCCCTACCTCGATGTGCTGCGCTTTGACGGCGTGCATATCCTGGTCGGCCTGATCGAGCCGGTGGACCCACCCGTCAACGCTGCCAAGCTGGTGCTGGGTCGTAAAGTCTTGGCCGGCTCGCTGATCGGCGGCATTGCCGAAACCCAGGAAGTCCTGGATTTCTGCGCCGAGCATGGCATTACCTGCGACATCGAGATGCTCGACATTCGCCAGATCAACGAAGCTTATGCGCGCATGATTGCCGGTGATGTGAAGTACCGCTTTGTCATCGACATGGCGAGCCTGAAAGCCTGATCAGGCCTTGGCGCCCAACTCCGCTGACAGCCGGGCTGCGACCTGTTTGATCACAGGGATCAGTTCGGCCATTTTCTCCAGCGGCATGTAGGGCACCGTACTGGCAATGCTGATGCCGGCGACAATGCGCCCGCTGGCATCGCGCACCGGTGCGGCCACGCAGCGGATCGAAGGCTCGTTGTCTTCGAGGTCAAACGCGTAGCCACCCTCGACATACTCATGCATGCGCTGTTCGAACTGCGCCCAGGATTGCTCCGGGTGCTGCGGCCATTGCAGGCTCTTGCCCACCGCCGGCAAGCTCGCCTCGTACAAGCGCTGCCACTCCTGCGGCGAATCATCCAGCATCAACGCCTTGCCGATACCGGTGCGCGCCAGCGGCATGCGATGGCCGACCCGCGAGCGCATTTCCGGCCCATTGCGGCCGGGGTTCTTGTGCAGGTAAAGCACCTCGTCGTACTCACGAATCGCCAGGTGAATGGTGTCGCCGGTCAGCGCCGACAACTCATCCAGGTAGGGCACCGCCAGGTTCACCAAGGGCAACTCTTCACGGGCCTGGAACCCCAACTCGATCAGCTTGGGCCCCAGCAGATAACCGACCTGGGGCACCACGCGCAGGTAACGCTCGTCCACCAGGCAACTGGCCAGGCGGTGCGTTGTGCTGCGCGTGGTGCCGATGCGCCGGGCGATCTCCTTGAGATCCCGAGCACCAGCCGCCACCGCTTGCACCACGCCCAGGCCGCGCAACAGGGTCTGGGTGCCGGTGGGGGCGGCGTCTTTGACGGGGGTGTGGGCGTTTTCCTGCATATCGGGCCTATAAGTATGAAAGCGGGGGCATTATGGCAAATACCGCCCTCCTGAACACAGGAGATCCAAAGTGGGAGCTGGCTTGCTGTGGCGAGGGAGCTTGCTCCCGTTCGACAGCGCAGCTGGAGCCGGCTTTTGGGGGCGCTTCGCACCCCAGCGCAAGCAAGCTTGCTCGCCACAGCAAG
>NZ_JALJRP010000006.1:0-285543 GCF_024519715.1 Pseudomonas sp. Pse35 | reverse complement strand
CCAGCGGGAGCAAGCTCCCTCGCCACACTTGCTCGCTCCTACAAAGGGGCTGTGTGCGAGTGTCGCAGCCTTCTATGGCCCGGGGCTATTATTTCTTCAGGCAAGTGCTCATGAAGGTTTTGCGCGCATCACCGGCCAAGGCTTGGGTTTTCGCCGACGCATTGCAGTCTTTCATCTTCTGCTGCTGCGGGGTCAGGGTCTTGGCGTCGTTGGCGGCAGGTGCCGACAGGCAGGTCTTCATGAAGGCCTTACGGTCATCGCCCTTGAGCGTCTTGGTGGTGGCCTCGGCATTGCAGGTGGTCATTTTGTTCTGCTGGGCAGTGGCGGCAAAACCCTGGGCACACATCAGCAGGCCCATCATCAACAACGGAATACGCAGCATCTTCATGGAGTTTTCTCCCTGTTACCGTGCCGACGGGCACGGCCTACAGCGCAGTGTAGTCAAAACCTGTTACAACTTCACCGGCCACGAATATTCGCCCGCCGGTATTGCTCCGGCGTGCAGCCGGCGTGACGTTGGAACATGGCGATAAACGCCGAGGCGGTGCTGTAGCCCAGATCAAACGCCACGTGTTGCACACTGCGGTCGCTGTCCAGTGCCTCGATGGCCGCCAGGTAGCGCAGGCGCTGGCGCCATTCGCCAAAGCTCATGCCCAGCTCGCGCACAAACTGGCGCGCCAGGGTGCGCTCGCTCACATGCACCTGCTCGGCCCATTGCGCCAGAGGGCGGTTGTCTCCCGGCTCTGCCTGCATGCCCTCCAAGACCCCAAGCAATCCCGGGTGGCGGGCGTAGGGCAGGAAGCAGTCGTGGACCGGCGCCTGCCTGAGCTGGTCCACCAGCACCTGGGCCAGGCGGATGTCGGCGTCGGTGCGCGGTGCATTGACATCGCGCAGGGCGAAATCCTTGAGGATCGCCTTGAGAATGTCGCTGATCGCCAGCGTGCAAGGCTGCTGTGGCAACTGCTCGCACAGCTGCGGCGCCAGCCCTACGGAGTGGTAGACAATCGCCTCGGCATTGTAAGAGCTGTGCTCAGTATGCGGCGGCACCCACACCGCGTATTGCGGTGGCGACATGAAGCGATTGCCCGCCACTTCCATGCGCATCACACCGCTGGCCGAGTAATCCAGCGAGCCCCAGGTGTGCTGGTGCGGGGTGCATTCGGTGTCCGGGGCAAAATCGGAATACCGAAAGTACACCGGGCTTGGCAGGCGGGCAAAATCGGGCAGGCGCACGGTGTGTCGGGACATATTGTCTGGATTCAACGCTCAGTTGTCTGGATCGCAGTATAGGCTTCGATCCAGACAGAGGATAATCCTGCCTCGTCAACACACTGGGTTTCTTTTCAATGCAATACGCGTATCCGCTGCTGGCTATCTTTATCTGGGCCGGCAACACCGTGGTCAACAAATTGGCCGTGGGCTCGATCTTCCCGGCTGAAATCGGCTTTTACCGCTGGCTGTTCGCTGCGTTGCTGTTCACGCCGTTCATGCCCAAGCCGGTGATCGCCCACTGGCCGCAGATCCGCCCCAACCTGGGCAAGATCTTTATCCTCGGCGTACTCGGCATGGCGGTGTATCAAAGCCTGGCCTACTACGCCGCAACGCTGACCAGTGCCACCAACATGGGCATCATCCTCTCGCTGATGCCACTGATGGCGTTGACCGCCGCGATTATCAGCCTCGGCCAACGCCTGACCTTTGGCGCGCTGACCGGCGCGGTGCTGTCGTTCGCAGGCGTGGTAGTGGTCGTGTCGGCCGGCAGCCTGGGCGCGTTGCTGCAACATGGGGTCAACCTGGGCGACGGCATGATGCTGGTGGCGACCCTGGCTTATGCGGTCTACAGCACCCTGCTGAAAAAATGGCAACTGCGCCTGCCGCCGTTGGTGCTGCTGTATTTGCAGGTGCTGGTCGCGGTGGTGGTGCTGCTGCCGCTGTATCTGTTCTCGGCCAAGGCCGGTTTGGGCTGGGCGAATATTCCGCTGGTGCTATACGCCTGCCTGCTGGCTTCGATGCTGGCACCGCTGGCGTGGATGCACTCGGTCAAGACCCTGGGGCCAAGCCGTACCACACTGTTTTTCAACCTGCTGCCGTTGATTACCGCGCTGATTGCAGCCGTGGTGCTGAAGGAGGAGTTGGCGCTGTATCACCTGGTGGGGGGCTTGCTGACCCTGGGTGGAGTAATTCTGTCAGAGCGTTGGACCACACCGGTCAGACGCCCTCAGGACACATCCTGTTAAATCCGATAAAACTTTTCGCCTGGTCCGGGACTCACAACCAATAGCGATCACGCCGGCAGAGCGTGGCGTACAACCGGATTAGCCCCAGGAGATTGAAATGACTGAAGCACGATTGACTGACGTTGCAACCCTGCGCAGCCGCGCCCGCCAGAACGTCGAAAACGGCGCCGTGACCGAAGGCTATGACGCCGACCGCGAAGAAATCATCCGCCTGCTCAACGAGTCGCTGGCCACCGAACTGGTCTGCGTGTTGCGCTACAAGCGTCACTACTTCATGGCCAACGGCCTCAAGGCCAGCGTGGCTGCCGATGAGTTCCTGGAACATGCGACCCAGGAAGCCGAGCACGCTGACAAACTGGCCGAGCGTATCGTGCAACTGGGCGGCGAGCCGGAGTTCAACCCCGACCTGCTGTCGAAAAACTCCCATGCGCAATACGTGGCGGGCAACACCTTGAAGGAAATGGTCTACGAAGACCTGGTGGCCGAGCGGATCGCGGTAGACAGCTACCGCGAGATCATCCAGTACATCGGTGACAAAGACCCGACTACCCGTCGCATCTTCGAAGACATCCTGGCTCAGGAAGAAGAACACGCCGACGATATGGCGGATATTCTGCAGGATCTGTAATAACTAACACCGCCACATCTCCCTGTGGGAGCGGGCTTGCTCGCGATAGCGTTGGATCAGTTGATAAATCATTGACTGATACTCCGCTATCGCGGTCAAGCCCGCTCCCACAGTTACTTCACGGTCTTGGGCGCCTTGCCTTCCTTCATCTGTTGCAGCAACGGTGCGCACTCATTGGGCTCGCCACCGCTTGGGGCAACCAAGGCGAGCAAGCCAGCAGCAGGCCCGGCGATCACGCCGAGGGCGACCATGCCCGCACCGCGTAGCGCCAATGGAATGGCTTTCACGCCAGCATTGGGCTTGATGAATGGTCCATTGACGTAGAGCGGTGAACGCAGGGAGAACAGGCGAAAGCCCTTGGATTCCGGCGTGATGGTCAGGTCCAACTGCTCGGTGGCCATATTCGCGGTGCCGTCGATGTAGATGATCGCGTTCTCGGTATCGAACACAAACAGCCGCGTGGTCGCCAGGCCCGTCTTGATGCCGAAGTCCGCCGCTGCGCAGTTGATCTTCACTTCCTCGTCGCCGAACAGGCGGCCGACCACGTAGTTGCCCACGTTGAGCCCGGCGATTTCCATCAGGCTTCGGCTGATGGCGCCATCGTTGATGAGCATCTTCAGGTCACCGTTGGACGTGCCCAACAGTGCCGCCACCGAGTTGCCGCGCCCGGAAATATCGGCATCGCCGTTGAGTTCACCGAAGCTGGTTTTCATCGGTTCGAAAGTCGGGAACAGCTGCTTGAGCTTGAAGTTGCGCGCCGTCAGCTTGGCGCGGCCCTCCATCGGCGTAGTGCGGCCGTTCAAGCGAATCTGCGCATCGAGCTTCCCACCGGCCACGCCAAAGCGCAGGGGTTCAAGGCTCAGTTGGCCGTCGTTGAGCACCAGGTGGGTGTAGAGGTCGGTAAAGGGCAAGTCGGCACTGTGCACGATACGCTTGCCGGTGAACTCCACATCGGCATCCATCTCGCGCCAGCGTTCGGTGCGGAACTCTTCAACCGGCAGCACTTTGGTCGCCGGTTGCTTGCTTTCACCGCCACGGGCTTTTTGCTCGGCATTGGAATCTGCGCCAATCAGCGGCGCCAGGTCATCCATCAGCAGTTGGTTGGACACCAGCGCGCCGCTGAGCTTGGGCCGTGGCTGGCTGGCAACATAGGCCAGGTCGCCGTGGATGTCGCTGTTGCCAATCTTGCCGTTGAAATTCTCGTAGCGAAAGGAGGCGCCGCTGGCCTCATGCAGTTTGGCGATCAGGTGGCCGTCGGTGGAATAGGCCGGCGAATCCGGCAGGGTCACGCCGGTCAGCGGATACAGGTTGCCCAGGCTGCTGCCCGACAGTTTCAGGCGCAGGTCCAGGGCACCGAGGTTCAGCGGGTCGGTCAGGGTGCCGGCCAGGGCGATGCTGGTGTCCGCGATCTTGACTTGGGCTTGCAGCGGGAACGGCTTGGCCGCGTCCTGCAAGGCCAGCAAGCCACCGATCTTGCCCGTGCCCGCGAGTTTCTGGCCGTGGTACTGGCCTTTGACCTTGAGGCCGAACGCGTAGTCCTGGGGCGCCGAGCCTTTTTCCAGGGCTTTTTTGGCATCGGCATCGCCGACGATTTCACCGAAGGGAATCGGCTTGCCCAGCGGGTCGATGATCACATCCAACTGGGTCTTGAGGCTTTGATCGTCAAGGGTCACATGGCCTTTGTCAAAGCCGATGGCGCCAATATCCACCACCCAATTGGACGGTTCGGCGTTGGGGTCCTTGGGGTCGAACTTGAACGTCCAGTTGGCGCGGCCATCAGCCAGGCGCTGCAACTGGGCACTGGGTTCGGTGAGGTCGATGCGCGGGATCACCACACGCTGCACCAGCAAGGCCAGGGGCGAAATGCGCAGCTCAACCTTCTTGAGCGTGACCATCTGCGGTTGTTTCGACCAATCGGGGTTCCCCAGAGTCAGGTCTTCGGCAATCACATGGGGCCACGGCACCCAGCCGCGCCAGCCGCCTTCATCGGGCTCACGCTGCCACACCACGGCGAGGTTGCCGTTGATGGCGAACGGACGATGCAGTTCTTCGGAGACCTTGGCATTGAGGGGCGGCTTGATGCGGTTCCAGTCGAAGAACACCAACACCAGTACCACGATGGCAATCAACAGAACGAAGCTGGCGCAGCTCCAAGCGAGAATTTTACGAGTGCGCGTCATTGCACAGGACTCCTGAATACGACTGGCTGGGCAACAGCCTTTTAAACAGCTTATAGGACTACGACTGGCAAAGTGCCTGGGGGTTTAACGCAACCGCGGATTTAACCGAAAAAAGCGATTTTCCTGATCAACCAGACAATTTTCCCCATCGACGACGCACCATTGTTACCCAGGTTCGTGTCGAAAATACCCACATCGGTGCAAAGCCGCGGGCTTGAGAGGCTCGATCTAGAGCCTCCGGCGAGAACAATCAATTCTGTTGATTATTACCATTGTGTTTATGAACTTTTATATCGACTTATCAAGGGTAACATTAGCCCTGTACCCACTTTATCGCCCTCCCTAGGAGCAACCATCATGAAACGCCAATTACTCGCTACCGTTCTGTTATCTGTCCTGGCTTCCAGCGCTTTTGCCCTGCCAGCTGCCGAACAGGCCACCCCGCAGAACAAAGCTCAAGCCGTGCAAACCAGCCAAACCGTGGCTCGCAGCGGTTCGCAAGAAGACGAAAACCGTGATTACGCCAAAGGCGCCGTAGCTGAAAATGGCTACAACCGCTTGCAAGAGAAAGGTCTGGTCGAAGGCGGTGCTGAACAAGCCAACAAACGCGCCTACACCGAAGGCGTTGCTGAAGGCGGTGCCGACCGTCTGCAAGAACTGCATCAAGCACAGAGCTAAGCCTGTGGTGGCCCAGAAAAAAGCCCGATCTGCCGATCGGGCTTTTGCTTTTATATAGAACGCGTCACGCCCCGCCCCTGCCAAGTTCGACGCCGGCAAAGCGCTTTTGCTAGAGTGCGTCGCTGTACTTGCCGACAAAGCTCATCCGCTCATGCTGCCCCGCGCCGAACAGAAGCAACAGACCCGCCTCGCCCTGATGGACGCAGCCCGCCATCTGATGGAGTGTGGCCGCGGGTTTGGCAGCCTGAGTTTGCGCGAAGTCGCCAAGACTGCGGGTATCGTGCCCACCGGTTTCTATCGCCATTTCGCCGACATGGACCAACTTGGGCTGGTACTGGTAAGCGAGGTCGGCCAGACCTTTCGCGCCACGATCCGCCTGGTGCGCCACAATGAATTCGTGATGGGCGGCATCATTGATGCCTCGGTGCGCATCTTTCTCGATGTGGTTTCGGCTAACCGCTCTCAGTTCCTGTTCCTGGCTCGCGAACAGTACGGCGGCTGCCTGGCCGTGCGCCAAGCCATCGCCGCCCTGCGCGAAGACATCACTCGCGACCTGGCCGCCGACCTGACACTGATGCCCAAACTTCAGCACTTGGATGCCGAAGGTTTGCGTGTGATGGCCGACCTGATCGTCAAGAGTGTGTTCGCCACCCTGCCCGATATCATCGACCCACCGGCCCACGCCTTGCCGGCCCACCTTACGCCCCAGGCGAAAATCACCCAGCAGCTGCGCTTTATCTTTATTGGCCTCAAACATTGGCAAGGGCTGGGCAGCACCGAGTAAGTCAATCAACCCGCCGTGTGGAACCGTTTGGCGGTGGTGTAGTGCTTGTTCCAGTAGCTATTGCTCAATGAATCGATACGGATGGTTTTGCCGGTACGCGGCGAATGGATGAATTTGCCCTGGCCGATATAAAGGCCGACATGGCTGACCTGGCCCCGCCCGTTGCCTTTGAAAAACACTGCATCCCCTGGCTTTAAAGCACTGCGTTTGATGGTTGTCGCCGATGAACGGTGCATGGCGGCAGTGGTGCGGGGTAGCTGGATATTGGCTTGGGTCTTGAACAAGTACACCAGGAAGCTACTGCAATCGAAGCCCTGCTCTGCCGATGTGCCGCCCCACTTATAGGGCGTACCCAGCAACTCATGGGCGCGGTCAATGACATCGTCGATAGAGGCCGGCTTGATGCTTTGCAGCGAAGAGCTGAAGGTGGCGCGGGGTTGGAAATTGGCCTTTGCCGATGAAATAAAGCAGGTCAGGCTGACAAGGCATACACAAAAAATTGATCGAAGCATGATGAACGTCGCGGTGGAATTAAACAGGCCGCATAGCCTAAAGAACCCGCAGGTAATCTCATGAGCTCCAAATCCTGATGACCCGTAGGAAAAATCCTAAAAAACACCTACAAAGAAAAAGATGAAAGAAACTTCATCAAACTGAGCGGCGCCATCAACGCAGAATGCCCTTCCCCGGTGCTATAAACCTCGGCACGCACCAAATTGATACACGCGCGGAAATCATCCGACGCCCTATTGAGCAGCATGCCTGCCTGACTACAGGGAATTCCTACTCGATTCCGTGATTGGCAAGCCCCTTGCTCTAGGTCTTTCATCGCTCACAGTTGGAAGCTCTCTGATGCTGGTGATACACCGCCGAATCGCCCCCCAAGCCCTCTGGGCCGCCGAGTTGCTGCTCAACTTCGAAGCCCGCAGCAAAAGCCGCCTGCGCTGTTTCAGTGCCGACGGTGAAGACGTCGGCCTGTTTTTGGAGCGGGGCCAGCCGCCCTTGCACGATGGTGAATTCCTGCAGGCAGAAGACGGACGCGTCGTACGGGTATGCGCCCGCCCTGAACAACTGCTGCACGTCACCTGCCGCAACGCCTTCGAGCTCACCCGTGCCGCGTATCATCTGGGCAACCGCCATGTGGCCCTGCAAGTCGGTGACGGCTGGCTGCGCCTGCTCGATGACTACGTGCTCAAGGCCATGCTCGAGCAACTGGGTGCCGATGCGCAGACCCTCGAGGCGCCGTTTCAACCCGAGCACGGCGCCTATGGCGGCGGCCATCATCATTCACGGCATGGTGATGAAGACTTCAACTACGCGCCCAAGCTGCATCAGTTCGGCGTGCGTCTATGAACCCAGCCTGGGCGCTGCTGCGCCTGGCCAGTCCGCAACTGCCGATTGGCGGCTACAGCTATTCCCAAGGCCTGGAAATGGCGGTGGACAACGGCCGCGTGCAGGATGCCGCGAGCGCCCGGCGCTGGATCAGTGACCAGTTGCTGCTCAACCTGGCGCGTTTCGAAGCCCCGCTGCTGCTCGCCCACTGCCGCGCAGCCGGCGAACAGGACTGGGCCCAATTGGCGCAGTGGTGCGACGAGCATCGCGCCAGCCGTGAGACCCGGGAGCTGTATCAGGAGAGTCGTCAGATGGGCTATTCCCTGCAACAACTGCTCAACGGCTTGCCGGAACTGGACGACAGCGCCCGTGATTTTCTTGCACAACGCGACGAACCGCATCTGGCCCTGGGCTGGGCCTTGGCCGCGCGCGCCTGGCACATCAACCCCGGCGATGCTCTTGCCGCCTGGCTATGGAGCTGGCTGGAAAACCAACTGGCGGTACTGATGAAAACCCTGCCATTGGGCCAGCAAGCGGCCCAGCGGTTGACCAGCGAACTGCTGCCGCTGCTGCAACAAGCACAGCAGGATGCCGAACGCATTAACCCTAACCATTTGGGCAGCGCCGCTTTTGGCCTGTCCCTGGCGTGCATGGCCCACGAGCGCCAGTACAGCCGCCTGTTCCGTTCCTGATTCTGGAGAAGCACATGAACACACAACCCCTGCGCGTCGGTATCGGCGGCCCGGTAGGCTCGGGCAAGACCGCCCTGACCCTGGCCCTGTGCCTGGCGCTGCGCGATCGCTACAACCTGGCGGTGGTCACCAACGACATCTACACCCGTGAAGACGCCGACTTCCTGGTGCGTAACCAGGCCCTGGCGCCGGAGCGCATCATCGGCGTGGAAACCGGTGGCTGCCCACACACGGCGATTCGCGAAGATGCCTCGATCAACCTGGAGGCCGTGGACCAACTCAACCGCCGTTTTCCCGGCCTGGACCTGATTCTGGTGGAGTCCGGCGGCGACAACCTGTCGGCCACCTTCAGCCCGGAACTGTCGGACCTGACCATCTATGTGATTGATGTCTCAGCGGGCGACAAACTGCCGCGCAAGGGCGGGCCCGGTATTTGCAAATCCGACCTGCTGGTGATCAACAAGATTGACCTGGCCCCGCTGGTGGGTGCCTCGCTGGAACTGATGAACAGCGACACCCAGCGCATGCGCAACGGCAAACCCTTTGTGTTCAGCAACCAGAAGACCGGGGTCGGCCTGGACGACATCGTCGCCTTCATCGAACGCCAGGGCCTGCTGACCGCCGCCTGATCAACCCATAAGGAACCTGTCCATGAGACTCAACAGACTTTTCGCCGCCGCCGCGCTGCTGCTCGCCCCTGCCTTGGCCTTCGCCCATCCGGGCCATGGCGACAATGGCCTGGTGGCCGGTATCAGCCACCCCCTGGGCGGCCTCGATCACTTGCTGGCCATGCTTGCGGTGGGCCTCTGGGCGGCCCAGCAAAAAGGCGCCGCGCGCTGGGCGCTGCCGTGCACCTTTGTCGGCACCATGCTGATCGGCGGGGTGTTGGGTTTCGAAGGGCTGCAATTGCCGGCGCTGGAAAGCGGGATTGCTGCATCGGTGCTGGCCTTGGGCCTGGCGGTAGCGTTGGCGGTCCGGCCGCCGCTGTTCGTGGCCGTGGGCGCCACGGCGTTGTTTGCGCTGTTTCACGGCGTGGCCCATGGCCTGGAACTGCCGGATATGACCAGCCCTTGGGCGTATGCGGCTGGGTTCGTGGGGGCAACAGCCGTGTTGCACGCTGCGGGTTATGCAGTGGTGCGCTTTTTGCCGGCAGCTGCGGCACCCTTGGTGCGAGTGGCCGGGGCTGCTTCGGCGGCGACTGGGGTGTGGTTGCTGGCGGGCTGAGGAAAAGATCGTTCCCACGCTCCGCGTGGGAATGTAGCCTAGGACGCTCTGCGTCCCAAAGCATGACGCAGAGCGTCATAAAATGCATTCCCACGCAGAGCGTGGGAACGATCAGCCTGCTACCATGCGCGCCTACACCCCTGCCGTGACGACGCCAGCCAATGCCCATCGCTTCCCCCTCTTCCCTGACGCCTGTGCTCACGCACTTCCATGACCTGATCGTGCCTATCTGGCAAGGCCCGGGCTGGAATGCCGACCTGGCGCTGCCCTTTGAGGCACTGGATGCCGATCACCAGCCACTGCCCCCCCAGCGCTATCGCGCCATGGCCTGCGCCCGGCAGTTGTACCTGTTTGCCAGCCTGATCGGCGAACCCGGCGCGGCTTTCGCCGAAGAACGTGCGGCGGCGCTGTTTCGCTCCCTGCAACGGCACTTTCATGATGCCGAACACGGTGGCTGGTTCTACAGCATCGACCCCGCCGGCCAGCCGCTGGACGAGCGCAAAGACCTCTACACCCACGCCTTCATTATCTTTGCCTGCGCCCATTACTGGGACAAGGTGCGTGAGCCGTTGGTGGAATCGGTGCTCAACGCTGCCCTGGAAGTCGTCGCCCAACGCTTTGCCACCGGTGACGGCTTGTACGAGGCCGTACTGGAGCGCAACTGGGCCTCGCTCGACTCCGGCCCGTTGCAAAACCCGTTGATGCACCTGGCTGAAGGCTTCCTCGCCACCCTCGCGGTGCGTGAGGACACCCAGGTACAAGCGGCCCTGCTGGCACTGGCGACGGCCATGCAGCAACGCTTCATCGACCGCGAGCACGGCGTGATGATGGAGAAACCTTTGGGCGCTGTGGATAACTGGTTTGAGCCGGGGCACCAGTTCGAATGGTTCTTTTTGCTGGAATCTTCAGCTGTGCTGCGCGGCACTGCGCTGCATGAGTCGCTGACACGGGCATTTGCCTATGCCGAGCAAAAGGGTGTGGATAAGTTAAGCGGTGCGGTCAGCGGCATGCTGGCGCTGGATGGCACGGTGCGCGACGGTACCCAACGGATCTGGGCTCAGGCGGAGTACCTGCGGGCACTGACCTTGCGGCCAGGCAGCGAAGCGGTGCTGCAGCGTCAGTTACAGGCGCTGCAACAGCGCTTTTTGCATGCCAAGGGTTGGCATGAATGCCTGGATGCCGAGGGTAAGGTGAGCCGGCGGGATATGCCTTCGACTACGCCCTATCATTTGGCGACTTGCTATCAGGGTTTGGTCCAGCATCTGGGCTGACCTGCAGGGCTCCATCGCAGGCAAGCCAGCTCCCACAGTTGATTGTGTTCGCACATTTAAATGTGGGAGCTGGCTTGCCTGCGATAGCCTCACCTCGCTCTAACAGACTTTAGGCAATCCACTTGCGGTCGCCCGTAAAACTGATCGTCAACCACCGCGCCGCATCCGCCGCCCCCAGCCCTGTGGATATCTCTTCACGCAGCCCATCGAGGGTGGCGACGTTATCCACCGGGTAATCCGCTGGCAGCACCACATGAATCTCGATAAACCGCGCCCGCCCGTGCTTCTGCACATAGGACACGTAGTCGTCGAAACCATGCTTGGCCTGCGCCGCGTCCATCACCTCGCGGACCTTGTCGTCCAAGTGATCCGGCGCGATCCCCAACACTTCGCGCAACGCCGGGCGCAGGATCTTGAACGCCGGCGCCAGCATGCTCAGGGCCAGCAGGATCAGGATCAACGGGTCCACGTAGACCGCCCACTCGCCATAGCCCTGGGACTTGAGCAACAGCGCCGCCAGGAAGCTGATCAGCAAGCCCACCGACAGCATCGCGTCCACCAGCCAGCTGATGTTGTCGAACTGGATCAATGACGATTTGAGTGTGCGATTGCGGTAGCGCACATAGAAGAAGTAGGCAAACTCCACGACCGTAAATACCGCCGCATAAATGATCACCAGCCCCAACTCGATTTCGCGCCCGCCATTGATAATGCCGAACACGCCATTGAGGAACGCGTAGATGGCGATCAGCAGCAGGAAACTGCCTTCTATCAGCAGCACCATCGGCTCCAGGTGCCAATAGCCGAATTGGAAACGCTCGTTGCTTTTCTTGGCGATCAGCTTGGCCGTGATCAGCATCAGCACCTTGATGGCGGTGGCGATCAGCGAGAAAAAGCCGTCGAACAGAATGGATTGGGCGCCGGATATCACACCCGTGACAATCCCTGCGATCGCGACTGCGAACATCAGGATAGTCGATTGTTTGAGCAGTGCCTGCTCACCTCGGTTACTCACATTGCCTCCTGTCAAAACCTTTAAACCGCTGGGTGCGGTGGGGTTTTCAGGCGGGCAGTGTACCTTATGCCGCATTTTGACCGATTTGCCGCCACTGATCGTTCCCACGCTCCGCGTGGGAATGCATCGCGTGACGCTCTGCGTCACCAGCAGAAAGCGGGGCGCAGAGCGCCCCCGGCGGCATTCCCACGCGCAGCGTGGAAACGATCAGCGTGTGTCGCGCAGGCGCTTAGCCCTTGGCCCCACGCTCAATCGCAAACCCAGCCCAGGTCTGGCTCACCGGCATCAACTCCAGGCGGTTGATGTTCACGTGCGCCGGGGTGTTCATCACCCAGAAAATCGTATCGGCAATGTCCTGCGGCTGGATCGGCTCCGCACCTGCGTAGGTGGCGTCATAACGCGCCTGGTCACCGCCGAAGCGCACCAGGGAGAACTCGCTTTCACACAAGCCCGGCTCGATATTGGTCACGCGCACGCCGGTGCCTTGCAAGTCGCAGCGCAGGTTCAACGAGAACTGCTTCACGAACGCCTTGGAGCCGCCATACACATGGCTGCCAGGGTACGGGTAGTTACCCGCGATGGAACCCAGGTTGATGATCCCGGCACCGCGGCCATGGGCAATCAGGCGCGGCAACAGCAGGTTAGTGGTGGTCAGCAGGCCCTTGATGTTGGTATCGACCATGGTTTCCCAATCGTCGAGGTCGCACTTGGGCGCAGGGTCGGTGCCCACGGCTAGGCCGGCGTTGTTGATCAGGCCGCGCAGCGTGGCGAACGACGCCGGCAGGTTGGCGATGGCCTCCTCCATGCCTTTGCGGTCGCGCACATCCACCACCAGGCCATGCACTTCGGTCTGCTTGGAAAGCTCTTCGACCAAGGCGTTCAAGCGCTCGGCACGACGACCAGTGAGCACCAGTTTCCAACCGGCCTCGGCAAAGCGACGGGCACAGGCTTCGCCGAAACCTGAAGTAGCGCCAGTGATAAACAGCGTGTCGGACATGGTGTTCTCCTTGCGGGCATCGGGGAAAAAAACAGCCAGCAGAATGCCCTTACGCCGCGTTTGCGGCAACCGCCGTGCACACACACGCATGCCTGGCTGATCATTTTTTAACCAATCCTCGCAAAGCCGTATAAACCGTAGCTTGCAGCCATATACGCGCAGGTTATCCACAACTGCGCCCACAGTCTTTGGGGGCAAGTGCAAACGGCTCAAAGCCGCTGTGTACAAGGGTTGCAGGCGGTTTTATAAAGTTTTTTGCTTGACCTGGGCGAGCGCCTATGTAGCCGCTGACAAATGCAGAAAAACACAACGATGGCTCCAGGCCAGTCATTCCGGCCCCTGCGCAAGTCTTTCCAGAGTTTAGTCACAGACTTATCCACAGGCTGGAAGGACTTATTTGGTTCATATACCTGTGTCTTTAAACAGGTTGACAAACCCTTGAGACGGTCGCGAAAAACACCCTGATCGAAAAACAACCAACACGCTACAAGCCACGTGGTTAAAGGCTTTCAGCCAGCTACTCCCACGTTACCCACAGCCGGTTCCACAGTGGATGGGGACAAGTCAAAACTGTGACAAAACAGGGATTTGCGGCGGCTATATGTCGCGCTTTTGAGGTGGGCTGGATTTGTTTTCCACAATTTGGTGGAGGGCTTGTTGACATCGCAAAAACAAATGTGGGAACCGGCTTTGGGTGGGCGCTGGCTTGCCTGCGATGCGGCCACCTCGGTATGTCAGCTAAACCGAGGTGATGCTATCGCGGGCAAGCCCGGCTCCCACATAAGGCCCGCTTCCCACAGGGTTGATGCGCCTGGATCTTGGGTCAGTGACCGCCCAGGTAGGCGTTGCGCACTTCCTCGTTCACCAGCAACTCCTTGCCGGTGCCTGTCAGGCGAATCTCACCATTGACCATCACATACGCCCGGTCCGACAGGCGCAGCGCATGGTTGGCGTTCTGTTCCACCAGGAAAATGGTCATCCCGGTGGACGCCAGCTCGCGCAGGGTGGAAAAGATCTGCTTCACCACAATCGGCGCCAACCCCAGGCTTGGCTCATCGAGCAGCAACAGCTTGGGCCGGCTCATCAGCGCACGGGCGATGGCGAGCATTTGTTGCTCACCACCGGACATGGTCATCGCCCGCTGGTTGCGTCGCTCCTTGAGCCTGGGGAACAGCTCGAACATGCGTTGCATGTCCTCGCTGGCGAACTTGTCGCCAATGGGGATGGTGCCCATCAGCAGGTTTTCCTCGACGGTCATGTCGGGGAACACCCGCCGCCCTTCCGGCGACTGCGCAATGCCGTTGGAAGCGATGTAGTGGGACGACTTGTGAGTAATGTCGACGCCGTTGTAGAGGATCTGCCCCGACTCGGCCCGAGGCTGACCGAAGATCGACATCAGCAACGTGGACTTACCCGCGCCATTGGAGCCGATCAGGCTGACGGTTTCGCCTTCGTTGATGTGCAGCGAGACTTTTTTCAGGGCCTGGATCGGGCCGTAGAACACGTCCAGGTCCTTCATTTCGAGGATAGGTGCGCTCATACCAGCTCCTCTTCGTCCGCGCCCAGGTAGGCGGCGATCACTTTCGGGTCGTTGCGGATCGCATCCGGGCCGCCTTCGGCGATCACGTTGCCGTGGTCCAGCACCACAATGTGGTCGGAAATACTCATCACCATGCCCATGTCGTGTTCGATCAGCACCACCGTAAGGTCGTGTTCGTCGCGCAGCAGGCGAATCATCGCGCTGAGGGCTTCGGTTTCCTGCGGGTTGAGGCCCGCTGCCGGTTCGTCCAGGCAGATGATCTGCGGCCGCGTGCACATGGCGCGGGCGATCTCCAGGCGGCGCTGCTGGCCGTAGGAGAGCTCGCCGGCCAGACGGTTGGCGCAGTCCACCAGGTCGACCACTTCCAGCCAGTAGAACGCGCAGTCCAGCGCATCGCTTTCGGCCTTGCGGTAGCCCTTGGTGTTGAGGATGCCGGCAAGCATGTTGCGGTTGACCCACATGTGCTGGGCCACCAGCAGGTTTTCCAGCACCGACATTTCCTTGAACAGGCGAATGTTCTGGAAAGTGCGCGCCAGGCCGGCACGGTTCACCAGGTGGGTGCCGCCGAACATCTTGTAGTAAACGCGGCTGAGGAAGCTTTTGGGCGACACGAAGTCGGTGGCCTCAAAGCGCTCGCCGAGCAGTTGGATCACGTTGGTTTGCTTGCCGCGCACGTTGAGCTCGATCTTGCCGCCACTGGCTTTGTAGAAGCCGGTGAGGCAGTTGAACACCGTGGTCTTGCCGGCGCCGTTGGGGCCGATCAGGGCGAAGATCGAGTTGCGTTCAACCTTGAGGCTTACATCGCTCAAGGCTTTGATACCACCGAAGTGCATCATCAGGTGTTCGACAGACAGCACGACTTCCTTGCTCATGGCGCTACCCCTTTGCGTGGCGTCACACCGGTACGGCTAATCCGAATCAAGCCACGCGGTCGCCAGATCATCATCACCACCATCAACACCCCAAACAGCAGCACGCGGTACTCGGAAAAACTACGCAGCAGTTCCGGCGCCACGGTCAACACGAACGCTGCGATCACCACGCCAACCGTCGACCCCATGCCGCCCAACACCACAATGGCGAGGATCAACGCCGACTCGAAGAAGGTAAACGACGACGGGTTGACGAAGCCTTGGTAGCTGGCAAAGAACACCCCGGCCAAACCGGCGGTGGACGCGCCGATGGTGAAGGCTGAGAGTTTGACCAGCACATGGTTCAGGCCCATGGAACGGCAGGCGATTTCATCTTCGCGCAGGGCTTCCCAGGCGCGGCCGACCGGCATGCGCGTCAGGCGATGCTTGATGTACAGCACGGCCAGCACCACCAAAAACAGCACGATGTAGATGAACATGAACTTGATGTTGGGGTTGTAATCGATGCCGAAAAACTCGTGAAACGGAATGCCGCCATCCTTCGCACGCTTGCCGAACTCCAGGCCCAGGAAGGTCGGTGACGGCACGGGCATACCGTTGGGGCCACCGGTGAACGACAGCCAGTTGTTGAGCACCAGGCGAATGATTTCACCAAAACCCAGGGTCACGATGGCCAGGTAGTCCCCGTGCATTCGCAGCACCGGGAAGCCGAGTATGCACCCCGCCAACGCCGCCGCGATGGCCGCCAGTGGCAGGACCGTCCAGAAGCCCAGGCCCAGGTATTGATAACCCAGCGCCAGGCCGTAGGCACCTATGGCGTAGAAGGCCACGTAACCCAGGTCGAGCAGGCCCGCCAGGCCCACCACGATGTTCAGGCCCAGGCCGAGCAACACGTAGATCAGCCCGAGGATCACCACGGTGAGCAGGTATTTGTTGGCGAAGATCGGAAACACGATGGCGATCACGATCAGCGCCGGGATGATCCAGCGCAGCCGCGACTTGTAATCCGGTGGCAGCACGTGCACGCCGGAGCCGCTGCTCTCGAACCCCTGCAGGATCTTCACGCCCTTGGGGGTTTGCAGGAACAGGCTGAGGGCAAAGCGCCCGGCCATCACGATGGCGACCAGCACGGCAACCCGCGCAGGTTCCAGGTTGAAGCTGTAGCCGTCGAGCACCACGCCGACAATCGGGCCGAACACGATCAGCGAAATCAGCCCCGCGAGTACCGTATCGACCACACTTTTCTTGATATCAATGGATTTGGCAGCAGACATGTTTACACCTTCGCCACGAGTGGGCGACCAAGCAGGCCCTGGGGACGGAAAATCAGAATCACCACCAGCAGGGAGAAACTGAACACGTCTTTGTAGTCAGAGTTGATCAACCCCGAGAACAGCGACTCGGAGATACCGAGGATGATCCCGCCCAGCATCGCCCCAGGCAGGGAGCCGATGCCGCCGAGTACCGCCGCGGTAAACGCCTTGATGCCGATGATGAAGCCGGCATAGAAGTCGAAGGTGCCGTAGTTGAGGGTGATGAGCACGCCGGCCAGGGCGGCCATGGCGGCACCGATGACAAACACGTAGGAGATCACGCGGTCGGTGTTGATGCCCAGGATCGAGGCCATCTTGCGGTCTTGCTGGGTAGCACGGCACATGCGGCCGAGCTTGGTGTATTTGATGATGTAGGTGAGCAAGGCCATGCCGGCAAAAGCGGCGACCAGGATGAACACTTTGGTGTAGGTCAGTTGCACGAACCCGGTGCCGATATCGACGCGCCAGGCGCCGGCCAGCAGGGTGGGAATGCCTTGTTGCTTGGCGCCCTGGGCGATCTGCGCGTAGTTCTGCAGGATCAGGGAGATACCGATGGCGCTGATCAGCGGTGCCAGGCGGGTGGAGTTACGCAGGGGTTTGTAGGCGACACGCTCAATCACCCAACCGTACACGCCGGTGACGACCACGGTGAAGATCAAGGTACCGAGAATGAGCAGCGGGAAGGATTCGATGCCGAAGTAAGCCAGCAGTGCCAGACTGATCGCCGCGAGGTAAGCGGAAATCATATAAACCTCGCCGTGGGCGAAGTTGATCATGCCAATGATGCCATAGACCATTGTGTAGCCGATGGCGATCAGGCCATAGACCGACCCGAGGGTCAGGCCGTTGACCAGTTGCTGCAGGAAAATACCATCCATAACGCAATCTCACGCGGTGAGCACCTGCACACCGGTGGGTGTGCGGCGCTTCTGGAGGAAAAGACAGGTTTGTTGCAATGGAGCAGGCAACCACGCCCTCTGTGGGAGCTGGCTTATGTGGCGAGGGAGCTTGCTCCCGCTGGGCTGCGAAGCAGCCCCAAACTGGGCAATCGAGATACATCAGATGTATTTCGGTAAGCGGTTGGGAGTGCTACGCACTCCAGCGGGAGCAAGCTCCCTCGCCACAGCAAGCCCCCCTAACCTTAGGCCCGTGGTGCTTGTACTTACTTCTGCTTTTCCAGCTGATGGTATTTGCCGTCTTTGTCCCACTGGTAAACCACGTAGTCAGAGACTTTCAGGTCGCCCTTGGTATCCCAGGCTTTTTCGCCCATGACGGTTTTAACCGGGTTGGCCTTGAGCCACTTGGCAGCGTCTTCGCCCTTGTTGGACTTGGCACCGTTGAAGCCGGCGGCCAAGGCCTGGATCGAAGCGTAGGCGTACAGGGTGTAGCCTTCAGGCTCGGTGCCGTTCTTGCGGAACTCTTCCACGACCGTCTTGCTGTCCGGCAGCAGGCGCGGGTCGGCGCCGAAGGTCATGTACACGCCATCGACGTACTGCGCACCACCTGCGGTGGACACCAACTCGTCGGTGACCACGCCGTCATCGGACATGAACTTGACGTCTTTCAAGCCCGCTTCACGGATCTGGCGCACCAGTGGGCCGGCTTCCGGATGCAGGCCGCCGAAGTACACGACGTCGGCGCCCAGGGAGCGGATCTTGGTGACCAGGGCGCTGAAGTCTTTCTCGCCACGGGTCAGGCCCTCTTCCAGCACCGGCTTGACGCCGCGCTTGGTCAACTGGGCGGCGGTGGCGTCGGCCAGGCCTTTGCCGTAGGTGTCCTTGTCGTTGATCACCGCGACTTTCTTGCCCTTGAGCACGTCGACGATGTAGTCGCCGGCGACGATGCCTTGCTGGTCGTCACGCCCGCACATACGGAACATGGCGCCCAGGCCGCGTTCGGTCACTTGTGGGTTGGTGGAGCCTGGGGTGATGGCGATGATGCCTGCTTCGTCGTAAACCTCAGACGCCGGGATGGTATTGGATGAGCAGAAGTGCCCGACCACACCGATCACTTTGTCCTGGTCGGCCAGGCGGTTGGCCACGGCCACGGCCTGCTTGGGCTCGCAGGCGTCATCGCCCGCCACCAGCTTGATCTGCTCACCGTTGATGCCGCCGGCCTTGTTGATAACGTCGGCTGCCGCCTGGGCACCCTTCATGTACTGCTCACCGAAAGCGGCGTTGGCACCCGTCATCGGGCCCGCCACACCAATTTTCACATCAGCTTGAACAAACGTAGAAACACCCAGCGCCGCAGCAACGGCGAGGGCCAGAAAACCTTTCTTGTAAAACGTCTGGGACATGAGTGGTGCTCCGATATTTTTGATTTTTGGCACGACAACTTGCATTCAAACCTTTCACCGAAAGCTCAGAGCAAGCCGCGTGCCATTACTTTTTTATTCTTCAAAAAGACACGGTGTCATTGTTATTACAGGCGTTTCGACGCCTTTTGCCAGGACGTGCAACCGTCTAGCGTCTAGAGGTGCAACCAACACTTCAAAAAAGTACAACCCTGGCAGGTCGCACCTGCAACCACAGGCATAAACGACAGTTCCTGCAGCTGTAACAATGTGCGTAACGGAACTGCACATTTACAGTGCGTGATTGCTACGACTTGCACCAATACAGATGGGTAGCCTGCTAAGAAAACGCAGGCTTTTGAGGGGTATTTCGCTGATCAGATCACGATCCTCAGGCATTGCCCGGCGTGATAGAGCGAGAAGCCGGCTTCATACAGGCAGCTGCGCAAGCCCACCGCGGCCAAGGGTTGCATGGGCGTAAAAGGGATCGGCAAGGCTTGGGTGTCCTGGTGACACAGGTAGTCGGCAAACGCCTTGCCCACTACGCTGCCGGTGGTCACCCCGCGCCCGTTATAACCGGTAACCGCCACAAGGCCGGGGGCCGGTTCGAACAGGCGCATCAAGTGGTCGGGGGTGAACGCGATGCAGCCGGTCCAGGTGAATTCCCATTGCACCGGTTTGAGGTACGGGAAGTAGTGTTGCTGCACCCGATCGGCCCACGCTTTGAGAAACCATGCCGGTTTCTGGTTGCCGTTACCCAGGCTGCCCAGCAACAGGCGCCCGTCGGCATCGCGGCGAATACTGCTCAGGACCTGGCGCGTGTCCCACGAACCCTGGCCGCCGGGGAGGATCTGCTTGGCCGCGTCATCGGTCAGCGGCGCCGAGGCCACCTGATAGTAATAGCCGGGGAAGAAGTTACGCCGCAGTTCGGTCCATTCGCCTTCGGTGTAGGCGTTGGAGGCGATCACCACCTGCGCGGCCTGCACCGCGCCCTCGGCGGTCTGCACCGACCAATCGGCGCCTTGGCGTTCAAGCTGGGTGACCGGGGAATGATCGAACAACTGCCCGCCCAACGCTGCGGCGGCATTCGCCAACCCAGTGGTGTAGGCCATGGGGTTCAAGGTGCCTGCGCGCCGATCCAGCAATGCGGCGGCGATTTTCCGAGTACCGGTGGCTTGCTCGCAAGCCTGGCCGGTGAGTAACTCAACCGGTGCGCCACGGCGTTTCCACTGCTGCTCACGGCTGCGCAAATCCGCCTCGCCACGGGCGTTGTGCGCCATGTGCAAGGTGCCTTCACGGCGCAATTGGCAGTCGATGTTGTACTTGTCGATCAGGCTGAACACCAGGGACGGCGCCGCACCCAACATGCGGTTGAGCTGGCTGCCCACCGCCGTGCCGAAACCGGCCTCGATCTCGTCCGGTGGAATCCACAGGCCGGCGTTGACCAGCCCGACGTTGCGCCCCGAACCACCGTGGCCGGTGCGATGGGCTTCCAGTACGACGACGCTTTTACCCTGTTCCAGCAAATGAATGGCCGCCGACAAACCGGTGATGCCGGCGCCGATCACGCACACATCCACCTTGACCGCGCCCTTGAGCGCGGCTCGGTCGGGACGGCCTGGGGTGAGGTGTTCCCATAAACATGTTTCGCGCAGTGCCATTGCCAGACTCCGGGATGAATTCACCACCGCTCGTTCCCACGCTCTGCGTGGGAATGTAGCCTTGGACGCTCCGCGTCCGCATTGTCGTGACGCGGAGCGTCACAGGATGCGTTCCCACGCAGAGCGTGGGAACGATCAGTATCACCTGTGGGGGCTGGCTTGCCTGCTCCCACATTGATCTCACTCCGACCTGAGGCTCAGTCGAACGTGATGCCTTGTGCCAGAGGCAGCTCCAGCGAGTAGTTCACAGTATTGGTTTGCCGGCGCATATACCCGCGCCACGCATCCGAGCCCGATTCACGCCCGCCGCCGGTTTCTTTTTCACCCCCGAACGCGCCACCGATCTCCGCGCCGCTCGGGCCGATGTTGACGTTGGCAATGCCACAGTCGCTGCCCACCGCCGACATGAACTGCTCGGCTTCACGCACGTCAGTGGTGAAGATGCAGGATGACAAGCCTTGTGGCACGGCGTTGTTCAGGCGCAGGGCTTCGGCGAAGTCGGTGTAGCCGACCACGTAAAGAATCGGCGCGAAGGTTTCGCTGAACACTACGTCGCTTTGCTCGGGCATTTCCACGATGGCCGGCGATACGTAGTAGGCGTTGGGGAATTTGTCTTGCAGTTGGCGCTTGCCGCCGAACACCTTGCCGCCTTCGCTCAAGGCTTGCTCAAGGGCGTCCTGCATGTTGTCGAAACTGTGCTTGTCGATCAGCGGGCCGATCAGGTTGCCTTCCAGTGGGTGGCCGATGCGCACTTTGGAATAGGCGGCCTTGAGGCGGGTGACGATTTCTTCCTTGACCGACTCATGGGCGATCAGCCGGCGCAGGGTGGTGCAGCGTTGGCCGGCGGTGCCCACCGCGCTGAAGAGGATGGCGCGCACGGCCATGTCCAGGTCGGCGCTTGGACCGAGAATCATCGCGTTGTTGCCGCCCAGTTCAAGGATGCTGCGGGCGAAACGTGCGGCGACTTTGGGTGCCACTTCACGGCCCATACGCGTGCTGCCGGTGGCGCTGATCAGGGCGACGCGCGGGTCATCCACCAGCGCAGCGCCGGCGTCGCGGCCGCCGATGATCACTTGGCTGAGGTACTCGGGGGCACCGTCGAATTTTTTCAGTACGCGCTCGAACAAGGCCTGGCAGGCCAGTGCGGTGAGCGGGGTCTTTTCCGACGGTTTCCAGATCACCGCGTTGCCGCACACCAAGGCCAGCGCAGTGTTCCACGCCCACACAGCCACCGGGAAGTTGAAGGCGCTGATCACGCCGACCACGCCCAGCGGGTGCCAGGTTTCACGCATATGGTGGCCTGGGCGCTCGGAGGCGATGGTCAAGCCGTACAACTGGCGCGACAGGCCGACGGCGAAGTCGCAGATGTCGATCATTTCCTGCACTTCACCCAAGCCTTCCTGGGTGATCTTGCCGGCTTCCCAGGAAACGAGTTCGCCCAGGTCGGCCTTGTACTCGCGCAATACGTCGCCGAACTGGCGCACCAGCTCGCCACGCCGCGGCGCCGGCACCTTGCGCCAGGCTTCGAATGCATGCTCGGCGCGACTGACCTGTTGCTCCACCTCGGCGGCGCCTTCCCAATGGACACTGCCGATACGGCTGCCATCAATCGGTGAATGCACGGGTTGTTTCCCAGCCTGGTACAGCGCCGGGTTTACCCCGAGACGATCAAGCAATGCGGCAACCATGGGTCACTCCTTCAAATCTGCGTAGAAAAATCGCGCCGCTGCTTGCACGGCGATCCTGAGCCTATTTGTAGCTGGCCCAAGACTTGCCAACAAACGACGATTAGGCGAGATATCATTCCCTTTATTCATGCAAAGAATAAAAAGAGGCATGCCGTGCTGAACAAAAGATATTTGCCCTCGATCACCGCCCTGCAGTGTTTCGAAGCGGCCACCCGCCACCTGAGCTTCACCCGCGCCGCCGAGGAACTGAACCTCACCCAAAGCGCGGTGAGCAAACAGGTGGCGCAGTTGGAAGAACTGTTGCAACACCTGCTGTTTCGCCGCGTGCGCCGGCGCTTGCAGATGACCCCGGCGGGCGACCTGTACCTGGTGGAAGTGCGCAAGATCCTCACCCAAGTGGAAATGTCCACCCACTACCTGCGCTCCTACGGCGGCGAAACCGAAGTGCTGCGTGTGTCCACTCCCTACACCTTCGGCGCACGCTGGCTGGTGCCGCGCCTCAAGGGATGGCGTTTGCGCCACCCGCAGATCCACCTGGACCTGTGCAACGAACAGGACCCGGACGAGTTACTGCAAGGCAAGGCCGACATGGCGTTCTATTTCGGCCAGGGCGCACGTCCCGGCACCGAGAGCCTGAAGCTGTTCAGTGAAGAGCTGGTACCGGTGTGTTCGCCCGACAGCCTCCCCGCCGAGCCCTTCACCGACCCCACGCAACTGAGCGAGCTGGTGCTGCTGCAAAACGCCTCGCGGCCTCAGGGCTGGCATGACTGGTTCGCCAGCCAGGGCTTTCATACCGAGCACAGTTACCACGGGCCGCGGTTCGACACGTTCTACATGTGCATCCGTGCGGCGCAGGTGGGGTGCGGCGTGGCGCTGTTGCCGCGCTTTCTGGTGGAGGAGGAATTGGCCGAGGGCAAGTTGGTGATCCCCTGGCAACATGCGATGCCGAGCCAGGATGCTTACTACCTGGCGTATCCCGAGCATTCGGCGGAGGTGCCCAAGGTGCGCGAGTTTGTGAAGTGGATGATGGAGCAGGTGCTTTAGCGCCTGGAGAATCGCCATCGCAGGCAAGCCAGCTCCCACCGTTTGGAATGCACTCCAAATGTGGGAGCTGGCTTGCCTGCGATGGCGCCAGTGGCCTTACTGAAAAAATCACTGGCAAAACCCCACAAGTCTATGCGCCACTAACCCCCTTCCTCAATTGTGCGTAAAGGCCGGCCTCCATCGCCGACCCGTCTGGAGATTCCCGTTATGAGCGAGAGTGTGTTTGCCGATCGCATCGTGCAGAACCTGCTCGACACCGACTTCTACAAGCTGACCATGATGCAGGCGGTGCTGCACAACTACCCGAACGTGGAAGTTGAATGGGAGTTTCGTTGCCGTAACAGCGAAGACCTGCGCCCTTACCTGGCGGAGATTCGTTACCAGATCGAGCGCCTCGCCGAGCTGAGCCTGAGCCCCGATCAACTGGGGTTCCTGGAACGCATCAGCTTTATGAAGCCGGATTTTCTGCGTTTCCTCGGGCTGTTTCGCTTCAACCTGCGGTATGTGCAAACCGGCATCGAGAACGGCGAGTTGTTTATCCGCCTGCGCGGACCGTGGCTGCATGTGATCCTGTTTGAAGTGCCAATGCTGGCCATCGTCAGCGAGGTGCGTAACCGCTACCGCTACCAGACCGTGATCCTCGAGCAGGCCCGCGAGCAGCTGTATCGCAAGTTCGACTGGTTGACCGCCAACGCCAGCAGCGATGAGCTGTCGGAGCTGCAAGTGGCAGACTTCGGCACGCGCCGGCGTTTTTCCTACCGGGTGCAAGAGGAAGTGGTCAGCGTGCTCAAGCACGATTTCCCTGGCCGTTTTGTCGGCACCAGCAACGTGCACCTGGCGCGCGAATTCGATATGAAGCCGCTGGGCACCATGGCCCACGAGTGGATCATGGCCCACCAGCAACTCGGCCCGCGCCTGATCGACAGCCAGATCGCCGCCCTTGATTGCTGGGTGCGCGAGTACCGTGGCCTGTTGGGTATCGCCCTCACCGATTGCATCACTACCGACGCCTTCCTCGGCGACTTCGACTTGTACTTCGCCAAGCTGTTCGACGGCCTGCGCCATGACTCCGGTGATCCGATCCAGTGGGCAGAAAAAGCCATCGCTCACTACCACAAGCTGGGCATCGAACCGATGAGCAAGACCCTGGTGTTCTCCGACAGTCTGACATTGCCCAAAGCCTTGGAAATATTTCGGGCGTTGCGCGGTCGCATTAATGTGAGCTTTGGCATCGGCACCAACCTGACCTGTGATATTCCAGGGGTGGAACCGATGAGCATCGTGCTTAAAATGACCGCCTGCAATGGCCAGCCCGTCGCAAAAATTTCCGATGAAGCGGGCAAGACCCATTGCACCGACCCGAATTTTGTCGCCTATTTGCGTCACGTTTTCAAAGTACCTGCCCTATCCAGCAAGGAGTGAATCATGCAAGCCGTACAGCGTGAGATTGCACAACAGCTCAAGGTGCAAGCCCCGTTCAAGGACCAGGCCGCACTCGAAGCCGAGGTTGCCCGGCGCGTGGCCTTTATCCAGGACTGCCTGCGCAATTCCGGGCTCAAGACCCTGGTGCTCGGCATCAGTGGTGGTGTCGACTCCCTGACCGCAGGCCTGTTGGCCCAACGTGCGGTGCAGGAACTGCGCGCCAGCACCGGCGATGAGGCGTACCGCTTTATCGCCGTGCGCCTGCCCTACGAAACCCAGTTCGACGAGCACGACGCCCAGGCCTCGGTGGACTTTATCGAGCCGGATGAACGTCACACCGTGAACATCGGCCCGGCGGTTAAAGCCCTGGCCAATGAAGTGGCCGCATTTGAAGGCAAGGCCGCGGCGTCCCGTGACTTCGTGCTGGGCAACACCAAGGCGCGCATGCGTATGGTGGCGCAGTACACCATCGCCGGCGCGGCCGGTGGGCTGGTGATCGGCACCGACCATGCGGCGGAAGCGGTGATGGGCTTCTACACCAAGTTCGGTGATGGCGCGTGCGATCTGGCACCGTTGAGCGGGCTGGTGAAGCATCAGGTGCGGGCCATTGCCCGTCACTTTGGCGCGCCGGAATCGCTGGTGGAGAAGGTACCGACCGCCGACCTGGAAGACCTGTCGCCGGGCAAGCCGGACGAGGCGTCACATGGCGTGACCTATGCCGAGATTGATGCGTTCCTGCAGGGTGAGCCGGTGCGTGAGGAGGCGTTCAGGATTATCTGCGAGACCTATCGCAAGACTGAGCACAAGCGGGTGATGCCGTTTGCGCCTTGAGGTGAACCTGATCGTTTTGCATTGATTGTCACATCGCCATCGCAGGCAAGCCAGCTCCCACACTTGACCGGATTCCAACATGGGAATGCGGTCGAATGTGGGAGCTGGCTTGTCTGCGATGAACGATAACGCGGTCTTACTTCAGAACCACAGCACCTTTCATCATCGAGATGTGGCCTGGGAACGAGCAGAAGAAGCTGTATTTCTCATCGGCCTTCAGCTTGGAGACGTCGAAGGTCACCGAGTCTTTCTCGCCAGCACCGATGATTTTGGTGTGGGCGATGATGCGCTCATCACCGGCTTTCAGGTAATCCTTGTCGATCCCCGCAGCCATGCCGTCGGTTGCCACCGGTTGCATATTGGCTTCGGTAGTCAGCACCCAGTTATGGCCCATCACGTTCTTGGGCAGGTTACCCGAGTGAGTCAGCTCAACGGTGAACTGCTTGCAGCTCTTGTCGATTTCAATCGCTTTGGTGTTGAACGACATTTGGTCGGTGGAGTCGACAGTGACCTTGCACTCTGCAGCAAGCAACTGGCCGCTCGCCAGAGTCAGCAGGGAAACAGCAACGAGTTTGGCAAACATGTGAATCTCCAAGGCAGGGTTTTAAAAACGCGGATTGCGGTAAGGGTGCCTCAATCAGGCTTGAGTTCTTATGATCTGAATCAACAGATTGTATACAACTTTAGGCTATCAGCTTCATCAACACAATCAACCAGCCAAACTGCCGCACCCTGATTATGATCGGCCCATCACCCACGGGAGTTCATGCCATGCACCTCAATCACCTGTTCAACGGCCTTCTGGCTGCCTACGCCTGCGGTAAGTGAAAGCAAAGGGCCCCCTGAAGCTGCTACCATGACGACCCGAGGCAGCTGCGCGCCGCCCACCCTCACCTTCGACCCTAGAGGATCGCCCATGGCCAAACCTAATTACTCCTTCGCCAAACGTCAGAGAGACTTGGCCAAGGAACAGAAGAAAGAGGAAAAGCTGCAACGCAAGAAAGCCGCTGCAGAGGAAGAAGCCGGCGCGCTGAACCCGGATGCCGAAGGTGAAGCGGCAACTGACGAGACCGAAACCCCGAAAGACCCAGCTGAATGATCGTTCCCACGCTCCGCGTGGGAATGCAGCCCCGGACGCTCCGCGTCCCGCACCAGGCTTGAAGCCAGCGCAAGGGTGACGCAGAGCGTCACAGCAGGCATTCCCACGCAGAGCGTGGGAATGATCGTTTTTCATTCCAGCGGCATCACCGTCACCCGCACCTCCGGGTCATGGCTGCCTCCCCCCAGAATCACCCCCCGCAATGGCGACACATCAGAAAAGTCCCGGCCCCAGGCCAGGGTGATGTGCTCCAGCGCCGGCTGCACATTGTTGGTCGGGTCAAAATCCACCCAGCCTGATACCGGGCAAAACACCGAAACCCACGCATGGGAAGCATCCGCGCCAATCAGCCGTGGCTGGCCGGGCGGTGGCTGGGTCAGCAGGTAGCCGCTGATATAGCGCGCCGCCAGGCCCCGCGAACGCAGGCAGGCAAGCATCAGGTGAGCGAAGTCCTGGCACACGCCGCGACGGCGCTCCAGCACTTCAACCAGCGGCGTGGCGACCTGGGTGGCTTCGGCATCGAAGGTAAATTCGCTGAAGATCTTCTCCATCAATGCCTGCGTGCCCAGCAGTAAAGGCTCGCCGGGCGGGAAGCAGCTTTCGGAGAACTCGACGAAAGTTTTCTTCAGATGGACATAGGGCGACTCGAAGCGATAACGACAGGCTTCGATCAGTTCGGCGCTCAATGCCTGGCTGCTGTAAGTCAGGCTGTCGCGGGTGTGGTCCCAGGGCGGCGACCGCTGGAAGTCCAGAGCGGGTCGCGCCAGCACTTCCACGGTGAGCCCGGCGTTCACCAGCAATTCATCATGGGGCCGTTCGAACGCCAGGCGAGTGATCGGGTTGCCGAATACGTCCAGTTCGTCGCGGCGCGAGGTGGGTTCCGGGCTGATATCCAACTGCTGCCAGGTGCACTTCTGCCAGGCGCACGGCCTTGGCCAGAGGTGCGCCAGTTGCTGGGCCAGGGACACCGGGCTGTCATAGTGGTAATGGGTATCGTGGAAAATCTGGTAGCGCGCGCTCATTACACCGACACCGTTTGCTGGCTGACATCATCCACGTGGGCAAAATGGCGCAGCGCCAGGCGATCCGACACTTGCCCGCTTTCATCGGCCACCGCTTGCAACAGGTCGGCCAGGCCGTCCAGCGCGGCACGCACGCTGGTTTCGCCAAACAGGCCGTTCTCCAGGCAGCCCAGGTCAAAACGCGCCAGGCACTCGACCAAAGGCACCAGCCCGGTTTCACGGGGCACGCCAAAATCATCATTGAGACGGCGCAGGGTGCGGCTCACCAACTTGAGCTGGAACAGCACCGCATGGGGGTTCTGCTCGTCGAGCAGCAGCAGGTCGAGCACCGGGATCAACTGCGGCACCGCCAGGTAGCGCGAGCGGTAGGTGATACTGCTGTTGCCCAGCTCCAGCAACCATTCCAGCCCGGCCTGATCGAACACCGCCACACCGCGCAGGAACGCCGCAAGGCTGCTGCTCAGAAACTGCAAACGCTCGATACGCCGGCCCATCATCAAAAAGCGCCAGCCTTCATCGCGGGTCATGTCGTCCAGGGCAAAACCGGACAGTGCCGCCAGGGACATCACCAGGCGGTTGAGAAAGTCGAGCAGCTCGCCAAAGTCTGCAGTGTCGCTTTCCAGTTCCATGGCTTCGCGTTGCAGCTCCACCAGGGCTTGCCAGTTTTCCCTGGACAACTTGCCGCGCACCTGGGATGCCGCCCACTGCAGGCGCTGCAGGTTGGCGCGCAGACTTGAAGGCCAGTCATCACCCAGCAAAGCGGCGAGCAGGCGCTCAGGCAGCTCGCCCTCCTCAGGCAACAGGCGCAGGCTTTCGCCCAGTTCGACGGCGGCCTGCAACGCCAGCGGATCGTCGCCGTCGACATACCGCGCCAGCACAATGCGCAGCCAGCGCGCACTGTCGTCGCAGCGCTCGCAGTAACGACCGAACCAGAACAGGTTTTCCACCACGCGCGAGGGCAGATAGGGATCGCGGCGCACCAGGTCATAGGCGCCAATGGTGCGTTGGGCGCGCCACTGCTCGCCACCCGGCACGCGTTCGCCGAGTACCCAGGTGTCCTTGCTCGCCCCGCCGCGCTGCATCGACACCACCTCGGCATCGGCGTCGGCCGCCACGCGAGTCAGGCCACCGGGCAGTACCCGATAACCGTCTTCACTGGCCACGGCGTAGACACGCATACCAATGGCACGGTGTTGCAGGTGGTCATCCACGGTGTGCCATACCGGCGCCTGAGACAGTTGCGCCAGCTCTTGGGCGACATAGGCATAGGGCCGCGCACGCATGCGTTCAGCCAGGGCCTGGCGCTGTTCGTCGTCAAGGTCGCGACCAAACACCGGGGCGAAACTTTGTGAGGGAAATGCCGGCTTGATCAGCAGCTCCGGGAGTTTTTCCAGGGCTTCGGCAAGCACCGGCGCTTCGCCGCACCACCAGGTGGCAATCGACGGCAGGATCAAGGCTTCACCGAACAAAAACTCGTTGATCTTGGGCAAAAAGCCCAGCAACCCCGGGGACTCCAGCACGCCGCTGCCCAAGGCATTGGCCACCAGCACATTGCCTTGGCGTACGGCGTCGAGCAGGCCCGGCACGCCGAGCGCGGAGTCGGTGCGCAGCTCCAGCGGGTCGCAGAAATCATCATCAAGGCGACGCATGATCGCGTGCACCCGGCGCAGGCCGCTAAGGGTTTTCAGGAACACGGTGCTGTCGCGCACGGTGAGGTCGCCGCCCTCTACCAAGGGGTACCCGAGCTGGCGCGCCAGGTACAGGTGTTCGAAATAGCTTTCGTTGAAACGCCCCGGCGTGAGCAGCACGATCAGCGGCGGCTGGTCATCGCCAGGGGCCTGACGCGCCAGGGTTTCCTGCAGCGTGCGAAAGAAACCGGTGAGGTGCTGCACCTGCATATCCCGGTACAGGTCCGGGAAGGCGCGGGACACGATGGTGCGGTTTTCCAGGGCGTAGCCGGCGCCCGATGGGGCTTGGGTACGGTCGGCGGTGACCCACCAGCGGCCGTCCGGCGTGCGCGCCAGGTCGACCGCGTACAGATGCAGGAACGCACCGTCGGGCGGCTGGATGCCCTGGCACGGCCACAGAAAATTGTTATGCCCGAACACCAGTTCGGCCGGCAGCAAGCCTTCCTTGATCAGGCGCTGCGGGCCATACAGGTCGGCCAGCACCGCATTGAGCAGGCGCGCACGCTGGGCGATGCCGGCCGACAGTTGCTGCCACTCCTCGGCCGCCAGCACATGAGGCAGCAGGTCCAGTTCCCAGGGGCGGTCGGCGCCCTTGGGGTCGGCGTAGACGTTATAGGTGACGCCGTTTTCCTGGATCTGACGCGTCAACAACGCCTGGCGCTGGGCCAGTTGTGCGGGCGTGCTGCGTTGCAGGTGATCGAACAAGCGTCGCCAATGGGCACGCACCGCGCCGCTGGCGTCCAGCAGTTCGTGATAGGTGCCCGCGGTGAGCGGGTAACGGTCGAGCAAGTCGGACATGGAACGCTCGGCAGAGGCAAGGGAAGTCAGGTTAACTCAAATTCACTACGATCCAATGTGGGGGGCTGGCTTGTTGTGGCGAGGGAGCTTGCTCCCGCTCGACTGCGCAGCAGTCGCCTGCTATTGGGGGCGCTTCGCACCCCAGCGGGAGCAAGCTCCCTCGCCACAAAAGCCCTCCCACACTAGGATCATGTTCATTCCTTATTTTTTGTGAAACGCCGCAAATCCAGGGTCATTGGCAACTCATCGTTTACCGTTACAGTCGGCACTGGCAGCTTGCCCGGGCTATGCCCCAAGCGGAAAAAACGCGCCATGCGCCGGCTCTCCGCCTCATTGGCATTCACCGGCAGGCTGTCGTAATTGCGCCCGCCCGGGTGCGCCACATGGTATTGGCAGCCACCCAACGAACGCTGCATCCAAGTGTCGAGCAGGTCAAATACCAGCGGCGCATGCACGGGGATGGTCGGTTGCAAGCAGTTGGCCGGTTGCCAGGCGCGGTAACGCACGCCCGCCACGAACTCGCCGACGCGGCCGGTTGGTTGCAGCGGCACCGGCACGCCATTGCAGGTCAGCAGGTAGCGTTGCGGTGGCAACCCGCTCAACTTCACTTGCAGGCGCTCCAGGGACGAATCCACATACCGCACCGTGCCACCCACTGCGCCCTCCTCGCCCAGCACGTGCCAGGGTTCCAAGGCCTGGCGCAGTTCCAGTTCGATACCGCTGACGGCGTAGTCGCCCACCTTGGGGAAACGAAACTCCAGATGCGCCGCGAACCATTCGGCACGCAGCGGGTAGCCGGCCGCGTTCAGCTCGACGATCACGTCGGCAAAGTCCTGCTCGATAAAGTGCGGCAACAGGAAACGGTCATGCAGTTCAGTGCCCCAGCGCGCCAGCTTCGGCGGCGCATAGGGCTCGCGCCAGAACCGCGCGACCAGCGCCCGCAGCAACAACTGCTGGGTCAGGCTCATGCGCGCATGGGGGGGCATTTCAAAGGCGCGCAGTTCCAGCAGCCCCAGGCGGCCAGTGGCGCCGTCGGGTGAGTAAAGTTTGTCGATACAGAATTCGGCGCGATGGGTATTACCCGTCACGTCGATCAGCAGGTTGCGCAACAGGCGATCCACCAACCATGGCGGGCAGTCCTCGCCCTGTGCCGGCATCTGCGCGAAGGCGATTTCCAGTTCATACAGCGCATCGTTGCGCGCCTCATCCACCCTGGGCGCCTGGGAGGTGGGGCCGATAAACAGGCCGGAGAACAAATAGGACAACGACGGGTGGTTATGCCAGTAGCTGATCAGGCTGCGCAGCAGGTCCGGTCGGCGCAGGAAGGGCGAATCCTTGGGCGTCGCACCGCCCAGTACGAAGTGGTTACCGCCACCGGTGCCGGTATGGCGCCCATCGATCATGAACTTCTCGGTGGTCAGGCGGGTTTGCCGGGCCTCTTCGTAGAGGAATTCGGTGCGTTCTACCAACTCGTCCCAGGTGGCGGACGGCTGTACGTTGACCTCGATGACACCGGGATCTGGCGTGACCCGGAAATTGCTCAGGCGCGTATCCGCTGGCGGCTCGTAGCCCTCCAGCAGTACCGGGCAATGCAGCTCTTCGGCGGTGGCCTCAATGGCAGTCACCAGCTCCAGGTAATCCTCGATGCGCTCCAGCGGCGGCATAAACAGGTACAGGCGGCCTTCTCGTGCTTCGGCGCACAGCGCGGTACGGGTCAGCCAGTCGGCGGACTCGTCGACCTTGGGCACACGCTCGTCGTCCGGGGCCGGCTCGCCATGGCTGCGCAATTGCGCCGCAGTGGGAAGCTCGGGCTGGTCCTGGTTCGGGTCGGTGGGGTGTATGAACGGATACTCAGCCGCCGTCACCCAGGGCTGGGAAGCCAAGGGCAGCCGGTAACCCAGCGGCGAATCACCCGGCACCAACCGGCAATGGTTGTCGCGCAGGTACCAACGCCCACTCTGCCAGCGGTCATTGGCCGCAGTACGTGCCAGCGGCAGCACCTGGCCGATGACTTTATCCAGGCCCTGGCTGAACACTTTGCGCAGGCGCTCACGCTCCAGGTCGTCGCTCAGGCGGGGGTCCTGGGCGGTGACGTTCTGGGGCAGCGCCCCTTCGCGCCACAGGTAGTAGAAATTGTCCTCGAACGCCGGGAACACAAAGCGCGCCGGCAGTTTCAGGCGCTCGGCGACGCTGGCCAGGAAACGCCCGGCCATCACCCCATCGGCGCCGTAGTCTTCTTGCTCATCGGCGATCAGTGCGCTGTTGTGCCAGATCGGCACGCCGTCGCGGCGCCAGTAGCAATTGAGCGACCAGCGCGGCAGTTGCTCCCCGGGGTACCACTTGCCTTGGCCGAAATGCACCAGGCCCTTGGGCGCATAGTGCTGGCGCAGGCGCTGGAACAGCTCGGCCGACAGGCGTCGCTTGTCCGGGCCCAGGGCTGCGGTGTTCCATTCGGCGCCGTCTGGGTCGTCGATAGAGACGAAGGTCGGCTCGCCGCCCATGGTCAGGCGTACGTCGTCCTTGAGCAGGTCGCCGTCGATCTGCCGGCCCAGGGCCTGGATCGCCAACCATTGTTCTTCGGTGTAGGGCTTGGTCACCCGTGGCGCTTCCCAGATGCGCTCCACCGACATCTCATGGGTGAACTCGCATTCGCACGGCTCAACCAACCCACTGATGGGCGCGGCAGACGATGGATCGGGGCTGCAGGCCAAGGGGATATGCCCTTCACCGGCGAACAACCCGGACGTGGCATCCAGGCCAATCCAGCCAGCGCCGGGCAGATACACTTCGCACCAGGCGTGCAGGTCGGTGAAGTCCACCTCGGTACCGGACGGGCCGTCGAGGGCTTTGACGTCAGCGGTGAGCTGTATCAGGTAACCAGAGACAAATCGAGCCGCCAACCCGAGGTTGCGCAGCAATTGCACCAACAACCAGGCCGAGTCGCGGCAGGAGCCGGACGCGTTTTCCAGGGTAAATTCCGGGGTTTGCACACCCGGCTCCATGCGAATCAGGTAACCGATATCGGCGGCCAGGCGCTGGTTGAGGCCGACCAGGAAATCCACAGCAGGCAGCGGCGTGCGATCGATACCGGCCAGGTAAGCGGCAAACCTTGGCGTCAGCGGCAGGGTTTCCAAGTACGGCGCCAGCTCGCGCTGCTCATCGGCGGCGTAGCTGAACGGGATTTTTTCGGCGTAGGGCTCGAGGAAAAAATCGAACGGATTGAACACCGCCATCTCGGCGACCAGGTCGACCTCAATGCGCAACTCGTCAGTCTTTTCCGGGAACACCAGGCGCGCCAGATAATTGCCCTGGGGGTCTTGCTGCCAGTTGATGAAATGCTGCTCGGGCAACACCTTCAGCGCGTAGGACAGTATTCGCGTACGGCTATGGGCTGCCGGGCGTAGCCGAACGATCTGTGGGCCGAGTTCGACAGCACGGTCGTAGCGGTAATGCGTAACGTGGTGCAACGCGACATGAATCGACACGGCGGCCTCCTGCGAGCCAGGGCATAAGCACAACGCGCGCAAGACTTATGCCACAGCAGCAGTCATTGCACTAAAACGTCAGGCCCGGTGCAGTACAGCACCAAAACGGCGCCAACGTTGTGGCTATGGTGCAGGCGCTGCACACATTTGTAGCGCCGGGCTGAGGGCAGGTGGTGAATCTACCCAATCAATGGTGTTTGTGTTGGGCAATCATGGCCTGGCGCAGGCAGCGGACTTCGACCAGTTTCTGGCGCATTTCACGGTGGCGTTTGCTGTTGAACAGCAATAGCCCAATTAATGGAAACACCAGGCTCAAGGCATATACCACCCCGTTCGGTTGATCATTGAGTGTTGGCAATACACCCAGAAAGCATACCCCCAGCAGCAACACTAGCGGCCAAATCCATTGGGGACGCCCGCGTGCGATCATGAAATTGCAGTGCACAATGACTAGCGTGAGTGCGATACCCGCCAGGAAGGAGTATTTGGCATTATCTGCCATGGACAGGCTTGGCATATAGCTATCGAAGAACACCGGAACCGCAAACACGAGGGTGAAAATGCAGACGAATATCGCCCCCATAAAGACGGGGAAATACGTCGACAGAAAACTGCGAATGCTAGGCAGCTCGTTCATTGTTCGGCCTCCTCATACAGACCTATGGCAATTGTGCGTACGTTCCCTGACACCGCACTACCGGTAAAACCGATGGCTGCGCCCAACGCGTCCTTGATCTGCGTGACCGTTGCATGCTTGACCTCGGTGGGCGTGAACCGCTTAGGCAAATCGCCCGACAACTGCTTTAACTTGATCATCTTGGACGTCAAGCGTGGGTCGTTGATGCTCAGCAGCTCTTTGGTCAACTTGGCGCGCTCCTGTCGATTCAGGCCCCTGAGCACCTCTCTCACACTTTTCCCGGTAGAGGCCTTATTCAGCCGCACCAGCTTGACCGTTGCCAATGCCGATGAACCCACCCCAACCAACGACGCCGCATCCAGGGCAATCATGGTGTATTGGTACCACTCCTCACTGTCGAGCTGATCATTGCGCGCGGGGTTGCGGATCTCATTGACGGTGCGATAGCCGCTGGCAAAGCACTGCACAGAACTGGCTGCCGCGGCCGTATAGCCGAGCGCCACGACCACCGAACTGGCCCCCGCCGAAAACGGAACTGCGACGGAACCACTGAGCACCACGATCCAACCGATAACCGCGCCGGCACACGATAGCGTGGTATTGACCGCTTCGCCCACCAAGCGGGACTCACGCGGATTGTCTTGCACCTGCTGAGCGAATTGCGTTGGCGCGATGTACTTCTGCGCCTCACGCAGGATCAAACGCTTGGGTGCGATGCTGCAGATGGGCTGAAATTCGCGCAGGGTGACAACGTTGAAATCGGCATCGATATACACAACACCTGCACCGACAATGGCGGGGTCTGCATCGACGGCGGCGAACAGCCGTGGCAGGTTGATCAGGCTCTCGATACGCTGGCGCGCCATAAATTGAGAGCGGTTGGAATCCATGCCGATGTTGAACAAGGAGCTGCCCATAAGTGTTCTTCCTTGAAATTGAAAGTGCCCAGACCGGCCTCATCGCAGGCAAGCCAGCGCCCACACTTGAAATGCATTCCCCTGTGGGAGCTGGCTTGCCTGCGATAGCAATCTGATGGGCGCCACCCTAACAAACAGGCCACCTACCGCCAATAAACCTACCTAATCAACGGGCCTTGCGTTGCGCAATCTCCGCCCGACGCAGGTGACGTATTTCGAGTAGTCGCTGGCGCATTTCACGATGGCGCTTACTGTTGAGCAGCAGCAAGCCCAGCAGCGGAAACAGCACCGCCGAGCCGTACACCAGGGTATTGAGGCCGTATTGAATCATCGGCAAAACGAACAGCAGGCAACACACCAGATAGCCCGCCACCAGCCGGGTCGCCCAGGGGTACCCGCGTGCAATCATCACATTACCAAACACCAGTACCGCTACCAGCACCAGTATTGCAGCCCCGGAGTAGTTGGCCTTGAGCGCCGGTTCAACCCCGCGCAAATAGGTTACGCCCGCCGTGGAGACAGCCACCGAACCAGAGAAAATCGCCATGAAGATGGTGCCCATGAACACCGGAAAATAACGCGCAAGGAAACTGCGCCTATCGGGAAACCCCTTCATTCCGTCAGTTCCTCATACAGGCCAATGGCAAGCGTCGACGCCGAGCCAACGTGACCGGTTCGATAGCTGCCCCAGATACCCAACATGCCGCCCAAGGCGTCCTTGAGCTGGGTGAGCGTGGCATGACGAATTTCCGTGGAGCTGTAGCGCTTGGGCAACGTGCCGGCGCGCTGCTGCAACTTGAGCAACTTGGGGGTCAGGCTTGGGTCTTTGAGACTGAGCAATTCCTGGGTCAACTTCTTGCGCTCCTGGCGATTCAAGCCCTTGAGCAATTCATACCAGCTCTTGCCCAACGCAGCGGCTTTTTTGGCCTTGAGCAGCCTTAATGTGGTGAAAGCTCCCGTTCCGATCCCGACCAACGACGCGGCATCGAGAATCGGTGACACCGCGCCATACCACTGGGCGTCGTCCATGCGGTCGTTGGCATCTGGGTCAAGGATCTCGTTATAGGTCCGGGCCACGCCAAACCCGCACTGAGCGCTGCTGGCCAGCGCCGCCGTGACACCGATACCCACCACAAAAGCACTGGCACCGGCGGTGAACGGTACGGCGACGCTGCCACTGAACACCACGATCCAGCCGATCACCGCCGCCCCACAGGAAAGCCCCATGTCAAAGGCCTCCTTCTGGAGGCGCCCTTCACGGGGGTCGGTCTTCACCTGCTCGACAAACTGCGCCGGCGAGATGTACTTCTGCGCCTCGCGCAAAATGACGCGCTTGGGTTTGATGCTGCAGATGGGTTTGAATTCGCGCAGGGTGATCACGTTGAAGTCGGCGTCGATGTACACCACGCCAGCGCCGACGATGCTGGGGTCGGCGTCAATGACGGCGAACAGCCGCGGCAGGTTGATCTGGCTCTCAATGCGCTGGCGCGCCATGAATTGGGAGCGGTTGGAGTCCATGCCGATGTTGAGCAAGGGGTTGCCCATAAGTGTTCTTCCTTGAAATCGAGAGTGCCCAGACCGGCCTCATCGCAGGCAAGCCAGCTCCCACGCTTGAAATACATTCTCCTGTGGGAGCTGGCTTGCCTGCGATAGAAATCTAATGGGCGCCACCTTACCAAACAGACTCACCACCGACCAGAAAGCAAAACGCCAGCACGAGGCTGGCGTTTTGCATTTCAGGCGTCGATCACCGCGGTACAACCGGCTTGCGCGTAGGCTTGCCGCCCTTGCCCTTGGCCGCATCGCTGCGCTCTTTGGCCGCCTGCTTATTGCGCGCCTGGGCCGCAGCCTTGGCTTGCTCGCGCTTGTCCCACGGGTTGCTGCCGTCGCTGCCACGGGGTGGCAGGCCGGTGTGCTGGGTGAGAATCCTGGTGGTGGTTTCCTTGGCGACCTTATGGCTGCCGGCCGGCGTCGAGTTCTTGCGCCGGGCGCTCTGGTAGCTGTCGGTGGACGGCTGGTGCAGCGGGATCAACTGGTCCTTGCCCGACCCGATCAGGTCGGCACGGCCCATGCGGGTCAATGCTTCACGCAGCATCGGCCAGCCCTTCGGGTCGTGGTAACGCAGGAACGCCTTGTGCAGGCGGCGCTGCTCCTCGCTCTTGACGATGGTCACCGCGTCGCTCTTGTAGGTGACCTTGCGCAACGGGTTTTTGCCCGAGTGGTACATCGCGGTGGCGGTGGCCATCGGCGACGGGTAGAACGCCTGCACCTGGTCGGCACGGAAGCCGTTGCCCTTGAGCCACAGGGCCAGGTTCATCATGTCTTCATCGGTGGTACCCGGGTGGGCGGCGATGAAGTACGGGATCAGGTACTGCTCCTTGCCCGCTTCCTTGGTGTACTTCTCGAACATGCGCTTGAACTTGTCATAGCTGCCAATGCCCGGCTTCATCATCTGGTTGAGCGGACCTTCCTCGGTGTGTTCCGGGGCGATCTTGAGGTAACCACCGACGTGGTGGGTGACCAGCTCTTTGACGTATTCCGGCGACTCGACGGCCAGGTCGTAGCGCAGGCCGGAAGCGATCAGGATCTTCTTCACACCCGGCAACGCACGGGCGCTGCGGTACAGCTGGATCAACGACGAGTGGTCGGTGTTCAGGTTAGGGCAGATGCCAGGGAACACGCACGACGGCTTGCGGCACGCGGATTCGATTTCCGGGCTCTTGCAGGCGATGCGGTACATGTTCGCCGTCGGGCCGCCGAGGTCGGAGATCACGCCGGTGAAGCCCGGCACTTTGTCGCGGATCTCTTCGATCTCGCGAATGATCGACTCTTCGGAACGGTTCTGGATGATGCGGCCTTCGTGCTCGGTGATCGAGCAGAAGGTGCAGCCGCCGAAGCAGCCACGCATGATATTCACCGAGAAACGGATCATGTCGTAGGCCGGGATCTTCTCCTTGCCATACGCCGGGTGCGGTACGCGGGCATAAGGCATGCCGAACACGTAGTCCATTTCTTCGGTAGTCATCGGAATGGGCGGAGGGTTGAACCACACGTCAACTTCACCGTGCTTCTGCACCAGGGCGCGGGCGTTGCCTGGGTTGGTTTCCAGGTGCAACACGCGGTTGGCGTGGGCATAGAGCACCGCGTCGCCGCGGACTTTTTCCACCGATGGCAGGCGGATCACGGTCTTGTCACGGGTCATGCGCGGGCTGGCCAGGATCTGCACAACCTTGGCTTCTTCCGGATCATCCACCGGCCCCTTTTCCTGCTCGATGGCGCAGGCCTGGGTGTCCTGGGTGTTGACGTACGGGTTGATGATCTTGTCGATCTTGCCCGGACGGTCGATGCGCGTGGAATCCACTTCGTACCAACCGGCCGGCGTATCACGGCGGATGAACGCGGTACCGCGCACATCGGTGATGTCTTCGATCTTGTGGCCCCACGACAAACGCTGGGCAACTTCGACGATGGCCCGCTCGGCGTTGCCGTACAGCAGGATATCGGCGGTGGCGTCGATCAGGATCGAGTTGCGCACGCGGTCCTGCCAGTAGTCGTAGTGGGCGATACGACGCAGGGAAGCTTCGATGCCGCCAAGCACGATCGGCACGTTCTTGTAGGCTTCCTTGCAACGCTGGCTGTACACCAGGCTTGCACGGTCGGGACGTTTGCCGGCCATGCCGCCAGGGGTATAGGCGTCGTCGGAGCGGATTTTCTTGTCCGCGGTGTAGCGGTTGATCATCGAGTCCATGTTGCCGGCCGCGACGCCGAAGAACAGGTTCGGCTCGCCGAGCTTCATGAAGTCGTCTTTGGACTGCCAGTTCGGTTGCGCGATGATCCCGACGCGAAAGCCCTGGGACTCCAGCAGCCGGCCGATGATCGCCATGCCGAACGATGGGTGGTCAACATAGGCATCACCGGTGACGATGATGATGTCGCACGAATCCCAGCCAAGCTGATCCATCTCCTCCCTGCTCATCGGCAGGAATGGCGCAGGACCGAAACATTCGGCCCAGTACTTGGGATAGTCAAATAACGGCTTGGCTGTTTGCATGACGGTGACCGGTGTGAAGATGAAAAATCGCGGGCGCGGAATATAGCACAAATTTTGACCAATTCCGACGGTAGTAGTCGGAATTGTGGTGGCCCCATCGCAGGCAAGCCAGCTCCCACAGGGGAATGCATTCCAAATGTGGGAGCTGGCTTGCCTGCGATGAGGCCCTTACAGGCGCTTGAAACTACTCGTCGTCGTCGAAGTTGTAGCTACCCGGCGCCAGGTTCTCGAAACGCGTGTACTTGCCGATGAACGCCAACCGGATAAACCCGATCGGGCCGTTCCGCTGCTTGCCGATGATGATTTCGGCAATGCCCTTGTGTTCCGTCTCGGGGTGGTACACCTCGTCGCGGTACACGAACATGATCACGTCGGCGTCCTGCTCGATCGCTCCGGATTCCCGCAAGTCGGAGTTCACCGGACGCTTGTTGGGACGTTGTTCCAGGGAACGGTTGAGCTGGGACAACGCCACCACCGGGCAGTTGAATTCCTTGGCCAGGGCCTTCAAGGAACGAGAGATTTCAGAAATCTCGTTGGTACGGTTGTCGCCACTGGAACCGGGGATCTGCATCAACTGCAGGTAGTCGATCATGATCAGGGCGATGTCGCCATGCTCACGCACCAGGCGCCGGGTACGCGCGCGCATTTCGGACGGGCTGATACCCGCAGTGTCATCAATGAATAGCTTGCGGTCGTTGAGCAGGTTGACCGCTGAGGTCAGGCGCGGCCAGTCGTCGTCTTCAAGCTGGCCGGAACGCACCTTGGTCTGGTCGATACGGCCAAGCGACGAGAGCATACGCATGATCAACGATTCGCCTGGCATCTCGAGGGAGTACACCAGCACCGCCTTGTCGCTGCGTAACACGGCGTTTTCCACCAGGTTCATCGCGAAGGTGGTCTTACCCATGGACGGACGACCGGCGACGATGATCAAGTCGGACGGCTGCAGGCCGCTGGTCTTTTCGTCGAGGTCGGTGTAACCGGTGGAAATACCGGTAATCGCGGCATCGGTGTTGAACAGGGTGTCGATGCGGTCGATGGCTTTGGTCAGCAGGTCGTTGACGCTGACCGGGCCGCCGGTTTTCGGGCGGGCCTCGGCGATCTGGAAGATCTGGCGCTCGGCTTCGTCAAGGATCTCGGCAGCGGTGCGGCCTTCGGGGTTGAAGGCGCTGTCGGCGATTTCGGTGCTGATGCCGATCAACTGGCGCAACGTGGCGCGCTCGCGGACGATCTGGGCATAGGCCTTGATGTTGGCGACGGACGGCGTGTTTTTTGCCAGCTCACCGAGGTAGCCCAGACCACCCACTTGGGAGGTCTGGCCTTCCTTGTCCAACTGCTCGGCCAGGGTTACCACGTCGATCGGTGAGTTCTGGTCGGCCAGCTTGGCGATGGCGCGGAAGATCAGGCGGTGGTCATGACGATAGAAGTCACCGTCCGAGACTTGATCCAGCACGCGTTCCCAGGCGTTGTTGTCCAGCATCAAGCCACCGAGCACGGCCTGTTCGGCCTCGATGGAATGCGGCGGCACCTTTAGGGCAGCGGTTTGCAGATCGTATTGCTCAGGAGCGGAGATTTCGTTCATGGCCACTTGGAATTTGGGGTGTGTAGAAAAACAAAAGGCACGACCTGTAAACAGGATCGTGCCCGATGTTAACCGGCTGGCACGCGAGGTGCCAGTCAGTTAGGTGCGACTTAAGCTGCTACCACGACAACGCGTACGGTGGCTTCAACTTCGGCGTGCAGGTGCACGGCTACGTCGAATTCGCCTACGTTGCGGATGGTGCCGTTCGGCAGACGAACTTCGCTCTTCTGCACTTCAACGCCGGAGGCGGTCAGGGCATCAGCGATGTCGTGGGTACCGATCGAACCGAACAGCTTGCCTTCGTCACCAGCGGTGGCAGTGATAGTCACTTCCAGCTCAGCCAGTTGGGCAGCGCGAGTTTCGGCCGACGCTTTTTTGTCTGCTGCGGCTTTTTCCAGCTCAGCACGACGCTCTTCAAACGCAGCCAGGTTGGCAGCGGTTGCAGCGGTGGCTTTGCCGTATGGCAGCAGGTAGTTACGACCGTAGCCGGCCTTAACGTTCACTTTGTCGCCCAGGTTGCCCAGGTTGGCGACTTTTTCCAGAAGGATCAGTTGCATGTGAAAATCCTCTAACTTTTAACCTTCACCGTTCGCGTTATCGGCGTCTTTCGACGCCAGACGACCGCGAAAATCAATCAGGCTGTCAACAATGGCCAAGACCACGAGTAACGGATAGATCAGCTGCATGAACAGCAACAGCGTGACGTACAACCCCACCAGCCAGAACCTGGCCAGGCGCTTTCGCGCAACCAGCCCATGAATCAGGGCCAGCCCGGCAAACACCAGCGGTACGCTGCAAATCGGCGCCAGCAAGGCCATCTGTGGGCCGAAGTTCGGCCCGACAACCATGCACGCCAGCAGCAACATCGCCGGCCCCGCTGGGATTCTGATACTGCGAAACTCGCGACCAAAACCACCCGGGTTGTACAACAACGCCTGCCAATAACGCCCAAGAATCAGGCTCAGCACGCTGACGACCTGCAACAAAGCCGCAATCAGGCCGGTCAGGACCGGGGCAATCAGTGACGCAAACCGCGCTCGCTCATCTACCGACAAATGCTGGTAGAGATCCCCGAGGGCCAACGGCAGGATCTTGACGATCTCCTGCGCCAGCGCCTCGATCTGCGGGCGGAAAGCCGCGCCAAGCATCACTGAGTACACCAACCCCAATGCCACGCTGACCAGCAGCGTGCGGACCCAGGACTCACTTGCGCGCAAAACCAACGCAAGGCTCGATGACCCCAGCAGTACCAGAAGTACCCGTGGATCACCCATTTGCAGCCACCAGATCAAGGCCGGCAACAAACCCAGGGCAAGAACGCCAAGGGCGTCCTTCAAACCGCGCCGCAGTAGCACAAGGCAACCTGCGGCAGCACCCAACCAATAAAGCAACGGCAATGCCGCACATCCAGCCACTACCAGAGTGGCCTGCACGCGACCGCGCATGATGAACTCAGCTAAGGCGCGCATGCATTCAATCCCTTACTACTTGTCGACTGCCCGGTCTCAGCGGCCGTGGCTGTCGGTGTAGGCCAGCAGGGCCAGGAAGCGGGCGCGCTTGATAGCGGTGGCCAGCTGACGCTGATAACGTGCTTTGGTACCGGTGATACGGCTTGGAACGATTTTGCCGGTCTCGGATACGTAGGCTTTCAGAGTGTTGAGATCTTTGTAATCGATCTCTTTCACGTCTTCAGCGGTGAAGCGGCAGAATTTACGACGACGGAAGAAACGTGCCATTTGATAGGCTCCTTAAAAGGTCCGTGGATTACTCGTCAGCGTTATCGCTGTTGTCGCTGTCATCACTATCAGCGCTATCAGCGCCTTCGTGCTCAGGACGGTCGCGACGCTCACGGCGCTCACTGCGGTTTTCTTCAGCCTTGAGCATCTCGGATTGGCCAGTAACGGCTTCTTCGCGACGGATGACCAGGTTACGGATCACAGCATCGTTGTAGCGGAAGTTGTCTTCCAGCTCGGCCAGGGCCTTGCCAGTGCACTCAACGTTCAGCATCACGTAGTGAGCCTTGTGAACATTGTTGATTGCGTAGGCCAGTTGACGACGGCCCCAATCTTCCAGACGGTGGATTTTGCCGCCGTCTTCTTCGATCAGCTTGGTGTAACGCTCAACCATGCCGCCGACTTGCTCGCTTTGATCCGGGTGGACCAAAAAGATGATTTCGTAATGACGCATGAATGCTCCTTACGGGTTGTAGCCTGCCGCTCAAAAACGGTCAGACAAGGAGTGAATGACACTTATGGATCTTGCCGCAGGGGAGGCACATCGGTGCCTGCCAGGAAGGCAAGGGGCGCAATTGTAGAGAAGGGGGAGAAGCGGCGCAAGGCAATTGGTGATTATTTGAACAACCCCAAGCACCACAAACACAAATGTAGGAGCGAGCTTGCTCGCGAAAAACTCACAGACACCGCGCTCATTCAGGAAGCCCGCGTTATCGTTGACGTTTTTCGCGAGCAAGCTCGCTCCTACATCAGGATTGGGGCAAGCCCCACATGGTGATTACTTCTTGGGCTTGGCCTTAGCCTTGGCACCACGCTGACGCTGGGCTTCAAATAGGCACACGCCCGTCGCCACCGACACATTGAGGCTGCTGACACTACCGGCCATCGGCAGGTGCACCAGATAATCGCAATGCTCACGGGTCAGGCGGCGCATGCCTTTGCCTTCGGCGCCCATGATCAGGATGGTAGGGCCGGTAAGGTCCTGGTCATAAATGCTGACCTCAGCCTCCCCCGCCGTGCCCACGACCCACAGGCCGCGCTGCTGGAGCTTCTCCAGGGTACGCGCCAGGTTGGTCACGGCCACCAGCGGAATCACTTCCGCCGCACCGCAGGCGACCTTGCGCACCACCGGCGTCAGGGTCGCGGACTTGTCCTTGGGCACGATCACTGCCAGCGCACCGGCAGCATCCGCCGAACGCAGGCAGGCGCCGAGGTTGTGCGGGTCGGTCACGCCGTCCAGCACCAAGAGCAACGGTGCACCTTCGGTACGGTCTAGCAGCTCGTCGAGCATCGCCTCGCCCCACACCTGGCTCGGACTGACGTCAGCCACCACACCTTGGTGAACGCCTTCGACCCACACGTCCATTTCACGACGCTCGGCCTGGCCGATGGCAACCTTATTCTGCGTAGCCAACTCGACCAGCGCCTGTACGCGCGGCTCGCTGCGACCTTCGGCCAACCACACCTGCTTGACGCGCTTGGGATGGTGACGCAGCAGTGCTTCTACGGCGTGCACGCCGTAGATTTTTTCCAGACTCATGACTTGGCCTTAGGTTTGCGCGACCCGCCGCTTTTTGCGGGAGCCGAACCCGCTTTTGGCGGGCCTTTACGGTGTTTACTTGGCTTGCTAGACGGCTTTTCCGCCCCGTGGGACTTTCCCCCAGACGCCGCTTTACCACCGCTTTTGGCTTCGTTGAGCAACTGCTGCTTCAACTCGCGGCTCTTGCGCAGCTCGGCGTTTTTCGCCGCCGCGTCGCTTGGGCGGTAGGCTTCAGGGGCCTTGTCCTTGGCGGAAGAACGACGACCAGCCTTGGCAGGTGCAGGCTCGGCCGTGGTTTTTGGGGTGGCCGCTTTGCCTTTGGACGCAGGCGCCGTGGTTTCACCACGTTTTTTACGACCCGCAGGCTCTGCCGGCTTGTCAGGCATGCCGAAGTCGATCTTGCGCTCGTCGAGATCGACACGCATGACCTGCACTTCAACGGTATCGCCCAAGCGGAAGCTGCGACCGGTGCGCTCGCCCGCCAGGCGGTGATGCACAGGATCGAAGTGGTAGTAATCACCCGGCAAGGCGGTGACGTGCACCAGGCCCTCGACGTAGATGTCGGTCAGCTCGACGAACAGGCCAAAGCCGGTCACGGCGGTGATGACACCCGGGAACGACTCGCCCACGCGATCCTTCATGAACTCGCACTTGAGCCAGTTCACCACGTCGCGGGTGGCCTCGTCAGCGCGGCGCTCGCTCATGGAGCACTGCTCGCCCAGTTGTTCCAGGGCCGCTTCGTCGTACGGGTAGATCCGTGCTTTCGGAATGGTCATGGCACCGGCGCGCTTGACGTGCGGGGTGTTCTGCTTGGAATGGATCACGCTGCGGATCGCCCGGTGCGTGAGCAAGTCCGGGTAACGCCGAATTGGCGAAGTGAAGTGGGTGTACGCCTCGTAATTCAGGCCGAAGTGGCCCTGGTTATCGGCGCTGTACACCGCCTGGCTCAGCGAGCGCAGCATCACGGTCTGGATTACGTGGTAATCCGGACGGTCCTTGATGCTGGCCAGCAGGGCCTGGTAATCCTTCGGCGTCGGGCCGTCCTTGCCTTTGTGCAGGGACAGGCCGAGTTCGCCGAGGAAGGCGCGAAGTTTTTCCAGGCGCTCCGGCGGCGGGCCGTCGTGCACACGGTACAACGCAGGAATTTCGTGCTTCTTGAGGAACTCGGCAGTGGCCACGTTGGCCGCCAGCATGCACTCCTCGATCAGCTTGTGCGCGTCGTTACGGGTGGTCGGGGTGATCGCCGCAATCTTGCGCTCGGAGCCGAAGACAATGCGGGTTTCCTGGGTTTCGAAATCGATCGCGCCACGGGTATGACGGGCACCCAGCAACACCTTGTACAGCGAGTACAGCTGCTTGAGGTGCGGCACCACGCCAGCGTACTCGGTACGCAGGGCCTTGGCTTCGCTGGTCTTCGGCGTTTCCAGGATGGTGCTGACCTTGTTGTAGGTCAGGCGTGCCTGGGAGTGGATCACCGCTTCGTAGAACTGGTAGTCGGTCATTTCGCCGGTTTTGGAGATGGTCATCTCGCACACCATGGCCAAACGGTCGACTTTCGGGTTCAGGGAGCACAGGCCGTTGGACAGCTGCTCGGGCAGCATCGGGATCACGCGCTCTGGGAAGTACACGGAGTTGCCGCGCACCTGGGCTTCGTTATCCAGGGCCGAACCGATCTTCACGTAGCTGGATACGTCGGCAATCGCGACGTACAACTTCCAGCCGCCGGAGAACAGGCGCAGCTTGCCAGGCTTGGCTTCGCAGTAGACCGCATCGTCGAAGTCGCGGGCATCTTCACCGTCAATAGTGACAAACGGCAGATGACGCAGGTCGATGCGTTTTTCTTTGTCTTTCTCTTCGACTTCCGGCTTGAGCTTGGCGGCTTCCTTGAGCACGGCCTCAGGCCAGACGTGAGGGATATCGTAGGTGCGCAAGGCAACGTCGATTTCCATGCCCGGCGCCATGTAGTTGCCGACCACTTCAACGATATCGCCCTGGGGCTGGAAGCGCGCAGTAGGCCAGTGGGTGATTTTCACCTCGACGAACTGGCCGACCTTCGCGGCGCCATTGCGGCCCGGGGTGATCAGCACTTCCTGCTGGACCTTCGGGTTATCCGGCACAACGAAGCCGATGCCGCCTTCTTCGAAGTAACGGCCGACGATGGATTCGTGGGCGCGGGACACCACTTCGACGATCACGCCTTCACGACGACCACGGCGGTCGAGGCCAGAAACCCGCGCCAGGGCACGGTCGCCATCGAACACCAGACGCATTTGCGCCGGGCTCATGAACAAGTCGTCGCTGCCATCGTCCGGGATCAGGAAGCCGAAGCCGTCACGGTGGCCGGCAATGCGACCCAGGATCAGGTCCAGCTTGTCGACCGGCGCGTAAGTGCCACGACGGGTGTAGATCAATTGAGCATCGCGCTCCATCGCACGCAGACGGCGGCGCAGGGCTTCGAGCTGGTCTTCGGTGGTCAGACCGAATTCTTCAACCAGTTGCTCACGGCTAGCAGGCGAACCACGATCGGCGAGGTGCGCCAGGATCAGTTCGCGGCTAGGAATAGGGTTTTCATATTTTTCCGCTTCACGAGCGGCCTCGGGATCGAGGGACTGCCAATCGGCCATTAGAGAGTTTTCACCTTGTCTATATGCGGGTTAGTTTGGCATACGCGTATTGAAACGGGAAATTTCAGGTATCAACAAGCGTTTAAAAGCCCTTTGCGACCCCCGGCGCGCACCTTGCACGACCACTGGCGAAATTTTCCAGGCTTTTTTCATGGCAGGGGTTTACAGCTCAAATATCGCTCCGTATAGTGCGCGCCATCGACGACGGCAACGTTGTCAGATAATGCCCAGGTGGTGAAATTGGTAGACACGCCAGCTTCAGGTGCTGGTGATCGCAAGGTCGTGGAAGTTCGAGTCTTCTCCTGGGCACCAAATTCAGATCAAACCCGCGAAAGCGGGTTTTTTCGTTTCAGGCCTCTGATTTTTAACGGAAAAATTGATTTATATTTTTCGAATCAGGGGTTTACAGATCAAAAGCCCCGCCGTATAGTTCGCCCCATCAACAGCGGCAACGTTGTTAGATAATGCCCAGGTGGTGAAATTGGTAGACACGCCAGCTTCAGGTGCTGGTGATCGCAAGGTCGTGGAAGTTCGAGTCTTCTCCTGGGCACCAAATTCAGATCAAACCCGCGAAAGCGGGTTTTTTCGTTTCCGGGGTTTGAAAACTTCCCCAGTGATTTTCCCCTCATCCGCACTTGAGAAGATTTATCGTTTATCCTTGCAATGATTTGTTGCACATAAGCGAGGAACACTTCGGATGATGATCCGTGACAATCGACTCAAGACATCCCTTCTGCGCGGCCTGACCCTCACCCTACTCAGCCTGACCCTGCTCTCGCCCGCCGCCCATTCTGCCGACAAGGTCTCCCTGACCTTATACAACGGCCAACACAAAGAAGTCGGCGATGAACTCGCCAAGGCCTTCGAAGCCAAGACCGGCATCCACGTCAACGTGCGCAAAGGTAGCAGCAACCAGCTGGCCAGCCAGGTCGTCGAAGAAGGTGAGCGCTCCCCTGCAGACGTCATCTACACCGAAGAATCACCGCCCCTGAACAAACTCGGCGAGCAAGGCCTGTTGGCAAAAATTGATGCCAGCACCCTGGACGTGCTGCCCAAGGATTACGTTGGCCGCAACGGCGACTGGATGGGCGTGACTGCACGCACCCGTGTCGTGGCGTTCAACCCAAAACTGATTGCTGAAAAGGACCTGCCCAAATCCGTCCTGGATTTCGCCGGCCCCGAGTGGCAAGGCAAGGTCGGCTTCGTGCCCACCAGCGGCGCCTTCCAGGAACAAGCGGTGGCAATCATCAAGCTGCACGGTCGCGAAGCTGCCGAAGAGTGGCTGACCGGCTTGCGCGCCTTCGGCAAGGTGTACAGCAACAATATGGTCGCCCTCAAGGCCGTGGAAAAAGGCGAAGTAGCCACCGTGCTGGTGAATAACTACTACTGGTTTGCTCTGAAAAAGGAAAAAACCAATCTGGATTCCCAACTGCACTACTTCACCGATGGTGATGCTGGCGGCCTGATCACCGTATCTTCCGCTGCCGCACTCAAATCCAGCAAACATCCCAAAGAAGCTCAGCAACTGCTGGCATTCATGGCCAGTGAAGAAGGCCAGCGCGTGATCACCAACACCTCGGCCGAATACCCGCTGCGCAAGGGCATGGAATCGAACCGCGGCCTCAAGCCATTCAGCGAACTGCAGCCACCAAAGGTCACCCCCGCAGACCTGGGTAACGCCGAAGAAGCCCTGGAACTGGAACGTGACGTTGGCCTGAACTGATGAACCCATCGCTTTCCGTCGCGGGGTTCACCCCCCGTCGCAAACGCCCGTCGATCTGGCTGCTGCTACCTGTGCTGTTGCTGGTTGGCCTGAGCCTGTTGCCGCTCGCCTACGTCGGGCTCAAAGCCTGGCAGGCGGGCTGGACGGAGGCGATGCATCTACTGTGGCGGCCTTATGTGTTCGGACTGCTGCGCAACACCCTGGCGCTGATGGTAGGCGTGACCCTGACCTGCGGCGTGATCGGCCTGTCCCTGGCCTGGCTGCTGGAACGCAGCAACCTGCCAGGGCGGCGCATCTGGGGTGTGATCCTGTGCCTGCCGTTTGCGGTGCCGGCGTTCGTCAGCAGTTTTACCTGGGTGTCGCTGAGCGCCCAGTTCGAGGGGCTTGGCGGCGCGATCCTGGTGATGAGCCTGTCCAAATACCCGCTGGTATTTCTGCCGGTGGCGGCAACGCTACGCAATCTTGACCCCTCCCTGGAAGAATCGGCCCGCACGCTGGGGCTCAACCGCTGGGGCGTGTTCTTTCGCATCACCTTGCCGCTGCTGTGGCCATCGCTGCTGGCCGGCTCACTATTGATCGCACTGCACATGCTGGTGGAATTCGGCGCGCTGTCGATCATTGGGCTGCAGACCTTCACCACCGCGATCTACCAGCAGTTCGAACTGGAGTTCAGCAATGCCAATGCGGCAATGCTCTCGGCAGTGCTGCTGGTGATGTGCCTGACCCTGCTATGGCTGGAACTGCGCGTACGCGGCAAAGGCCGGCACGTGCGCATCGGCCAGGGCGCGGCGCGGCACGCCGAGCAGGTTCGACTGGGCAAGTGGGCGCCATTGGGCCAGGTGTATTGCCTGGCGCTGGCGATCATTGGCAGTGGCATCCCACTGGGAATGCTCGGGTATTGGTTGGCAGTCGGTTCGTCGGCAGCGTTTCCGATGGCCGAGATCGGTGAGGCGCTGCTGTCTTCCCTGGCGCTCTCGCTGGGCGGCGCCGCACTGTGCCTGGTACTGGCAGTACCGGTTGGTTTGCTGGTGGTGCGCTACAAAGGCCAACTGGCGCTATGGGCCGAACGCTTGCCGTACTTACTGCATGCCCTGCCCGGCCTGGTGATTGCGTTGACCCTGGTGTATTTCGCCCTGCATTACGTGCCAGCGCTGTACCAGACCTCGGCATTGCTGCTGATTGCTTATGCGCTGCTGTTTTTGCCATTGGCGCAGGCGCCGATTCGTACAGCGCTGAACAAGGCGGCGCCACAGTTGGAAGAGGCTGCGCGCACGTTAGGCGCATCGTCCTTCAGTGCGTTTTGCCGGGTGACGCTGCCAATTATCTTTCCGGCGCTGGGGGCGGCGTTTGCCTTGGTGTTCCTGGATGCGATGAAGGAATTGACGGCGACATTGCTGTTGAGCCCGACCGGGCTGAATACCTTGGCGACGGCCGTCTGGGCGCATACCTCGAATGTGGAATTTGCGGCGGCGGCGCCGTATGCGGCGTTGTTGATTCTGGTGTCGGGGTTGCCGGTGTATCTACTTACGACGCGGATGTATTTGAGCCGCTGAAACAGCTATCGCAGGCAAGCCAGCTCCCACAGTTGACCGCGCTCCAACTTTGGAATGCAGTTGAATGTGGGAGCTGGCTTGCCTGCGATGAGGCCCGTCCAGACAACCTCACGCCCTGAACTGCCCCAAGCTCGCCTTCAACTGCGCCGCCAACCCATCCAGCACCTTCCCACTGGCCGTCGTCTCCACCACCGCTTGCGCCGCACGCTCGGCCTGGGCATGGATCACCTCCACGCGCCCACGCACCGCATGCGCGCCCAGGGCTTGATGCTCGGCCGCGCGCGTCGCCAGGCCTATCGCCGCATGCACCTGCTCCACAGAAGCCTGCACCGTCTGCTGCAAGCGCACGCTGTCGCGCAGCACCAGCAAGCCCTCACTGGCCTGGCGCCCCGCCTTGCCGATGGTTTCTACGGCCTCACGCGCGCCCTGCTGCAACGCAACAATATGCGCCTGGATATCGCCAGTGGAGCTTTGAGTCTTGCTGGCCAGCGCACGCACTTCATCGGCCACCACCGCAAAGCCGCGCCCAGTCTCGCCAGCCCGTGCCGCTTCGATGGCCGCGTTGAGAGCGAGCAGGTTGGTTTGCTCGGCGATACCGTGAATCACGGTCAACACCACTTCAATCTGTTCGCTTTGCTGCGCCAGCCGTTCGATTACCTGGGAACCGGCCTGCACCTGCCCCGCCAACGCCTCGATCAAGCTGCCAACTTCGGCCGAGGTCCGTGAGTTCTCATCCGTGGCCTGGCGAATATCCACCACCTGCTGCAGGGCCGCCTGCATGGCGTGGCTTTCGGCCTGGGCCTCATCGGCCATTTGCGACAAAGCGCGCAAACTCTCGGCCACTTCATCACGCTGCAAGCCCGCCGCCGCATCGGCGCCAGCATTGCGCAACGTCATGGCGCCGATTTCCACGCCAGTACGCTGGGCCACGTCGCCTGCCTCCCGCACGATGGGCTGCAACTTATCCACAAAGCGATTGACCGCCGAGGCCATATCGCCGATTTCATCCTTGCTGTTGATCTGCACGCGCTTGGTGAGGTCGCCCTCGCCGGCCGCCAAATCATCCATCGCGGCAATCAGCAACTTCAGGCGATTGACCACGCGTCGCCCCAGCACAATGGCGATCAGCAGCAATACCCCAAGCCCCACCAGTGCCAGCCCCATGCCGATGCGCCAGCGCAGGGTGCCCGCCGCGTCTTGCACGGCGGCGGCAGTGTTAGCCGTCATTTGCGTGGCAGTGGCTTGTGCCGATTGCAGCCGGGCACCCATGGCGTTGGCGCTGTCAGCGGCGGCTCCCTTGAGGCTATCACCCACCAGTTGATCACCGCTGGCGATCAGCGCGGCAAAGCGCTTATCCAAGGCTTGAAGGTCGGCCTCAACCGCAGCGGTCGACACGCCCATGCGCACCTTGCCGATTTCCACACCGTTGGGGCTGATGGAGGCTTCAACGTAGTACACGGAAGGATCAGTCTTGGCCGCGTCCAGTACCTTATCCAGAGCACGCTCACCCGCGCCTTTTGCCAGCAACGCCTGGTTGATCGGGTTCTCACGGTTCAGATAACGCGTCAGGTGCTCGCCTGCGGCGTCGTCATACACCACGAACAGCACATTGGGGTTGCGCTGGGCCCGGCGGGCAAACTCAGAAAGGGTCGGCACGTCACTGTCCCACATGGCACGGGGCGCGACCGAGGCCAGCAGTTGCGCCATGTCATTGGCGGAGTCCTGCAGGTCTTTTTCCAGCGTCGCACGCAACTGCTTTTGCTCTTCCTGCAAGCGCGTGGAAAGCCCAGTTGTCAGTCGCTGGCGCGTGCTGGCGGACAGGCTGTCCAGGCTGGACGTGACTTCCTTGCCAGCTTGGGCCAGTTCGCCAGACAACTTCTGGCTATCAATGCCCAGGCGATTGCCCAAATCGGCTTCCAGCGCCGTCACCGTGCTCCGCGTCAGCGCGACGGCCACCAGCACTTGCACCAAAAGAGCGATACCAAGGGTAACGAACACAGGCCGCAACAGACGGCTTTGTAACAACGAGAGAACGGCAGACACTGGAAATCCCTCCACTACGGGTGCCACTAATTTGATAGCACCTCGAAAGAGGGAAACACAGCAAGGGTCGTGCCGCTTGCCAGGCAGAAACGACAAAGGGCTCCCGAAGGAGCCCTTTGCTTTTCACATCAACAGCTTATTACGCGAACGGGTGACGCAGAACGATGGTCTCGTTGCGGTCCGGGCCCGTCGAAATAATGTCGATCGGCGCACCGATCAGCTCTTCCACACGCTTGATGTAGGCGCGGGCGTTGGCTGGCAGCTCTTCCAGGGTCTTGGCGCCCACGGTCGATTCGGTCCAGCCTGGCACTTCTTCGTACACAGGCTGCAGGCCCACGTAGCTGTCAGCGTCAGTCGGGGCAACATCGTTGCCTTGGGCGTCTTTGTAGCCGACGCAGATGTTGATGGCTTCCAGACCGTCGAGTACGTCCAGCTTGGTCAAGCAGATGCCCGAGATGCTGTTCACATCGATAGCGCGACGCAGGATAACGGCATCGAACCAGCCGCAACGACGAGCACGGCCAGTGGTGGCGCCGAATTCGTGGCCTTGCTTGGCCAGGTGCGCGCCGACGTCGTCGAACAGCTCAGTCGGGAACGGGCCCGAACCTACGCGAGTGGTGTAGGCCTTGGTGATACCCAGGATGTAGTCCAGGAACATCGGGCCAACGCCAGAACCGGTCGCAACGCCGCCAGCGGTGGTGTTGGAGCTGGTCACGTACGGGTAGGTACCGTGGTCGATGTCCAGCAACGAACCCTGGGCACCTTCGAACATGATGTCCTTGCCAGCGCGACGCAGGTCGTGCAGCTCGGCCGTCACGTCCAGCATCAGCGGCTTGAGCAGCTCAGCGTATTCCTTGCACTCGGCCAGGGTCTTTTCAAACTCGATGGCTGGCTCTTTGTAGTAACCGACCAGCATGAAGTTGTGGTAATCCACCAGTTCACGCAGCTTGTCTTCAAAGCGCGGCATGTTGAGCAGGTCGCCCACACGCAGGCCACGACGTGCAACCTTGTCTTCGTAGGCCGGGCCGATGCCGCGACCGGTGGTGCCGATCTTCAGCTCGCCACGCGCCTTTTCACGGGCTTGGTCCAGCGCAACGTGGAAGGACAGGATCAGCGGGCAGGACGGGCTGATACGCAGGCGCTCGCGCACCGGTACGCCTTTCTCCTCCAGCTTGGTGATCTCGCGCAGCAGGGCGTCAGGTGCAACCACCACGCCATTGCCGATCAGGCACTGCACGCCTTCGCGCAGGACACCCGACGGGATCAGGTGCAAGACGGTTTTTTCGCCATCGATGACCAGGGTGTGGCCAGCGTTGTGGCCACCTTGGTAGCGCACTACGGCGGCAGCATGTTCGGTCAGCAGATCAACGATCTTGCCTTTGCCCTCATCACCCCATTGGGTGCCCAGGACTACGACATTCTTACCCATAACACTTGTCCTCATTCGCGCAAACTTGGTGCCGGCGATGGCCGGCAGGAAAACTCAAGAAGCCAGTGGCGATACTTGCCAAAGCCCGTTCTGCTGAATCAATTGCCGGTCGCAGTCCGCTTCACGGGCGGCGGCCAATGGCTGCCCAGGCAAGGCCTGGACTACACGCTGACCCTCACGGCGTAACTGGCAAACCTGCTGCCAGAGCGCTGCGTCCGTACTGTCGGGCATCCAGATGCCACCAGACGGCAGCTCGACCTCAGCACGCCCCAGGGTCACCAGGGTTTTCAAATCGGTGGAAAAACCAGTGGCCGGACGCGCACGACCGAAGTCGGCGCCGATATCGTCATAGCGACCACCTTGGGCGATGGCTTGGCCAACACCCGGGACGAATACCGCGAACACCACACCGGTGTGGTAGTGGTAGCCGCGCAATTCACCCAGATCAAAATACAGCGGCAGCTCCGGGAACCGTGCTGACAGGCGCTCGGCAATTGCCAGCACATCATCCAGTGCCGCCAATACCGGTGCCGGCGCATTGGCCAGGCGCTCACGCGCAGCCACCAGCACTTCACGGCCGCCGCACAGATTTACCAGCGCCCGCAGCATGCCAGCCAGCTCAGCAGGCACACCCTCGGTGAGAGCGATCACTTCATCGATCGCCTTGCGCTGCAGGGCATCGAACAACTGTTGCTCCACTTCACCGGACAACCCGGCAGCACGCGCCAGGCCACGGTAGATACCGACGTGGCCCAGGTCCATGTGCACGTCCGGCACATCCGCCAGTTGCAGCATGGCCAGCATCAGGCTGATCACTTCCACATCGCTGCTCGGGCTGGCATCGCCGTACAACTCGGCGCCCAACTGGATCGGGCTACGGGAAGACGACAACGCGCGCGGCTGGGCATGCAGTACGCTGCCGGCGTAGCACAGACGGCTCGGGCCTTCACGACGCAGGGTGTGCGCATCGATGCGCGCCACTTGTGGCGTGATGTCGGCACGGAACCCCATTTGCCGGCCCGATTGCGGGTCGATGACCTTGAAGGTGCGCAGATCCAGGTCCTGGCCCGCGCCGGTCAGCAGGGATTCCAGGTACTCAATATGGGGAGTCACGACAAACTCGTAACCCCAGCTCTGGAACAGATCCAACACCTGGCGACGCGCTACTTCAATGCGCGCAGCTTCTGGTGGCAGTACTTCTTCGATGCCATCTGGCAGCAGCCAGCGGTCTACCGTTGCCATTACGCCATTCCCCTTTGATCCGGGCGGCCAGCCCTCGGCCGAGCCTTGAGTGAAGCAGAAAATACCCGCCCCTTGCATAAACCACGCGCAAGAGCGACGTGACGAACGGCCTGCAAACGGCCTCGTCGGGCACTTTCCTCGAAAAACCTGTCACGCCTGCCGAATCAAACATGCAGACGCAAAAAAGCCGGGAATTTCCCGGCTGCCGCATCATACACCCGTTTTCTGAAAGGATCACCCCGCCAGGCATTTTAGCCGCCCGACGGAGTGCGCCTTACAGAATCACGGGCTGGTTACTTGGACTTTTCCAGGTAGCGGAAGAAGTCGCTGCTTGGGTCCAACACCAGTACGTCGGTTTTGTTCGCGAAGCTTTCACGGTAAGCGCGCAGGCTACGGTAGAACGCGTAGAACTCCTGGTCCTGGCCGTAGGCCTTGGCGTAGATCGCCGCGGCTTGAGCATCGCCGTCACCACGAGCCTCTTCAGACTCACGATAAGCTTCTGCCAGCAGTACACGACGCTGACGGTCGGCATCGGCACGGATACCTTCAGCCAACTCGTTACCCTTGGCGCGGTGCTCACGCGCTTCACGCTCACGCTCGGTGCTCATACGCTCGAACACGCTGCGGTTCACTTCCTTGGGCAGGTCAATGGCCTTGACGCGAACGTCGACCACTTCAATACCCAGCTCTTTTTCCGCCATGGTGTTCAGCGAACGGGTGATGTCAGCCATCAGCGCATCACGTTCACCGGATACCACCTCGTGCAGGGTGCGCTTACCAAACTGGTCACGCAGGCCCGATTCCAGACGACGGGACAAACGCTCGTCGGCAATCTGCTTGAGGCCGGAAGTCGCAGTGTAGAAGCGCTCGGCATCCTTGACGCGCCACTTGGCGTAGGCGTCAACCATCACGGCTTTCTTTTCCAGGGTCAGGAAGCGCTGTGTCGGTGCATCCAGGGTCATCAGGCGGGCGTCGAACTTGCGCACCTGGTTGACGTAGGGGACTTTCACATGCAGGCCCGGCTGGACATCCGCCTGGACCACGCGACCGAATTGCAGCAGCACCGCACGCTCGGTCTGAGCGACGATGTAGAAGCAGTTCCAGGCAGCGATGACCACGACGACGCCCACAATCAGGGCGGTCAGCGATTTATTGCTCATCAACGGCTCTCCCTGGTACGTGTTTGCTGTTGCAGCAAGTCAGCGGCCGCACGGGCGCTCGCTTCGTTGGCAGCGGCATTCGAACCGGTGGACGGTGCACTGGCGCCGCTACGACCACCTTCGATCATCTTGTCCAGCGGCAGGTACAGCAGGTTGTTCTGCCCACCTTTGCTGCCGGTCACGAGAACCTTGCTGGTGTTGCTGAAGACTTCCTGCATGGTGTCCAGGTACAGACGCTCGCGGGTCACTTCAGGAGCCTTGCGGTACTCGGCGACCAGCTTGGTGAAACGATCTGCCTCACCCTTGGCGCGGGAGACCACTTCATCGCGGTAACCGTTGGCATCTTCAAGGATGCGCTGGGCCTGACCACGGGCTTCCGGCACAACGCCGTTGGCATAGGTTTCAGCCTGGTTGCGCGAACGCTGCTCGTCTTCACGTGCACGGATCACGTCGTCAAAGGCTTCCTGCACTTCACGCGGTGCCGCTGCGCTCTGTACGTTCACCTGGGTAACGGTGATACCGGTGCGGTAAGTGTCGAGGAAGCGTTGCAGACGCTCCTTGATTTCGCTGGCCATCAACTCACGACCTTCGGTGAGCACCTGGTCCATGGCGGTGGAACCCACCACGTGGCGCAGGGCACTTTCGGTTGCGTGTTGCAGGCTGATTTCCGGCTGATCAACGTTCAGCACGAAGTCTTGCAGGTTGCTGATCTTGTACTGCACGGTCAGCGGCACTTCGACGATGTTCTCGTCTTCGGTCAGCATCTGGCCCTGCTTGGTGTACGCACGCTCACGCGTCACGTTCTCCATGTACTTCTTGTCGATCGGCGGGAAATAGATGTTCAGGCCTGGCCCGACAGTCTCGTAGTACTTGCCGAAGCGCAGCACCACGGCTTGCTCCTGCTCGTCCACCACGTAGACCGCGCTGTACAGCCATACGGCCGCGAGCACGACAAGACCCAGGCCCAGCAGGCCATAGCCACCGCCCTTGCTTGTGCGACCGCCGTCGTCACCACCACGTTTTTTTCCACCACCGAACAACCCATTCAGGCTTTCCTGCAGCTTTCGGAAGGCCTCGTCGAGATCCGGTGGCCCCTTGCGGTCGCCATTATTGCGGCGCTTACCACCCCAAGGATCCTGATTATTCGAGTTGCCACCCGGCTCATTCCAAGCCATAGCGCTCTCCATCTGATAAAGCAAAGACGCACCCACGGCGCGCCGACCAATGCTACAGAATGCCTGCTACTGCGGCACAACCGCTTTCTCAGGCTTTTATTGCAAAGTGTGTTGTTCGATGAACTCTGCCGGTACAACACCCTCTCGGCTGACCAGCCGATTGAGTTCCGAGCGTGGCAATCGAACGGCCAGCAAGCTGACACCTTCTTCGTCGTGCTCTTCTTTCTGTACCGCGCCCAACTCGAAAAACTGCGCACGCAGTCGAGCAAAACGCTGCGGCAAGCGCAAGGTGCCGACGAACAAATCGCTGCCGAGCAATTCGGCAATGGCTTGTTCCAGCAGCTCCAAACCACTGCCATCTCGCGCCGACAGCCAGACCCGCTGGGGCTTGCCGTTCTCGTCGCGCTGGATCTGTGGCTCAACGCCCTCAAGCAAATCGAGTTTGTTATAGACCTCGAGGATCGGCAAGTCCTGGGCACCAATCTCGCCCAGCACCACCATGACCTGTTCAATCTGCAACATGCGATCCGGTTCGGCCGCATCGATCACGTGCAACAGCAGGTCGGAATTGCTCGACTCTTCGAGCGTAGACCGAAATGCCTCGACGAGCTTGTGGGGTAGGTGACGAATGAAACCCACAGTATCGGCCAGCACAATCGGCCCCAGGTCGTCGATGTCCAGACGCCGCAGGGTCGGGTCGAGGGTAGCGAACAGTTGGTCGGCCGCGTACACATCCGACTTGGTCACGTTATTGAACAACGTGGACTTGCCGGCGTTGGTGTACCCCACCAGGGACACGGTCGGGATATCCGCACGGGAACGGCCACGTCGCGACTGTTCACGCTGGCTGCGCACTTTTTCGAGGCGGCCCTTGATCTGGCGCAGGCGAACCCGCAGCAGACGCCGGTCGGTTTCCAGCTGGGTTTCACCCGGGCCACGCATGCCGATACCGCCACCCTGACGCTCAAGGTGAGTCCAGCCGCGAACCAGGCGCGTGCTCATGTGGTCAAGCTGGGCCAGTTCAACCTGGAGCTTACCTTCATGGGTGCGGGCGCGCTGGGCGAAAATATCGAGAATCAGACCGGTACGGTCGATCACGCGACACTCGAAAACACGTTCGAGGTTACGTTCCTGACTGGGCGTGAGGGTGTGATTGAAGATCACCAGATCGGCTTCTTCGGCATGAACCAGGTCGCGCAGTTCCTCGACCTTGCCGCTGCCAATCAGGTATTTGGCGGTTGGCCGATGACGCGGCACGTTAAAAAACGCAACGGTCTCGGCGCCGGCCGAATTTGCCAACTCCTGAAACTCCTGCGGATCTTCGCGCGCCTCAGGGTCCTGTCCATCCAAGTGAACGAGGATTACTCGCTCACCACCACCGTGGCGCTCAAAGAACAAAGGAGACTCCTATCAGGCGTTACCTGGCTCAGCGTCACCCTGTTCGTCACCTGCTGCGCTAGGCAGACGGATTGGACGAACTGGAACGACTGTCGAGATAGCGTGCTTGTAAACCATCTGGCTGACGGTGTTTTTCAGCAGGATAACGAATTGGTCGAACGACTCGATCGTACCTTGCAGCTTGATGCCGTTGACCAGATAGATGGAAACCCCAACTTTCTCTTTACGTAAAGTATTCAAGTAAGGGTCTTGTAGCGAATGCCCTTTTGACATGTGCCGCACTCCTTTAAGGATCAATAATAAAAAATCGGAAAATAGATAGCTTATGGCCGTCACACCCCCAAGGATAGACGGCAATTGCAAGGACTCAGCTCAATATGGAGACCGTTCCCAAGTATTTCAAGGCGCGTGACAGATTGTCGCTGTCCAGGCTGTCCAACCAGTGCAAATCGCTCCAGCTGCGCAGCCAGGTGAACTGGCGCTTCGCCAATTGGCGCGTGGCAATGATGCCGCGCTCCTGCATTTCGGCGGACGTCAGCTTGCCATCCAGATGATCCCAGACTTGGCGGTAGCCTACAGCACGTATTGAAGGCAGCCCTGCATGCAGGTCGCCTCTTGAACGCAATGCTACGACCTCGTCCACAAACCCCTGTTCCAACATTATTGTGAATCTTTGTGCAATTCGTTCATGCAACACCTGGCGGTTTGCCGGAGCGATGGCCAGATTCGCCACAGTATAGGGCAATTGTGACTGTCCAGATGCGCCTGCATCAGTACTTTGCGCAGTTTGTTTCAGGCGATGTTCAGTCATGGTCTGACCACTGACACGCCATACTTCCAGGGCGCGTGTGAGCCGCTGGGGGTCATTGGGGTGAATACGTGCCGCAGAAACCGGGTCTACCGCCGCCAACTGGTCGTGAAGGGCCTGCCAGCCAAGGCGCGCAGCCTCTTCTTCAAGCTCGGCGCGCACCTGGGCATCGGCAGGCGGCATATCGGCCAGACCTTCCTGCAACGCCTTGTAATAGAGCATGGTGCCGCCCACCAGCAGCGGGATATTGCCGCGCGCGGTGATCTCGGCCATGGCCGCCAGGGCGTCGGTGCGAAAATCCGCCGCCGAATAGCTCTGCGCCGGATCGATGATGTCGATCAACTTGTGCGGATACTGGGCCAACAGCGCCTTCGACGGCTTGGCCGTACCGATATCCATGTCCCGGTAAACCAGGGCAGAGTCGACGCTGATCAACTCGCAGGGCAGCACCTTGGTCAGCTCGATGGCCAGGTCGGTCTTGCCGGCGGCCGTGGGGCCCATCAGGAAAATGGCGGGAGGCAAGGCACTCATCAGCGGCCGCGCAAGAACAGTTTGTCCAGATCATCCAGGCCCATCTGGGTCCAGGTCGGTCGGCCATGGTTGCATTGGCCGCTGCGCTCGGTGTTTTCCATGTCGCGCAGCAGGCCGTTCATTTCCGGCAGGGCCAGGCGGCGGTTGGCGCGGATGGCGCCGTGGCAGGCCATGGTGCCGAGCAATTCGTTGATATGCGCCTGGATACGGTCGCTGGTGCCGTACTCCATCAGGTCGGCCAGCACATCGGCCACCAGGCGGTTGGCCTCGGCCTGCTTGAGCAGCGCGGGAATCTGGCGGATCGCCAGGGTTTCCGGGCCCAGGCGTTGCAGCTCGAAGCCCAGCTTCTGGAACACACCGTGATGTTCTTCTGCGCAGTCGGCTTCACGCTGGCTCACCGCCAGGGATTCGGGCACCAGCAGCGGCTGGCCGCTGAGGCCTTCGCTGGCCATGGCGATCTTCAGGCGCTCGTACATGATCCGTTCATGGGCAGCGTGCATGTCCACCAGCACCAGGCCATGGGCGTTTTCGGCGAGGATATAAATGCCTTTGAGCTGCGCCAGGGCATAGCCCAGCGGCGGGATATCACCGCCGCCTTCGGGCAACGCCACAGCAGCACCCGGCTCGGCACCCGGCAACGGCGCGAAAAACTCACGGTACGCCGCCTGGGCTTCGGCCACCGGCGCCGTCGATTGCGGGCGCGGTGTGTATTGGTACTGATAACCCGCACCGGCACCCGAATTCGGCGCCGTGTAGGCTGGCTGCGCCTGGGGCGATTGCAGCAGGTTGGCCGCCAGGCTCATTTCACCTTGCGGCCCGAACTCGCCGGCCTCGGGACCGCTCGGGCGCACCACCGCGGTGACGATCGGCGCCGACAATTGATCATCCGGGCGCACATCACCCAGGGCACGGTGCAGCGTGCCATACAGGAAGTCATGCACCATGCGCCCATCACGGAAACGTACTTCGTGCTTGGTTGGGTGCACGTTGACGTCGACCACCGAAGGGTCAACCTCAAAGAACAGTACAAAGGTCGGGTGTCGCCCGTTGAACAGCACATCGCGATAAGCCTGGCGCACCGCGTGGGCCACCAGCTTGTCGCGTACCGCCCGGCCGTTCACAAAGAAATACTGCAAGTCGGCCTGGCTGCGGGAGAACGTCGGCAACCCGACCCAGCCCCACAACCTCAAGCCATTGCGCTCGATCTCAATCGGCAGCGCCTGTTCCAGGAACCCGCTGCCACACACCGCTGCCACCCGCCGAGCACGCGCGGCGTCGTCGTTGGCTTCGTGCAGGCTGAGGATGGTCTTGCCATTGTGGCGCAGGTGAAACGCCACATCGAAACGCGCCAAGGCCAGGCGCTTGATGACTTCTTGCAGGTGATCGAATTCGGTTTTCTCGGCCTTGAGGAATTTGCGCCGCGCCGGGGTATTGAAGAACAGGTCGCGCACTTCCACCGAGGTGCCCACCGGATGCGCCGCCGGCTGGACCCGAGGCGCCATGTCGCGGCCTTCGGTTTCCACCTGCCAGGCTTGCTCGGCGCTACGGGTGCGGGAGGTCAGGGTCAGGCGGGCCACGGAGCTGATGGAGGCCAGGGCCTCGCCTCGAAAGCCCAGGCTCATGACCCGCTCCAGGTCTTCCAGGTCGCGGATCTTGCTGGTGGCGTGACGGGCCAGGGCCAGGGGCAGGTCATCCGAAGAGATGCCGCTGCCATCGTCACGTACCCGCAGCAGCTTGACGCCGCCCTGCTCCACATCGACATCAATGCGTTTGGCACCGGAGTCGATGCTGTTTTCCAGCAACTCCTTGATTACCGACGCCGGGCGTTCAACCACCTCACCCGCGGCGATCTGGTTGGCAAGGCGCGGGCTGAGCAATTCAATGCGCGAGCCGCTGTTCAAGGTGGATTCGCTCATCACTGCGCCGCCAATGAAGTGCCGGGGATGGTCAACACCTGGCCGATCTTCAACTCGTCGGTTTTCAGGTTATTGGCGCTGCGCAAGGCAGCAGGCGTGACCTGGAAACGGACCGCCAGCATGGCAACGGTATCACCGGGTTGCACACGATGGTCACGCGGGCCCTGGGCGATTTTGCCGGAGTCGCGCAACCAGGCGATATAGGTGCCCGGCGGCGGGTTTTGCTGGAAAAACTGGCGCACGCCGGCGCTGATCGAGCGCGCCAGCGCTTGCTGATGACTGGCGCTGGCCAGTTTCGACGCTTCGTTGGCGTTGGAGATAAACCCGGTTTCCACCAGGATCGACGGGATGTCCGGCGACTTCAACACCATGAACCCGGCTTGTTCCACACGCTGTTTATGCAGCGACGTCACTCGACCGATATTGCTCAGCACTTTCTGCCCGACGTTAAGACTGGAAGTCAGCGAGGCCGTCATCGACAGGTCGAGCAGCACCCCGGCAAGCATCTTGTCCTTGTCATCAAGGGAAACGTTGCCGGCCCCGCCGATCAAGTCTGAACGGTTTTCACTGTCGGCCAGCCAGCGCGCAGTCTCGGAGGTGGCGCCGCGATCCGACAGGGCAAATACCGAGGCGCCAAAGGCAGCGGTTGAAGGCGCGGCGTCGGCGTGAATGGACACAAACAGATCCGCGCCCTTCTTACGGGCAATTTCAGTACGGCCACGCAGCGGAATGAAGTAGTCACCGGTACGGGTCAGCTCGGCGCGGTAGCCTTTCATGCCATTGACCTGGCGTTGCAGCTCACGAGCGATGGCCAGTACCACGTCCTTCTCGTGCTGGCCCCGTGAGCCGGAAGCCCCCGGGTCTTCGCCACCGTGGCCGGCGTCGATCACCACGATAATGTCGCGCTTGCCTGCCGGTGCAGGCGGCGGCGGTGGCAGCTTGACCTGGGGTTGCGAAGGGTTGACCGGCACCGCAGGCACCGTCGCCACGCTTGGCGTTGGCGCAGGCGGCGGTGCGGCGTCGGCGGGGTTGTCGAACAGGTCGACCACCAGGCGGTTGCCGTACTGGGCGTTGGGGGCCAGGGAGAAGCTTTTGGGGGTCACGGCCTTTTTCAGGTCAATGACCACACGCAGGTCGGTCGGCGTACGCTGGGCAGAGCGCATGGCGGTGATGGGCGTGTTGGCGGTGGAGACTTTCAGCGGCGCGGCCAGGCTGGCACCGTTGATATCGATCACCAGGCGATCAGGCGCCGTCAAGGTAAAGACGCTGTGCTGGACCGGGCCAGACAGGTCGAACACCAGTCGCGTGTTATCCGGCGCTCGCCACAGGCGAACACTTTTCACCTGTGAAGCAGCCAGAGCATTGACAGTCATTGCCGCAAGCAACACCCCCACGACAGCAACCAACGCGCGAAAGCGCATACCTAACCCCACCAATTATTTGAATTCCAATGCCAGAGCAGCACACCACGACTCAGCGCGTGGGCTCTGGGGCAACAACTTCAGCTGACGTCCGTGCTCATGCGGCGTAATGGTAATGGTCAGGTCCGGCTTTGGCAAAAAGCCTGTGCCTTTATTTGGCCACTCGATCAGGCACAGCGCATCATCGTCGAAGTAATCACGGATGCCCATGAACTCCAACTCTTCCGGATCGACCAGGCGATAGAGGTCGAAGTGGAAAGCACGCACGTCGCCGATCTCGTAGGGCTCGACCAACGTGAAGGTCGGGCTTTTTACCGCGCCGGTATGGCCAAGGCCGCGAATAATCCCTCGGGACAGTGTGGTTTTGCCTGCGCCCAGGTCACCCTCGAGAAAGATCAACCCGGCCCCTTGCGTGACCTGTGAAATACGCTGGCCCAACGCGACCATGGCCTCTTCATCTGCCAGGAAAAGAATTACTTCAGGCACGGCGACTGCTCCTCCAGCAATTGACGAATGGCGGGGATCAGGTCGCTGGCAGCCAAGCCGCGACCAAAACTACCCTGGCGGTCTCCGGCGGTCGCGTGCAACCACACGGCCAGGCAGCTCGCTTCGTACGCGGGCATCCCCTGAGCCAATAGTGCCCCGACCAGGCCGGCCAAGACATCACCGAGCCCCGCCGCCGCCATTGCCGGGTGGCCTTGATCACAACGGGCAAGCCGTCCATCCGGGCTGGCAATCAAACTGCCAGCACCCTTGAGGATAGCCACTGCATTGAATTTGTGGCTCAACGCGCGCGCCACCTTAAGGCGATCTGCCTGAACCTCGGCTGTCGATAGCCCCAACAAACGCGCAGCTTCGCCCGGATGAGGGGTAATCACACAGTTGGCCGGCAGCTCGACGCTGCCAGTGGCCAGTTGATTGAGCGCGTCGGCATCCCACACCTGCGGCACGCTGGCATTGGCCGCGACCGACAACAGACTCTTGCCCCAGGCGGCATCGCCCATGCCTGGGCCAATGACGATCACCGAGGTTTTTTCCAGCAGGCCCATCAACTGGTTGGCCGAGCTTACGCCGACGGCCATGACCTCCGGCAGCCGAGCCAGAGCGGCCGGCACGTGTTCCGGCCGCGTCGCCAGCGAGACCATGCCGGCGCCGCTGCGCAAGGCACTTTCGCTGCTCAGCAACGCCGCGCCGCCAAAGCCAAGGTCACCACCGATGACCAGCAGGTGGCCGAACTGGCCCTTATGGGCGTCCGGGGAACGCGCAGCCAGTTGCGGCAAATGGCCGGGCAACAACAGCTGCACGTCGGTAATTGGGTGTTTTGTCTGAGGCATGCGTCTTCAAGCTCCGATGTCTGGCAGAATTATACGCATCTAACCTGTGGTTTCCCGTGTCTCATGCCTGCTATTACCTCCGATCTGCCCGCTCTCGCCCAATCGATCAAAGACTGGGGTTGCGAGCTGGGCTTTCAACAAGTGGGCATCAGCGGCCTCGACCTGGCTGAGCATGAACAGCACCTTCAACGCTGGCTCGACGCGGGTTACCACGGCGAGATGGAGTACATGGGCGCCCACGGCAGCAAACGCTCCCACCCGGACGAGCTGGTGCCCGGTACCTTGCGCGTGGTGTCACTGCGCATGGACTACCTGCCCGGCGACACCCAGATGGCGCAACTGCTCGGCCAGCCGGAAAAAGCCTACATCTCGCGCTACGCCCTGGGCCGCGATTACCACAAGCTGATCCGCAAGCGCGTGCAGCAACTGGCCGACCGCATCCAGGCGCAAATCGGGCCGTTCGGCTTTCGCGCCTTCGTCGACAGCGCGCCCGTGCTGGAAAAAGCCATCGCCGAACAAGCCGGTCTGGGCTGGATCGGTAAAAACACCTTGGTACTCAACCGCAAGGCCGGCAGTTATTTCTTCCTGAGCGAACTGTTTGTCGATTTACCGTTGCCGGTAGACCCACCCCACGCCACCGAGCACTGTGGCCGCTGCACGGCGTGCCTGGACATCTGCCCCACCAACGCCTTCGTCGGCCCTTACGTGCTGGACGCGCGACGCTGCATTTCGTACCTGACCATCGAACTCAAGAGCGCTATCCCCGAAGACCTGCGCCCACTGATTGGTAACCGGGTATTTGGCTGCGATGACTGTCAGATCGTTTGCCCGTGGAATCGTTTCGCTCGACCTACCGCCGAAAGCGATTTCAAGCCACGGCACAATCTGGATAACGCAGAACTGGCCGAATTGTTTATGTGGGACGAGGATAAATTCCTCAGCAGCACCGAGGGCTCGCCCCTGCGCCGTGCCGGTTATGAGCGCTGGTTACGCAATCTGGCGGTGGGCCTGGGCAATGCGCCCTCCAGCATTCCGGTATTGGAAGCACTCAAGGCGCGGCGGGACTACCCGTCGGAGTTGGTACGCGAACACGTGGAATGGGCGCTGGAGCAACACGCGGCCCGCTAGTGCACATCGTCGTTGTAGACGAACTTGGGCATTTCCCAGTGAAACCGGATCGCCAGCAGGCGTAACAGGAAGCCACTGAACAGCGTCAGCAGAATCGCTTGCTCGCTGGGCAGCTTCAGGTACAGGCACAGCAAGTAGAACCAGGCAGCCAGGAACGACACGCTGGCATACAGCTCGCGGCGGAAGATCAGCGGGATGTCGTTACAGAAGATATCCCGCAGGATGCCGCCGAATACCCCGGTGATGACCCCGCTGACCGACGCCACCAACATGCCGTGGCCCATTTCCAGGGCGGTCATGCAGCCGATCAGGGTGAAGGCCACCAACCCCACCGCATCCAGCGCCAGGAACAGCGAGCGCAGGTGGCGCATCAAGGGCGCGATAAAGATCGTCACCAATGCTGCAACAGAGGTCAGCACCAAGTATTCCGGGTGTTTGACCCAGGTCAGCGGGTAGTGGCCGAGCAACACATCGCGCACCGAACCGCCGCCCAGGGCTGTCACGCAAGCGATCAGCACCACGCCAAACCAGTCCATGCCACGCCGACCCGCGGACAGGGCGCCAGTCATGGCTTCGGCGGTGATGGCGACGAGGTAGAGCATCAGCAACATGATGGCGATCCTGACAGAGAGGCCGGCAGTCTAATCATTTGCCGAGGGCACCAAAAGGGGGCGCTTGGCGATGAACCGCGTCGCCTGTATCGCAGGCAAGCCAGCTCCCACACTTTGAATTTGCGAATGCAGTCAAATGTGGGAGCTGGCTTGCCTGCGATAGCGCACTCACTGGCGCCGCAGAATCAAGCCTTGATGAAATGCTTGCGGTAATGCTGCAACTCGGCAATCGACTCACGAATATCGTCCAGCGCCAGGTGCGTGCTGCCTTTATGGAAGCTGTCTTTGACTTCCGGCGCCCAACGCGCAGCCAGTTCCTTCAAGGTCGACACGTCCAGGTTGCGGTAGTGGAAGTAACTTTCCAGCCCCTTCATGTGCGTATAAAGGAAGCGGCGATCCTGGCAGATGCTATTGCCGCAGATTGGCGACTTGCCCTTGGGCACCCATTTTTCCAGGAAGGCGATAGTTTCGGCCTCGGCTTCGGCCATGCTGATGCGGCTGTCGCGCACGCGCTGGGTCAGCCCGGAGTTACCGTGGGTGCGGGTGTTCCACTCGTCCATGGTGGCGAGTACGGCGTCGCTGTGGTGGATGGCGATCACCGGGCCTTCGGCCAAGGTGTTGAGGTTGCTGTCGGTGACAATGGTCGCCATCTCGATGATGACGTCGGTGTCGGGGTTCAGACCGGTCATTTCCAGATCGATCCAAATCAGGTTCTGTGGGTTTTGCATGGCTTGATTCTCTTGGCACCTTGGCGTAGCCGGGCAGTTTAGCAGGCGGGGGCGTGCTAGACTCGCGGCCGTTTTACCCAACTTTTGCATTATCGACACGGAACACCAATGGCCAAACGCCAGCTCAACCGTCGCCAAAACTGGCGCATCGAAAAGATTCAAGGTGAACGCGCCGCCCGCGCCGCCAAACGTGAATCCTCAGCCGTGGAAGCGCTCGAGGGCGGCGACCTGGGCCCCGAACAAACGGGCCTGGTGATCGCGCACTTTGGTGTGCAGGTCGAAGTCGAGGCGCTCGAAGGCGAACTCGCAGGCCAGGTGTTCCGTTGCCACCTGCGCGCCAACCTGCCCGCGCTGGTCACCGGCGACAAGGTGGTGTGGCGTGCCGGCAACCAGGGCATCGGCGTCATCGTCGCCCAGTTGCCGCGCAGCACCGAACTGCGCCGCCCCGACAGCCGTGGGCAGCTCAAGCCGGTGGCGGCCAACGTCGACATGATCGTGATCGTGTTCGCGCCACTGCCCGAGCCCCATGCCAACCTGATCGACCGTTACCTGGTCGCGGCTGAGCATGCTGGCATCCGCCCGTTGCTGCTGCTGAACAAATTCGACCTGATCGACGAGCAGAACGCCCCGGCGCTCAACGCATTGCTGGCGGTCTACCGCACCCTGGGCTACCCGGTGCTGGAAGTGTCGGCTCACCACGGCAACGGCATGGAACAGCTGCAACAGCAGTTGGACGGGCGGATCAGCGTGTTCGTCGGCCAGTCTGGCGTGGGCAAGTCGTCGCTGGTCAACAGCCTGCTGCCGGAAGTCGAAACCCGCGTGGGCCCGCTGTCGGAGCTGTCCGGCCAGGGCACCCACACCACCACCACCGCACGGCTGTTCCACTTCCCGGGCGGCGGCGAGTTGATCGACTCACCGGGTATTCGTGAGTTCGGCCTGGGCCACGTCAGCCGCAGCGATGTGGAAGCGGGCTTCATCGAGTTCAACGACCTGATCGGCACCTGCCGCTTCCGCGACTGCAAACACGACCGCGAGCCGGGCTGTGCTTTGCTCAAGGCGTTGGAGGATGGACGCGTGCAACAACAGCGGATGAACAGCTATCGGTCGATTATTGCAAGTTTGCCTGAGAGCAGTTACTAACCCGCCAGCCTCTGTAGCAGCGAGCTTGCTCGCGAAGGCCAAGCGCAACGCGGGCATCCTGGATACACGCGTTATCGTTGATGCTTTTCGCGAGCAAGCTCGCTCCTACAATGACAGCGCAGATACAACAAGGCCGCGATCATCGCGGCCTTGTTGTATCTGGAGCTTAGGACCCCGGTGCAGGCGCCGTAGGATCCTTGACGCCCCCATCATCAAACAGGTTCAGCTTCTGGCGCAGCTCATGGGCCGGCAGCGGCTCCTGCTCCGGCGGCAGCGCGTTCGGATCGGTCGGCACTTCGCCAGGTGCACCGTCGCCCTGGGTTGGTGCCGGTGGTGGCGGTTGATCGCCTTCAATCGCACGCTGGGCTTTTTTGGTCAGCACCACGATGTCGATACGGCGGTTGACCGGGTTGAACGGGTCTTTGGGATCAAACAGTTGCGAGGAGGCAAAACCCACCACCCGCGCCACTTGCGGTTCCGGGTAGCTGCCGGCCACCAGCGCACGCCGGGCAGCATTGGCGCGATTGGCCGAGAGTTCCCAGTTGCCGAAATCACCCTGGCCCGCGTAGGGCTTGGCGTCGGTATGCCCGCTGATGCTGATTTTGTTCGGCACCGCCTTGATGGTGTCAGCCATGGCCAGCAGGATGTCTTCAAAGTACGGCTTCAACCGCGCACTGCCAGAGTCGAACATCGGCCGGTTGGCCGCATCGGTAATCTGGATGCGCAGCCCCTCGGGGGTGATCTCGAAGGAAATCTGGTCCTTGAACTTCAGCAACTGTGGGTTTTCTTCAACCTTGTTCTGCAATTCCTGCAGCAACAGTTCCAGTCGCTCCTGTTCGACCTGCTCGGCCATGGATTCGACAGTGTCGCGCTCAATCGGGATTTTTTCCTGAGGCGATTCAGTTTGCACTTCCGGGTTGATGGTGCGCTCGGGCGCCAGTTCCGGCGAGCCGCCCAGGTCAATGACAAACGGCGTACCGCTTTCCGAAAAGCCAATCGGGTCCTTGAAGTAGCCGGCGATGGCGATTTTCTGTTCTGGCGTAGCGGTGGACATCAGCCACAACACCAGGAAGAACGCCATCATCGCCGTGGCAAAGTCGGCGAAGGCGATTTTCCAGGCGCCGCCATGGTGCCCCGCAGCGAAGCGCTTGACGCGCTTGATGATGATCGGCTGGTTGTTTTCCATGGCTTAGCGACCGCGAACCGCTTGTTCCAGCTCGGAGAAACTTGGGCGGTGTTTCGGGTACAACACCTTGCGCCCGAACTCCACGGCCAGCGACGGCGGCATGCCCGACGCCGATGCCACCAGGCACGCCTTGATCGCTTCGTAGAGGTTGATCTCTTCCTTGGCATCGTGGGCCAGGGAGGTGGCGAGCGGGCCGAAGAAACCATAGGCGGCGAGAATACCGAAGAAGGTGCCCACCAGCGCCGCACCTACGTGCATGCCGATGGCCGCCTGATCGCCCTCGCCCAGGGACGCCATGGTCACCACGATCCCCAGTACCGCCGCGACAATACCAAAACCGGGCATGCCGTCGGCAATGCCGGTCACGGCGTGGGAAGGATGCTCCAGCTCTTCCTTGAGGCTGAACAACTCCATGTCGAACAGGCCTTCCAGCTCGTGAGGCGCCATGTTGCCGGAGGACATGATGCGCAGGTAATCACAGATATACGCGGTCATGCGCTCGTCTTTGAGCACGGCCGGGTACTTGGCAAAAATCGGGCTGGCCGCAGCGTCTTCGATATCGCCTTCGATCGCCATCATGCCTTCACGGCGGCTTTTGTTGAGGATCTCGTAGATCAGCCCCAGCACTTCCAGATAAAACGTGTGGGAGAAGCGCGAACTGAACATGCCCAGGGACTTCTTGACCACGTGCATGGTCATATAGCCTGGGTTGGCCTGCAAAAATGCGCCGAACGCGGCACCGCCGATAATCAGCACTTCGAAAGGCTGGATCAGTGCGGCGATTTTACCGTGGGAGAGGACGTACCCTCCGAGCACACTTGCGATGACGACAATGATGCCGATAATTTTAGCCATAGGAGAGGGGTACTTGCGCCGTCGGGTTCATGGACATATGGGGTGCAGCAGAAAACTCTTGTTCTACTTATCGGCAAAACTGCGCCAGACTATAGCCCGTTAAGGCGAAAAGCCAATTCGGCCCGTTCCGGGCGTGTTGAACGCAAGTGATGATCGCGCCCCAATCATGGCAATTGAAACGACAGTCCCAACAAACCGCCCCACTACCCTCGCCGCTTGGATCAAGTGCCTGGACGACGTGCTGCTGCCCGTGCCCCAGGCCAGCCATGAACGCGTGTGCAAAGCCATTCGCGATAGCCGCAGTTCATTGCGAGATATTGCTGAGTTGATGCAAAACAGTCCGGCCCTGGTGCTGAGTGTGATGCGCGAAGCCAACAGCCAAGCCCACGGCAGCCTGGCCGAACCTGCAGAAAACCTTGAAGTCGCACTTAACCGTCTTGGCCTCAAACGTGCCGAAGAGTTGTTGGCGCGCCTGCCTTCGGTTCCCGCCCGGGAAATCCCCGTGGCCTTGCGTCAGCTGTTGCTGATCAGCCAGCACGCATCCCAGCAAGCCAACGGTTTGTTCGGCAGTCGCCTGGCGCGGCTGTGGCAGGACATCCACTGGGGCAGCCTGCTGTTTCTGTCGCCGCTGTGGCCGATGGCCGTCGCCTACCCCAAGCTCCTGGAGGAGTGGGAGTTGCGGGTGATCCATAAAGGCCAATCGGCGCGCCAGGTCGAGCAACAGCTGTTCGGCGTGCGTTTGCTTGACCTGTGCCTGGGCTTGACCGAAGCCTGGCACCTGCCGATCTGGGTTTCACAGGGCTACAAGTTGCTGTTGGCCGAGCAACGCCTGCTGGTCAAGGCGCTGCACATTGCCCGTCAAGACGATGCCCTGCGCCACCAGCAATTGCTCGATGCCGAGCCCAACCTGCGACGCTGGCTGAACCAGCCGGCCAACACCGTGTTGCTGGCCAACGGCCTGGCGATGTCGGCCCAGGAATCCTGGACCTGCCCGCACACTGAGCGCTGGCAATACCTGACGGCGCTGTACCTGCAAACGCCGTTGAGCGATGTGCAACAGCAAGCCCACCAACAAGCGGTGACCAGTGCTCGTACCACCTTGATGCCCGACCTCTGGCACCCGGCGCTGTCGCTGATCTGGCCGTGGCACGTACAGAAAGTCCATCGCGGCTTGCTGCCGGCACCACCGCCCACTGCCGAAGCCTTGGCCGTGTGGCGCACGCGTTGCACCGAGTTGCTGGTGGAGCCGAGCCGCTTTGCCAACGCCATGCACCTGACCACTTGCGCCAAGGAAGCCCTGGTCGCCAGTGGCATGCAGCGGGTACTGATATTCATGGCAGATCGCGCCTTGAGCACCTTGCGTGTACACCAGGCCGACGGCCTGCCCAAGGACGCGGCTCACCTGAGCCTGGATGTGGTCAATAGCACACTGCTGCAACGCCTGCTGGAAAAGTCCGCCCAGGTACGCCTGAACCCCGACAACCATGCGCAGTTTTCCGCATTGCTGCCACCAATCCTGCGTCGTCTATTTATTGGCGAGCACTTGCTGTTGCGCTCACTGAGCTGCAACGGTCGCGTGGTCATGCTGATCGTGGCGGACCAAGGCGGCGGGCCGTTCTCGGAAACCACCGTGCAGGCGTTCGGCAAAACCGCCCAATGCATCGAGAAAGCCCTGCACAGCTTTACCAACCGCAGCGCCTGATGCTTGCGCTACAATCACCGGCCTTTATCGCCAACATTTGTGCCCAGGAGACCTCACATGCCTGACTTCTCTGGCTTGCCGCTGGTGATCGAATCCGCCGACCTGTTGGGTCGCCTCGATTCTAAGCACTTGATACTGGTAGACCTCACCAGTGTCGCCCGCTACGCCGAAGGGCATATCCCCGGCGCGCACTTCGTTGACCCCAAGCGCACCCAACTGGGACAGCCACCGGCACCCGGCCTGCTACCAAGCAAGGCCGACCTGGAAAAACTGTTCGGCGAACTGGGCCACACCCCGGACGCCACCTATGTGGTCTATGACGACGAAGGCGGCGGTTGGGCCGGGCGTTTTATCTGGATGCTCGACGTGATCGGCCACCAGAAATATCACTACCTCGACGGTGGCCTGCTGGCTTGGCTGGAGGAAGGGCACCCGCTTTCCACCGATGCGCCCCCAGCAGCCGGCGGCCCGGTCAGCCTTACGCTGCACGACGGCCCCACAGCCACCCGCGAATACCTGCAAAGCCGCCTCGGCGCGGCCGACCTGGGGATCTGGGACGCTCGTGGCCCGCTGGAGTATTCCGGCGAGAAAGTGCTCGCAGCCAAGGGCGGCCACATTCCCGGCGCGGTGAACTTCGAATGGACCGCCGGCATGGACAAGGCGCGCAGCCTGCGTATCCGCCGTGACATGCCGCAAATCCTCGAAGACCTCGGGCTGACCAAAGACAAAGAAATCATCACCCACTGCCAGACTCACCACCGCTCTGGCTTCACCTACCTGGTGGCCAAGGCGCTCGGTTATCCGCGAGTCAAAGGTTATGCCGGTTCCTGGGGCGAATGGGGCAACCACCCCGACACCCCCGTTGAGATTTAAGGTTTAAGGACAGTTATGAAAAAGCAGTTGTTTATCCTCAGCCAGTACTTGCTGCCGCATCACTTGCTGTCGCGCCTGGCCGGCTGTATCGCCGAGTGCCGCGTGCGCTGGTTCAAGAACGCCTTCACTGCCTGGTTCGCCAAGCGCTACCAGGTGGACATGTCCCAGGCCCTGGTGGAAGACCTGACCGCCTACGAGCACTTCAACGCCTTCTTCACCCGCGCGCTGAAAGACGGCGCCCGTCCGTTAGATCCAACCCCAGGCGCAGTGCTGAGCCCTGCCGATGGCGCGGTCAGCCAGCTAGGCCCGATCGAACATGGTCGTATCTTCCAGGCCAAGGGCCACAGCTTCAGCGTGCTGGAACTGCTCGGTGGCGATGCGGCAATGGCTGCGCCGTTCATGGGCGGGGACTTCGCGACTATTTACCTGTCGCCCAAGGACTACCACCGGGTGCACATGCCACTGGCCGGTACCCTGCGCGAGATGGTGTATGTGCCAGGGCGGATTTTCTCGGTCAACCAGACCACCGCCGAAAACGTGCCGGAACTGTTCGCCCGTAACGAACGCGTTGTTTGCTTGTTCGACACCGAACGCGGCCCGATGGCCGTGGTGTTGGTAGGTGCGATGATCGTTGCGTCGATTGAAACCGTGTGGGCCGGTTTGGTGACGCCGCCGAAACGCGAGCTGAAAACCTTCCGCTACGACGAAGCGGCCCGCGCGCCGATTCATCTGGAGAAAGGTGCGGAACTGGGTCGCTTCAAACTGGGATCGACCGCCATCGTGTTGTTCGGGCCGGACCAGGTGAAGTGGGCTGAAGAACTGGCAGCGGGTACGCCGGTGCAGATGGGCCAGGGCATCGCCGCTGCTAAAGCCTGATATTGCAGTTGATCGTTCCCACGCTCCGCGTGGGAATGCAGCCCGAGGCGCTCTGCGCCCAAAGCGTGACGCAGAGCGTCACTGGAGGCGCTCCCACGCGGAGCGTGGGAACGATCAGTGACAGTGAGATCGGCTTATAGCTGACCGTCGCGGTCACGCAAGCCCAGCAGATACAACACGCCATCCAACCCCAAGGTCGAAATCGCCTGCTTGGCTGACTGCTTGACCAACGGTTTGGCGCGAAAGGCCACGCCCAACCCGGCAATCGCCAGCATCGGCAAGTCATTGGCGCCGTCGCCGACCGCAATGGTCTGCTCCAGGCGCAAGCCTTCCTTATGGGCCAATTCCTTGAGCAGGTCGGCCTTGCGCTGGGCGTCGACAATCGGCTCCACCGCGACGCCAGTCACTTTGCCATCCACCACTTCCAGCTCGTTGGCGAATACATAGTCAATGCCCAGCTTGGCCTGCAACTGCTTGGCAAAGTAAGTGAAGCCGCCGGACAGGATGGCGGTCTTGTAGCCCAGGCGCTTGAGTTCGGCGAACAGGGTTTCGGCGCCTTCAGTCAGGCGCAGCGACGCGCCGATCGAATCCAGCACGCCAACGTCCAAGCCTTTGAGCAGCGCCAGACGCTCCTTGAAGCTGGCACGAAAATCCAGCTCGCCGGCCATCGCGCGCTCGGTAATCTCCGAGACTTGCTCGCCCACACCGGCCGCCTTGGCCAGCTCGTCGATGACTTCGGCTTCGATCAAGGTGGAGTCCATGTCGAACACCGCCAAGCGGCGATTGCGACGGAACAGGGAGTCTTCCTGGAAGGCGATATCGACATTCAGTTCCTGGGCCACGCTCAGGAAATCGGCGCGTAGCGCTTGCGCGTCAGCCGGTTCACCGCGCACGGAGAACTCGATGCAGCCCTTGCCTTTGTCAGCCGGAGTGTCCAAGGGCATGCGACCCGACAGACGGTCGATATGGTCGATATTCAATCCGTATTGCGCGGTGATCGAACTGACGCGCTGCAACTGCTCAGCCGTTACCTTGCGGGTCAACAGGGTGACGATATGGCGCTTTTTACCCTGGCCTTCGACCCAGTGCTGGTAGTCAGCTTCGGACACCGGGGTGAAACGTACCTGTTGATCGAGCTTATACGCCGTAAACAGGATGTCCTTGAGTACCGAGGAGGCCTGTTCGGTGCTGGGGATCTCCACCAGGATGCCGAACGACAAGGTGTCGTGGATCACTGCCTGGCCGATGTCGAGAATGTTCACACCACCCTGGGCCAGGACGCCGGTAATGGCTGCGGTGAGACCCGGTCGGTCTTCACCCGTGATGTTGATCAGGACAATTTCGCGCAAAGCGCACCCCCAGGCTGGAAAAAAACCGCATTCTACCCACTTTCAGTGACCATCGGGCACAGCCAGCGCTTTGCCGGCCAGGGGCCTGTCGCTATACTGCGCGTCAACTTCACGGACCAAGAGCCGAGCGCAAGTGAACCGGCCCACGCCAGTAAAAACCGATAACTTCTTCCTGCTGATCTTCCGGGCACTGCGCCATCGCCGTGTACCGATTGCATTGCGCATCGCCAGCCATAACGTGATCCTGGTCGCTCTGGCCCTGGTGATCTACGCCTGCGTGATGGGTTTGCAGTTCAAGCAGGCCATGCACGAGCAAGCTGACGCCCTGGGCGCGAGCCTGACAACCCAGACTGCCACTTCGGCGACTGAGTTGTTGGTGTCCAACGACATCCTCAGCCTCAACGTGTTGCTCAACAACCTGACCAAGAACCCGCTCGTGGCCCACGCCGCTATCTATAGCGTGGACAACCGGATCATGGCCGAGGCCGGGCAACGCCCGAAAAACGGTCTGCTCGGTGAGGCCGAAGGCCTGTATCAGAGTAATATTACGTTCCAGGACGTGAAGGCCGGCCAACTGCGTATCAGCCTTGATATGCAACAGTTCCAGCAGCCGATGACCATCAGCCTGCAAAGCATGGGCATTCTGAGCGCGATCCTACTGGCCTTGGCCCTGGCCTTGAGCCTGCGCCTGGGCCGGCATATCTCCACACCGTTGATGCAACTGCGCATCTGGCTGCGGGATATCGACGAACACACCCCGGCCACCGATCGCCAGGACGAAATCGGCGACCTCGCGCGTCAGCTCCACGCCAGCTTTGCCCCGGAGCCAAAAGCGCCTGAAGTCGAGCCCGAGCCTGAGTACGACGACACCGAGGACTACAATGACGAGCCTGAGTTTGAAGTGCGCGACCTGCGCGACCCAGGCTTCGACGAAAGCGCCCCGGTGGCCGGCCTCAAGCCTGCGCCGCGCCATGTGATCAAGGCCGAGGAAGACGAGCTGGACGACGAAGACCCGTTCGCCGACCTGCGCGACACCTCGGCAGCCGCCCCAGTCGCTGCGCCCAAACCCGTTGCGGTCAAGAACGCCGAGCCACAGCACAGTGCCGTACTCGCCGTGCAACTGGGCGCCCAGGAGCAACTGCGCCGCCTGCCCCGTGCCCGCCTGACCGAACTGCTCGAACGCTACCGCGACTGCCTCGACCAGGCCGCTTCGCTCTACCAGAGCGAACTGCACACCCTGAACGATGGCAGCACGCTGATGCTGTTCCACAGCGAAGACAGCGGCGAGGACTACCTGACCAATGCCATCTGCTGCGGCGAGCTGTTGCGCGCCCTGGGCCATGCCCTGCAGATCGAAGTGGCCGACAGCGGCATTACCCTGCAACTGCAGCTGGGTCTAACCGTGGGTGACGACCTGTTTGGCATTAGCCAGATCGACCTGCTTCTGACCGAAATCGCCCAGGATGCCCTGGCCTTGTCCCAGCACAGCCGTAACCTGCTGTTGGTGGAGCGCAAGATCAGTGAGGACACGTTGATCCGCCAACGCGCACGTATCCGCCCGATTGCCAGCCCTGAAGGGGCCAGTTGTGTGGAGAGGTTGATGGAACCGTATCCGTCGATGCTGGAGCGGCAATTGGCGCGGATGCATGAGACCCGCAACAAGGGTCGACTCCAAGACTAATGCATTGATGATCACAAGCCCGCAGAGAACGAACACCTGCGGGCTTTCTAGTACTATTTGATTTTCTTGCTATCCACGACATTAATGGTTCGGCGTGGAATCCAGCCTGACCTGACCTGGTCCAAAAGCTGATACCCACTCATTTTAAAGTTGGACCCGACGGGTAGCGGCCTTTCTATCTGGACAGACCATTGTCCAAAACCATCGACAACCGCGTACCCAAGTGGAATTCCGGGCCTGTTCTCCTGATTCAACTCAACCACGGCCCCCACAACGCCAGTGCCTTTTACAAGAGGCTGGCGGCCAACGGTCTGGTTTTCGGCAGGGGTTTCGATAACCGGAGCATCGGGAACCTGCACTACCTGGAAGGTCCTATTCGCCAACCAGCGGGCGATTTTACCGTCAAGCTGCTGATAGCCCGTCATGACAAAGGAGTTTGTGACCGGCAGAGGCTGATCAACCTGCACCGACCAGCGTCCATAGCCATCGACAGTGGTGGTCGCCAAGGCGTTATACGGGTCACCCGATTTGAGCAACACGACGGTCGCGCCCGCAATACCACTACCTGACACAACTGGCCGACGTCCTGTTTTCACACCTTGTGCAGGGGTTTCGATAATCGCCAGATCGGGAGCATCGACAACCTGGATAGTTCTATTGGCCAACCAACCGGATCTTTTCCCCTCAATCGACTGATATCCAGTCATGGTAAAGGCTGGTGGGCTTATCGGCAGCGGATTATCAACCTGCGTGGCCCATCGCCCATAACCATCGACGGTAGTAGTGGCTAAAATATTTTCAGGTTTGTACGACTGCATCAACACAACAGTAGCACCTGCTACACCCGTACCTGTCACAAAAGGCCGGCGGCCCGTTCTGACGCTTTGGGCCGGCGTTTGGATAATCGCCGGGTCAGGTACATCAACAACCTTGAGTGTCCTGTTCGCCAGCCAACCCGAACGTTTTCCATCAAGGGTTTGATAGCCGGTCATGGTAAAGGCGGGTGGACTTATCGGTAGAGGGCGCTCTATGCGCACTGACCAGCGGCCATAGCCATCGACCCTAGTAGTGGCCAGCGGATTGTAAGGATCGTTGGATTTAAGCAACATCACAGTAGCACCAGGAACACCGGTACCTGACACTTGCGGCAGGCGGCCAACTTCGACATTTTGGGCGGGGGTCTCGATTATTGCCGCAGGCACGCTCAGTTCAGCCACCTTGAAGCTGCGATTGCCAGATAACACCGAGGTTCTTCCCCCAAAAGTTTGTCGGGCAGTATAAGAATAACTGCCAACATCATGCACTGACAGCGAGTACACCGACCAGTTGCCGTTGCCATCAGCAATGGCTGTGCCCACGACTTCCTCGGGCTTGGAAGCATTTACTATTTCAATACGTGCGCCAGGCCAGGCAGTGCCGGCAAATACTGGCTGTTTACCGGTGCTGGCCCCCTCGAGAGGGACCGCAATGACGGGAGCGGGGACCGTGGTTGTACAGTAAGGAAAACCCGCCCCATCAAGCGCGACCGCGACTATCGCCTCGTCCGGCCCGGCGCTGCACACAAGCACTTTAACCTTGCCGGAAGAGTCCTCAAATGTCTGCCCCGTAAGTAAGGTAGGATCGTTGGTTCTTGGCGTCTCTGGCGTGGCATCAATCTGCACATTCTGCACGCCTTGCTCCCTCGCATAACGCATCCACACGCCATTGACCCGGTTGTCATTCTCCGGAAAGTTATCAAAGACCGTAGGTTTCCTGTATTCGAGCGACAACAACGGGTAGTAGGCCCCACCGGGCGAATGGGTTTCAGGGATCTTGATCAGGTACAGCTGCGGGCCTTCGCGTCCCAACACCTTCAAACTGTAAAGGCCGGTGCGCGTGATAGTCGTCGCCTGGCCATCATCCAGCCAGCCGGCATAGCGGCGGCTGACCGCAGGATAAAGCGTGCCACCACCTGACACTGAGTCACCAGTGTCTCCATACTCAACGTAAGTGCAATCAACAGGCGCACTCACAGACGCGCCATTGCGGGGGCAGCCTATGAGGCTTCCCCCATGACGAAAGCCTAAATTATGACCAAGCTCGTGCTTGTAAACATGCGGTGAGCCTGCCTTGCCAAACACTCCAACATGCCTACCGGGGGTAAAGGCCAAGGCGCCACCGCCACAGTTAACGATGTTAATTTCATAGTCGAAATCATCGGGATTAAGGCCATTCTTTTCGGCAGTCTTGCGACCCTCCGCGATAGACGTGGACATAGAGCATCCCTCAGGCTTCGGTCCAGACGTCGCCTCCACTACCCGCCCCTCCAACTTCAGCTTTCCACCGGACGCAGCCAGAATATAAGAGCGTAATGAATTAGGATCAGTAGACAGCGTATGCAACTCCACCTGATCCCTGTCCAACACTCGCTCTCCCTGCCAATGGGTTACCGTGACCAGCATCCTCTTGGTGCCCGTCACAGGGCGGATTATCTGACTCAAGCTTGACAGTTCACCTTCGGCGGGCGGAAGTTCATCATTTTCAAGGCCGCCAAATTCACGATTAACTTCATGGCTACAGCCCATGAGAGCAACACTTAATGCACTACAAAAAAACCAAGCGAGGAAGATCGATATTTTTTTCATGAGTTCAGTACCTTAAGAGATAGGACTGAAATCACACTAGAGACCTTATGCGCAGCTGGATACTGTCAGAATTAACAGGTACGCAGAATTAGGCGCTGGCGTTTTACAGCAGGCATGAAAAAGCCCGCGGGCTTGGCGGGCTTTTTCAAAAATAAATTTCAGATCAGAACCTGAACACTTCCAGATCCGTACGAATCGGCGTGGCCATCGGCATCTTCGGCTTTTCCGGGGCCGCAGGCTTGGCCTGGGCGGGGGCCTGTTTACGCGGCTGCGCTTCGGCAATCGGCGGCTGGTTGGCCAGTGGTTTGAGCGCCACCGACAACTGCTGTGCCAAGTGCTGCAACAGCACACCCTGGGCCTGGACCTGGGACGCAGTGGTGCCGGCGTGTTCTTCCTGCAGGTGCACAATGCGGTTGTCCCGCACCTGCCCGCGACGGTCGATCAGGCGCCACTGTGCATCCAGGATCGCCGGTTGCGACTTGCCGGAATCCAGCCGCGTAATGGTCAGCAACACCTGTACATCCGGGGTGAACCCGGAGGGTCCCGGCGCCAGGACTACTCGCTGGCTGTCTAACTGGCCGGCGACCTGACGCAACATCAACTGGTTGATATCCGACGACAGGCTACCGGCCCAACGACCATCTGTGGAACCTTGCAGGCTGCCGTCGTTCTGACGTTGAAGCAGGGTTTCGCGTTGCAGGTAATCGGCAACGACTACCGGCCCCAGCAATACTGCCATGCCAGCGGTTTGGGCTGGCTGAGCCGGACTTCCGCTGTCCAGCTGGTACAGCGACACCGGTTGATGTGTGCTGCAACCCGCCAACCCCAAAAGGCCAGCGAGCATCAAAAATAGAGGAAGGCGTGGAGCAGTCATCATCCCATCCAAGTGGCTGCCACAAGGCGAACCACAATGTAATACTAAAAATAACCTGAACACGCTCGGCCACGCCGGCGCTGGAAAGGCCATATCATCCGTGAATATGCGCCATGACTCCAGCGCGAAAGCATCGATCTACGCGTTAAATCGTAGATCGAGGCCTCTAGTACCGCTTAAACCGGCGTTTCGACCAGCAAGGCATCCACTCGCTGGAAGCCTCGTGGCAGTTTGTTACCTCGCCGGCCACGCTCACCCTTGTAGTGTTCAAGGTCGTCAGGGCGCAATGACAACGTGCGCTTGCCGGCCTGGAGCACCAGGGTAGAGCCTTCCGGGACCACGGCGATGTCAGTCACATACTCCTCGCGACTGGCCACCCGGTCACCGGGAATCCCGATGATCTTGTTGCCTTTACCCTTGCCCAACTGCGGCAAGTCGCTGATCTTGAACACCAGCAAGCGCCCTTCGGTGGTCACCGACGCCAGCCAGTTGCTTTCACGATCCTCCACCGGCCTTGGCAGGATCACCTTGGCATTGTTCGGCAGGCTCAACAGCGCCTTGCCCGCCTTGTTCTTGGCCTGCAGGTCTTCACCCTTGACCACGAAACCGTAACCGGCGTCGGAGGCGATGACATACAGCGAATCATCGTCCGGCAACAGCACGCACTCGAAATTCGCCCCCGGCGGCGGCGTGAGGCGCCCGGTCAACGGCTCGCCCTGCCCCCGTGCAGACGGCAGGGTATGGGCCGGCACCGAATAACTGCGCCCGGTCGAGTCGATAAACACCGCAAACTGATTGGAACGCCCGGCGGCAGCGGTCTTGAAGCCATCACCGGCTTTGTACGAAAGGCCGGTGGCGTCAATATCATGCCCTTTGGCGGAGCGAACCCAACCCTTTTCCGACAGAACGACGGTAATTTTCTCGTTGGGCAACAGTTCGGTTTCGGTCAGGGCCTTGGCTTCAGCGCGCTCGACGATAGGCGAGCGACGGTCATCGCCATAGGTTTCGGCGTCTTTGATCAGTTCGCTACGCACCAGCTTCTTGAGCTTGGCTTCGCTGCCCAGCAGGGCTTGCAGCTTGGCTTGCTCCTTGAGCAGTGCATCCTGCTCGTCGCGCAGCTTCATTTCTTCCAGGCGTGCCAACTGGCGCAAGCGGGTGTCGAGGATGTAGTCCGCCTGGATTTCGCTCAGCTCGAAACGCGCGATCAGCTCGGCCTTCGGATGCTCGGCGGTACGGATGATATGGATCACTTCATCCAGGTTGAGGTAGGCGATCAGCAAACCGTCCAACAGATGCAAGCGGCGCTCAACCTTGTCGAGGCGGAATTGCAGGCGGCGGCGCACGGTTTGTACACGGAACTCCAGCCATTCCACCAGCAGATTGCGCAGGTTCTTCAACTGCGGCTTGCCGTCCAGGCCGATGATATTGACGTTGACCCGATAGCTGGACTCCAGGTCGGTGCTGGCAAACAAATGCTGCATCAACACTTCATGATCCACCCGGCTGTTGGTCGGGATGATCACGATACGGCACGGGTTCTCATGGTCGGACTCGTCACGCAGGTCGGCCACTTGCGGTAATTTCGACGGCTTGGCCTGCATCAACGCGGCGATCTGCTCCAGCACCTTGGCACCCGATACCTGGTGCGGAAGCGCCGTCACAATAATGTCGCCGTCCTCAATGTGGTACACGGCACGCATACGCACCGAGCCCTTGCCCGTTTCGTACATCTTCAGCAGGTCGGCGCGCGGCGTGATGATCTCTGCTTCGGTCGGGTAATCCGGGCCCTGGATATGCTCGCAGAGCTGCTCGACCGTAGCCTTGGGCTCATCGAGCAAGCGCACGCAGGCGGTGGCGACTTCGCGCAGGTTGTGCGGCGGCACGTCGGTGGCCATGCCGACCGCGATACCGGTGGTGCCATTGAGCAGGATATTCGGCAAACGCGCCGGCAACACCAGGGGTTCGTCAAGGGTGCCGTCAAAGTTCGGCCCCCAGTCGGCAGTGCCCTGGCCCAGCTCGCTGAGCAGCACTTCGGAATAACGCGACAACCGCGCCTCGGTGTAACGCATGGCGGCGAAGGATTTGGGGTCATCCGGTGCCCCCCAGTTACCCTGGCCGTCCACCAGGGTATAGCGGTAGCTGAACGGCTGGGCCATCAGCACCATCGCTTCATAGCACGCCGAATCGCCGTGGGGGTGGAACTTACCGAGCACGTCACCGACGGTACGCGCCGACTTCTTGTGCTTGGAATCGGCGTCCAGGCCCAACTCACTCATGGCGTAGATGATGCGCCGTTGCACGGGCTTCAGGCCGTCGCCGATATGCGGCAAGGCACGGTCCATGATCACGTACATGGAGTAATTGAGGTAGGCATTTTCGGTGAATTCAGCCAGCGACCGGCGTTCTACGCCATCTAAGCTGTCTGCGAGGATGTCACTCATGCGGGCCTCATCATGGGGTAAGGCGCAGCGGAACTGCCGCTGCGCTGATTCAATTCAAAAAAATCTCGACTCATGGCTGGGCACTCCAGCCGCCATCCGGAGCGGCAAAACGATAGACCATCGGACGTTTTTCACCATCGGCACGCGGGCCGAAATTGTTGTCGATCCCGACCCAGGCACCGTCGGCATCCACCAACAGGGCTTCAGCCAGGCCATACGACTGCGGGTAACGTCGCTGTGGCGTCAGGGTTTCGTCGGCAAACGACCAGCACAGCTCAACCTTGGCCGTGAGCGGGTCGCGCCGGCAGATCTGGAACGCATTGCGCTCCAGGGTAAACAGCTTGCCGTTGAACAGCGACAAGTCGGCAAAGTCCTTGGACACGGCCTTGGCGTTGGGGAACTGCGCCGGCTGCACTTCCTGGCCGGCCTCGCTCAACAATACACAACGGCCATCACAATCCCATACGCTCTGCCCACGCTTGATCGAGACCAGGCCACGGCGTTCACGCTCGGCAGCCAGCCAGATCTGATTGCCTTCAGGGTTTACCGCCAAGCCTTCGAACAAGGCATTAAAGTGCAGCAACATGCCACTGGCCCTGGCTTCACGCACCATGCCCGGCGCGATTTTCAACCACTCCGGCGCGCCCGTGGCGGGCACCTGCAACACCGCGGCATGGGCTTCGCTGACAATGTAACGGTTGCCTGCGGCATCACAGCTGATGCCTTCAAAGTCCAGGTCACCACCACGTATGAACGAAGCGGCCTTGGTGCGCGAACGCAAGCCCCAAGGCAGGCCGGACTCGGGCACGGGCGGCACGTCGATCTTCAGCGCTTGCGCGCTCCACGTCGGCGCACGGGTATCCAGGCGGTAAATCTGGTCGTCATCGCGGTCCGAAACCGTCCACAGCTCGTTGCCACACAACGCCAGGCCCGACAGGTTCCCACCGCGCATGCCGTCAACCGGGTGTTCCGAGACCAGCTTGAGCTCTGCCACGCTGGCTGCGGCCACCTGGGTGACCGCCAGCCCGCTCAACATCAGGATCGCCAGGGCGAAGCCTGTGCGCATCAGCCCAGAACCTCGGCCAGGTTGCCTTTGGATTCAAGCCAGGTCTTGCGGTCGCCAGCGCGTTTCTTAGCCAGCAGCATGTCCATCATTTCCGAGGTAGCGGCGAAGTCTTCCAGGGTCAACTGCACCAGGCGCCGGGTGTTCGGGTCCATGGTGGTTTCGCGCAGTTGCGGCGGGTTCATCTCACCCAGGCCCTTGAATCGCGTGACCTGTGGCTTGCCGCGTTTCTTCTCGGCCACCAGGCGGTCGAGGATGCCATCGCGCTCGGCTTCGTCCAGAGCGTAGAAAATCTCCTTGCCCAGGTCGATGCGGTACAGCGGCGGCATGGCGACGTAGACGTGACCGGCATCCACTAATGGGCGGAAGTGCTGCACAAACAACGCGCACAGCAAGGTAGCGATGTGCAGGCCGTCGGAGTCGGCGTCGGCGAGAATACAGATCTTGCCATAGCGCAGCTGGCTCATGTCCGCTGCACCCGGGTCGACCCCGATGGCCACGGCGATGTTGTGCACTTCCTGGCTGGCCAGCACTTCGCTGCCGTCGACTTCCCAGGTGTTGAGGATCTTGCCGCGCAACGGCAGGATCGCCTGGAACTCCTTGTCCCGCGCTTGCTTGGCGGAACCGCCGGCGGAGTCACCTTCGACCAGGAACAGCTCGGAACGCATCGGGTCTTGCCCGGCGCAATCGGCCAGTTTGCCCGGCAGTGCCGGGCCCTGGGTGATGCGCTTGCGCTCGACCTTTTTGCTGGCCTTCAAGCGCCGGCCGGCGTTGTTGATCGCCAGCTCCGCCAGGGCCAGGCCCAGCTCGGGATGCTCGTTGAGCCACAGGCTGAAGGCGTCCTTGACCACGCCAGAGACAAACGCCGCTGCCTCGCGGGACGACAGGCGCTCCTTGGTCTGCCCGGAGAATTGCGGTTCCTGCATCTTCATCGACAGCACGAACGCGATGCGCTCCCACACGTCTTCCGGCGCCAGTTTGACGCCGCGCGGCAACAGGCTGCGGTATTCGCAGAACTCACGCATGGCATCCAGCAAGCCTTGGCGCAAACCGTTGACGTGGGTGCCGCCCTGGGCCGTGGGGATCAGGTTGACGTAGCTTTCCTGCACGCTGTCGCCACCTTCGGGCAACCACAGCAGCGCCCAGTCCACCGCTTCTTTATTACCCGACAGGCTGCCGCAGAACGGCTCGTTGGGCAGGCGTTCGAAGTCGCTGACCGAGTCTTCCAGGTAGGAACGCAGGCCGTCTTCGTAGTGCCACTCGACCTTCTCGCCGGTGCCTTTGTCTTCAAAGCTGACCAGCAGCCCCGGGCACAGCACGGCCTTGGCCTTGAGCACGTGCTTGAGGCGGCTGATGGAGAATTTGGGCGAATCGAAATACTTGGGGTCCGGCGCAAAGTACACGCTGGTGCCGGTGTTGCGCTTGCCAACGGTGCCGATCACTTCCAGGTCGGTGGCTTTGTAGCCATCGGCGAAAGTCATCTGGTACTCGTTGCCATCGCGCTTGACCTTGACCCGCACCAGGGTCGACAGCGCGTTGACCACGGAAATACCCACACCGTGCAAACCGCCGGAGAACTGGTAGTTCTTGTTGGAGAACTTGCCGCCGGCATGGAGCTTGGTAAGGATCAGCTCGACGCCCGGCACACCCTCTTCGGGGTGAATGTCCACCGGCATGCCACGACCATCGTCGGACACTTCCAGGGAATGGTCGGCGTGAAGGATGACTTGCACCGACTTGGCGTGCCCGGCCAAGGCTTCGTCGACGCTGTTGTCGATGACTTCCTGGGCAAGGTGGTTCGGCCGACTGGTGTCGGTATACATGCCGGGGCGTTTGCGCACCGGGTCGAGGCCCGAGAGGACTTCGATGGCGTCGGCGTTATAAGAGCTAGCGCTGGGAGTGGCCATGGGGTCTCGTCGTGAGTCGTTCGATTAAAAAGTGACCTGCGATTTTTTACAGTGACGAAAAATCGAAGGATTGAAACTGATCTGCGCCAATGCCGGCAAAACACAACAGTGCCGGCAATTGCTGGGCGAACCCCTGGTAGCCATGGTCGCCACCGGCCTGGATGCGCAAGGCGCAGGCCCGGTAATACTGTTGGGCCAGGCGATAATCCAGGGTTTCGTCCCCGGTCTGCAACCACACCTGATAACGCGCGGCATCCTGGGGCGCCGGTACTTCCAGCTCGGCCAGGGCCGTGACGTGGTCCTGTGTCAACTCCCAGGTCTCATCGGTGTAGAGGTTCTTCTGGGTGCCCAGGTAACCGTCGAACATCCGATGGGGACTGACCGCCGGGTTGACCAGCAACGCCTTGAGACCATGGCGTTCTGCAAGATGGGTTGCATAGTAGCCGCCGAGTGAGCTGCCGACCAGCAGTGGCCGGCCCAGTTGCGCAATCGCTTGCTCCAATTGAAGAATCGCCTGACGAGGGTGGTGATGCAACGCCGGTACACGTAGCTGGTCGGACAGGCCGAGGGTGCCCATCACAGTGGTCAACTGGCTGGCCTTGTTGGAAGCCGGCGCACTGTTGAAACCGTGGATATACAGGATCGAAGCGGACATGCCGGGCTCTCCGTGCTGGGGCCAAAGAGGCGCAGTTTACAGGTAATGCAGGCAGAAGCGGACCAATGTGGGAGCTGGCTTGCCTGCGATGGCGGCGATTCAGTCAACGAGTCAGCGCCAGGTACACCGCCATCGCAGGCAAGCCAGCTCCCACCCTTTGATCAGTGTTTGCAGGTCTTAATAGCCGTTGCTGCCGTAATCGACGGTGAATGCGAAGCCCACCAAACGCTCCACCCCCGTCTCCAACCGTCCGTCGCCATGCAAACGCAACCAGCGATAACCCGGCGCCTGCTCGCTGACCTGGAAATCCTCACTTCCCGGCGCGAACTGGATACAGGTGGACGGCGAAGCCAGCAGTCGCACCCCGTTGCGCTCGCCGTCGATCTCCTGATGCACATGGCCCCAAAGCAATGCCTTGGTCTGCGGGAAGCGCTCAAGCACGGCAAACAGCGCCTCGGGGTTGCGCAGGCCGATAGGCTCCATCCACGCACAACCGATGGGCACCGGATGATGGTGAAAACAAACCAGGTGATGGCGGTCCGGCGCTTCGCTCAAGGCCTGCGCCAGCCGTTGCAGTTGCTCGTCTTGCAAGTAGCCCGGCACCGAACCGGGTACCGCCGAATCCAGCAGGGTGATACGCCAGTTGCCGATATCCACCACCGGTTCGAGCAAATCACTGTGCATGGCAGCCTGGGCCATGACCTGCGGTTCGTCGTGGTTGCCGGGAATCCAGCGCGCCGGGGCGCCAAGGGGAGCGGTCAAATCGCGAAACTGCTGATAGGACGCCAGCGTGCCGTCCTGAGACAAGTCGCCGGTCGCCAGTATCAGGTCGATGGCCGGCTGTTGCGCACGCACCAGCTCGACCACCCGCTGCAGGCTTTCACGGGTATTCATGCCCAGCAACGTGGCGTCAGCGTCGGCGAACAGGTGGCTGTCGGACAACTGCACCAGCAACACGGCATCAGGATTCACGGCGGATACGCTCGGCAAGGCGCTCTCCCTGGCAACTACAGGAATGGACATTTGGCGCGATTATGCTGGGGCAGGACACAAAGAGGAAACCCAAGGAAGCAGGCACAGTTCACATCTACCGCACCACTTCAAACTCATGGCCCAAGGCCAGGCAGTGGCTGAGCCATTCGCCGAGGAACACATTGAGCTGTGCTTTCTCATCGGGCTGGTGCATGAACACATTCGGGTAAGGATAGATGCTGCGAAAGCGTCGTGCGTGCTCGGCACTGATCACTTCGGCCATACGCGCGTCGTGGTACACCTGTACTTCCAGTTGCGGCACCGGCAACCACGGCAGGCTGTGCTCCTGGCGCACCCGCAGGGTGGTGGTGTACGGGCAGGTCAGAATGACTTCCAGGGTCAGCACACCGAGCATCTGATCGCCATGGGTGACAGCAATGCGCCGCGCCTGCGGGGCGTGGCGCATGTCCGGGAGCAGGCGCATCAGCCGCGCATAGTTGGCCTCGCAGGCCGCTTGCAGCCCGATCAGGTCAACTCGATAACGTTCCCGTGCCTTTACTGCCATAACCCCCTCACTTCCGCGCGATTAAGCGCAAGCCATTGCAGGGCGATAATGCTGGCTGCGTTGGAAATCTTGCCATCGCGCACCGCCTGCAAGGCATCTTCGAATGCCCAGACGGTTACGCGGATGTCTTCTGCTTCTTCTTCCAATCCATGGACGCCACCCGCGCCCGAGCTGTCGCATCGGCCCAGGTACAGGTGGACAAATTCAGTACTGCCGCCAGGCGACGGGAAATACTTGGTGATCGGCCACAGCGCGGAGAATGTCAGCCCAGCTTCCTCCTCGGCCTCGCGGTGTGCAACCTCCTCGGGTTGCTCATCCTTGTCAATCAGGCCGGCGACCATCTCCACCAGCCAGGGGTTGTCGGCGCGGCCCATGGCGCCGACGCGGAACTGTTCGATCAACACCACCTCATCGCGCAGCGGGTCGTAGGGCAGCACGCACACGGCGTCATGACGCACGAACACCTCGCGGTTGATCACCCGGCTCATGCCGCCGTCGAATTTTTCGTGGCGCAGTTGCACGCGATCGAGCTTGTAGAAGCCTTTATAGGCATTGTCACGCTGAACAATCTCGATCTTGTTCGGCGTCGACTTCGCGATGTCCGTCATGGTGTCCCTCGTTAAGCTCGTGCAATGGGCGCCATCCTAACGCGCCGACGCCCGTTGATGCAGCCCCTTTGCGGTTGCCGGGAGAGGCGGCGAGCGTCAAACTCGCTGCAATCAGTTTAGTGGCGAACTGGCGGCCACGTTGGCAGTCCAAGCGCTACTCTTTTCGCTTTCCATCGATTTACGAAGGACACACATGTCGCTTTTAAAAATCGCCTCCGTGGCCTGTATTGCCTTGACCCTGGGTGCTTGCCAGAGCCTGTTCCAACCGGCCTATCTCAAGCCGCTGGACGTTACCACCGACAAATCGGAGCAGATCAAGCCCGGCTGTGACAGCCCGGCCTGCCCGCTGGTGAACATCGACACCGTGCATTTCCCCACCGAGCCACAACTCGACAGCCTGGTGGAACAGCGTTTGCTGCAAATGACCCGCACCACGCCTGGCGCCAGCGTCCCGGCGAGCCTGAACGCCTACCGGAACACCTTCCTGCGTGAGTCGCCGGACCGTCATGGCATGTACTTGCAAGCCAAGGTACGTGACCAGCATGACGGACTGGTGATCGTTGAAGTGTCCAGTTACCTGGACACCGGCGTCGCCCACGGCGAGCCAGGCCGCGGGTTTATCAACTATTCACGGATTCTGCATAAGGAACTGACCCTGGCCGACATGCTGTTGCCCGGCCAGGAGCAGGCCTTCTGGAATACCGCTAAAGTTGCCCACAACAGCTGGTTGATCAGCACCAAGATGGATCGCGATCCGGAGTTCGTGAAGAGCTGGCCGTTCCAGAAAACCCCGAACGTGGCCCTGACCAGCGGCGGCGTGGTGCTCAAGTACAACGTCAGCACCATCGCCCCTTACGCACAGGGGCTGATCGAAATCACCCTGCCCTATACGCGCCTAACCGGCGTGATCAAGCCTGAGCTGGTGCCGGCACGCCGCTGATCGGTTGTTATTGCAGGGAGAGATTGGGTGTTTGTCAGATCGCTATCGCGGGCAAGCCCGACTCCCACAGGGGACCGGCTGTGAACACAAAATCTGTGTCCACTTAGGCCAACTGTGGGAGCCGGGCTTGCCCGCGATGACGGCGGTGCAGGCACCGCCGCCTATGGATCAGACCTTTTTGTAGAGCTGGCTACCTTCCTGTTTGAACCGCTCAGCCTGCTCGGCCAAGCCCTTGGCCACGTCCACATCCACCGCATCGATGCGCTGGTTGGCCGCGTACTCACGCACCTCATGGGTGACCTTCATCGAGCAGAATTTAGGCCCACACATGGAGCAGAAATGCGCGACCTTGGCCGATTCCTTGGGCAACGTCTCGTCGTGGAATGCCCGTGCGGTGTCCGGGTCCAGGCCGAGGTTGAACTGGTCTTCCCAGCGGAATTCGAAGCGCGCCTTGCTCAGGGCGTTATCGCGAATCTGCGCGCCAGGGTGGCCTTTGGCAAGGTCGGCCGCGTGGGCCGCAATCTTGTAGGTGATGATCCCGGTCTTCACGTCATCCTTGTTCGGCAGCCCCAAGTGCTCCTTGGGCGTGACGTAGCAGAGCATGGCGCAACCGAACCAGCCGATCATCGCCGCACCGATACCCGAGGTGATGTGGTCGTAGCCCGGCGCAATATCAGTGGTCAGCGGGCCGAGGGTGTAGAACGGCGCCTCGTCGCAGCACTCCAGCTGCTTGTCCATGTTCTCTTTGATCAGTTGCATCGGCACATGGCCGGGGCCTTCGATCATGGTTTGTACGTCGTGCTTCCAGGCGATCTTGGTCAGCTCGCCCAGAGTCTCCAGTTCACCGAATTGCGCAGCGTCGTTGGCATCGGCCACCGACCCCGGGCGCAGGCCATCCCCCAGGGAGAAGCTGACGTCATAGGCCTTCATGATTTCGCAGATCTCTTCGAAGTGCGTGTAGGCGAAGTTTTCCTTGTGATGGGCCAAGCACCACTTGGCCATGATCGCGCCGCCACGGCTGACAATGCCGGTGACGCGATTGGCGGTCAGCGGCACGTAGCGCAGCAGTACGCCGGCGTGAATGGTGAAGTAGTCCACGCCTTGCTCGGCCTGTTCGATCAGGGTGTCGCGGAACAGCTCCCAGGTCAGGTCTTCGGCAACGCCGTCGACTTTTTCCAGGGCCTGATAGATAGGCACGGTGCCGATCGGCACGGGCGAATTACGGATAATCCACTCGCGGGTTTCATGGATATGCTTGCCAGTGGACAGGTCCATGATGTTGTCCGAGCCCCAGCGAATGCCCCAGGTCATCTTCGCCACTTCTTCTTCAATGGACGAACCCAGGGCGCTGTTGCCGATGTTGCCGTTGATCTTCACCAGGAAGTTACGGCCGATAATCATCGGTTCCAGCTCGGTGTGGTTGATGTTGGCCGGGATGATTGCGCGGCCGCGAGCGATTTCTTCGCGCACGAACTCGGGCGTGATGATTTTCGGAATACTGGCGCCGAAGCTGTGCCCGGCATGTTGTTGCTTGAGCAGGCCGCTGGCGCGAGCTTCCTCAAGCTTCATGTTTTCGCGGATGGCCACGTATTCCATTTCTGGCGTGATGATGCCTTTGCGCGCGTAGTGCATCTGGCTGACGTTGGCGCCGGCCTTGGCCCGACGCGGGTTTTGCAGGTGGGCAAAGCGCAGGTAGGCCAGGTCGGGGTTATCCAGACGTTCCTGGCCGTAGCGTGAACTCAAGCAGGCCAGCCGCTCGGTGTCACCACGCTCTTCGATCCACGGCGAGCGCACATCGGCCAAGCCTTTGCGCACGTCGATGATGACATTGGGGTCGGTATAGGGGCCGGAGGTATCGTAGACCACTACAGGGGCGTTGATTTCGCCACCAAACTCAGTGGGGGTCACATCCAGGCTGATTTCACGCATCGGCACGCGAATATCCGGGCGGGAGCCCTGCACGTAGATTTTTTGCGAGCGGGTAAATGGCTGCACGGAGCCGGAGTCGACCTTGGCCGATTCACTCAGGTGCACGGTATTTTTTAGTTTTGTACTCATCACAGGCTCTCCAACTTATCCAGGCGGTGGATTTTTGTCGGAGCGAACCTGTGACGGACGGACGCACTGGAACCAGTGCTGTGCTTGGCGCACGAGGGCTGTTCGATTGTCGAACAACATCCCGGACGAAGCACAAGAGGACTCGCCGGGTGACGAGAAATCTTGTTCCCTACGCAGGCGCTAACCTGATCAGGTTCAACGGGATCCGGTATTTACCGATCTCAGCCTTCCAACAAGGCACCCCGACAAGAACGCGGCCAGTCTAGACCATGGCGTGGGCAAATTGCCAATAGCGGTGCATTCAGCGTGATGAATGGCGTGATCGTGGGATTGTTGTGTGACGGTACGGCCACTACACTCGGGCACGGCCTCAAGGCTTGACGCCAGGCATGGCCAGCCTTAGCCTTGGGCGCTGAATTATCACCGTAATATTCTTACTAGGGATCGCCTCATGCTGCGCAAACTCTCACTGGCTGTTGCCGTGTCTTGTGCGACCAACGGACTGGTCTGGGCAGCTGAAGCGCCCTTGTCCGCCAATACCGACCTGGTCAGCGTCTATCAGGAAGCGGCGAACAACAACGCCGACCTGGCCGCTGCCCGTGCGCAGTACGGCGCGCAAAAAGAAGTAGTGCCCCAGGCCCGCGCAGGTTTGCTGCCGAATCTGTCGGCCGGCGCCGACAGCAATAACGTACGTACCCAGATCGACCAACCGGCCGCCACGGCCAACCGTGACGCCCACTCCTGGCGGGCCACCCTGAGCCAGCCGCTGTTCCGTGCCGACCGCTGGTTCCAGCTGCAAGCCGCCCAAGCCGTTAACGAGCAAGCCTCGCTGCAACTGTCGGCCTCCGAGCAGAACCTGATTTTGCAAAGTGCCGAGAGCTACTTCGCCGTGCTGCGCGCCCAGGACAACCTGGCGTCGACCAAGGCCGAAGAAAATGCCTTCAAGCGCCAGCTCGACCAGTCCAACGAACGCTTCGATGTGGGCCTGTCGGACAAGACCGATGTGCTGCAATCCCAGGCCAGCTACGACACTGCCCGGGCCAACCGCATCCTGGCCCAGCGTCAGGTGGACGACGCTTTCGAAGCGCTGATCACCCTGACCAACCGCCAATACAACTCGATTCAGGGTATCGTCCACACGCTGCCGGTGCTGCCGCCGGCACCGAACGACGCCAAGGCCTGGGTCGAAACTGCCGGGCGTCAGAACCTTAACCTGCTCGCCAGCAATTACGCGGTAACCGCCGCTGAAGAAACCCTTCGGCAGCGCAAAGCCGGCCACTTGCCGACGCTCGATGCGGTTGCGCAATACGAAAAAGGCGACAACGACGCCCTGGGTTTCAGCAACCCGAATCAGTTGCCTATCCCGTACGGCGGCGATGTGTCGCAACGCACCGTCGGCCTGCGCTTGAACATCCCGATCTACAGCGGCGGCCTCACCAGTTCGCAAGTGCGCGAATCCTATTCGCGCCTCGACCAGACCGAGCAACAGCGCGAAGGCCTACGCCGCCAGGTAGTGGAAAACACCCGTAACCTGCACCGTGCAGTCAACACCGATGTGGAGCAGGTACAGGCACGCCGTCAGTCGATCATCTCCAACCAGAGCGCGGTGGAAGCCACGGAAATCGGCTATCAGGTGGGCACGCGCAACATCGTCGACGTACTGGATTCACAGCGCCAGTTGTACGCGTCGGTGCGCAACTACAACAACAGCCGCTACGACTACATCCTCGATAACCTGCGCTTGAAGCAGGCGGCAGGCACGCTCAACCCAGGGGATTTGCAGGATCTGGCGCGCTACCTCAAGGCCGACTACAACCCGGACAAAGACTTCCTGCCGCCGGACCTCGCCAAAGCCGCTGCCGAACAGCTCAAGGCCCGCCCCGGCTATTAAGCGCACCGCCGAACCCATGTGGGAGCTGGCTTGCCTGCGATGCAGACACCTCGGTATATCTGGTACACCGAGGTGATGCTATCGCAGGCAAGCCAGCTCCCACATTGGGTTGGTGTGGTCAGTGTTTGATCAGTTTGTCCAAGCCATCCAGTAAACGCTTTAACGCGCCCTGGTTGGCCTGCATCACCTTGAGCCCAGCCTGCGCCATCTTGCGTGCGTCCTGGGGCAACTCAAACAACTGTCGCACCGCTTCGGCCAGCCCATCGGCATCGTCCACCTCTCGCAAAGCCCCGGCGTCGCGCATCATCGCGGTGATGTCAAGGAAGTTGAAGACATGCGGGCCCATGATCAGCGGTTTACCCAGCGCCGCCGGTTCCAGCGGGTTGTGCCCGCCGGTCGGCACCAGGCTGCCACCGACAAATGCGCTGTCGGCCAGGGCGTAAAGAAACAGCAATTCGCCCATGGTGTCGCCAAGCAGCACCGCGGTTTGCTCGGTGACCGGCTCACCGCTGGAGCGACGCACGGTGGCAAACCCTTGCTGCACGCAGCGCTCAAACGTCGGGCCAAAGCGCTCCTGATGACGGGGCACCAGAATCAGCAGTGCATTGGGATAGTTCGCCAGCAACTGGCGATGAGCTGCCAGCACCACGTCGTCTTCACCTTCGTGGGTACTGGCGGCGATCCAGACCGGACGCTCGCTGGCGCCCCATTGTTCACGCAGGGCGGCGGCGCGGGCCGTCAACTGAGGGTCGATGCTCAGGTCGAACTTGATCGAGCCGGTCACTTCCACGGTTTCAGGCCGTGCGCCCAGGCCGCGAAAACGTTCGGCCTCTGTCTCGGTCTGTACCGCGAACAAGCTCATTTCTGCCAGCATCGGCGCCGTCAGCTTGGCAAATCGCGCATACCCTTTGGCCGAACGCGCGGACAGCCGCGCATTGGCCAGCGCCACCGGGATACCGCGCTGGGCGCAGGCATGGATATGGTTGGGCCACAGCTCGGTTTCCATGATCACCGCCAGCGTAGGCTGCACGCGGTCGAGAAAACGCTTGGCGGCGCAGGGCAAGTCGTACGGCAAATAGCAGTGCTGGATGCGCGGTTCGTTGGCAAATAGCGCCTGGATACGCTCGGAACCTGTGGGTGTCATGCAGGTGACAGTCATCGGCAGCTGTGGATAACGCTCCAATAAGCCGCGAATCATCGGGGCGGCGGCAATGCTTTCGCCGACCGACACCGCGTGCACCCAGATCCCACCGGGCCGCATCACCGGCAAGCCATAGGAAAACCGCTCGCCCACCCGCTTGGCATAGGCCGGCGCTTTGCGCGCACGCAACCACAAGCGTAAAGCCACCAACGGCAGCGCCAGGTAAAACAGACAGCTGTAGAGAGTTCTATTCATGGCGGCGGAGTTTATCGGCTTTTTCAGTCGATCGCCTGCAAGCACTCGGCAAAACGTTTGGCCAAGAAGCGAGCGGCGGGCCCCAGGTGCTCGTCGCGGCGCCACACCAGTTCCACCACCAGGGCGGGCGGGGTCCATTCGCTGGCCAATTCGACCATCTGTTGCTGGTAGGTCGGGTATTGCACGATATGCCGAGGCAGCCAGGCCCAGCCCAGGCCACTCATCAGCCATTCGGCCAATACGTAGAAGCTGTCGGCGCGCCACACCAGGGGGCTGGCCGCTTCGCTGCCGGGGTAGACGCTGGTCTGGGTCGACATCAGCAACTGCCGAAACTGGGCCAGGTGTTGGCACGTCACGTACTGCTCCTTGGCCAACGGGTGATTGACTCCGCACACCGTGACCATTTCCACGCTGCCCACCACCCTTCGCTCCAGGGCTTCGGGAATCTGGTCGTGATAGAACAACAGCCCCAGGTCCGCCTTGCGCTCCACCAGCTTGCGCGCCACATCGCCCTGGGCCGCGCTGGACAACTGCACCTCCAGTAGCGGGTAGTGCACGGCCAGCGCCTCCAGGCTGTCGAGCACAGGCTGGAACAACATCGCCTCATCCTGAGCCAGGCGCAGGCAGGCTTCCTCGCCGCGGGTCAACGACAACGCCCGGCCAGTGAGGCGCTCACACTGGCGCAGCACCTCACGCGCTTCCTCCAGCAACACACTGCCGGCCTCGGTCAGGCGCGGTTGCCGGCCGCTGCTACGTTCGAACAGGACAACGCCCAAGTCCGCCTCCAGCAGGGCAATGCCATTGCTGACCGCCGATTGCGCCTTGCGCTGCCCACGGGCCACGGCAGAAAACGAACGCTGCTCGGCGACGCTGACAAACAGCCGCATCTGCTCCAGATCCCAGTGCACGCTCATGGCTCAACCCATCTCAATTCCAGATAGGTAATGACTTTACCCCATCTGGCGAACCTCTAGAATGCCGACCTTATCAAATGCGCATCACGTCGAGGATTGCCCCATGAATGCCGCCTACTACTACTTGGCCATCGCCATCTGCTCGGAAGTGATCGCCACCGTTTCCATGAAAGCCATCAAAGGCTGGAGCACCCCTATTCCGTTGCTGCTGGTGATCGTCGGTTACGGCGTGGCGTTCTGGATGCTGACCCTGGTGGTGCGCACCGTGCCGGTCGGCGTGGCGTACGCGGTATGGGCCGGGATGGGCATCGTGATGGTCAGCATCGCGGCGTTGTTCATCTACGGGCAGAAGCTGGATGTGCCGGCGATGCTGGGGATGGGCCTGATTGTGCTGGGTGTGGTGGTGATTCAGCTGTTCTCCAAAACCGCCGGGCACTGACCGCCACTCAACAGCCTGTATACTGCGCCTCTTGTCTTGAACACTGAGGTCGCCGATGCCATCCGTTATTTCCACCGACGTTCTGATTGTCGGCGCCGGGGTTGCCGGCCTCTGGCTCAATGCGCGCCTGCGCGGCCAGGGGTTTTCCACGGTACTGGTGGAAAGCGCCACCCTGGGCGGCGGGCAAAGCCTGAAGTCCCAGGGGATCATTCACGGCGGTGCGAAATACGCCTTGCATGGCGCGCTCACCGGCGCCTCCGAAGCCATTGCCGATATGCCGCGCCGCTGGCGTGAAGCCCTGGCCGGCAGCGGCGAGCTGGACCTGTCCGGTGTGCGCGTGCTGTCCCAGGCGCATTACTTGTGGTCGCCCGGCACGATTGCCGGCAACCTCACCAGCTTTTTTGCCAGCAAGGCCGTGCGTGGCCGCGTCGATCAGGTCAAGGGCGACGAACTGCCCTTGGCGCTGCAGGACCGTCGCTTCAAAGGCAAGGTCTATCGCCTGGCCGAGCTGGTGGTGGACGTGCCCAGCCTGATCAACCGCCTGGCGCAATTGGCCGGTGACGGTCTGCTTGCTGGTCAGCACATCGAACCGTTGCTGGAGGGTGGCACCCTGGTGGGCTTGAAGGTCGATGGCCGTGAAATCCGCGCCCAACGCATAGTCCTGAGCGCTGGCGGCGGCACGGCAGACTTGCTCGCCGCCCTGGGCCATAGCCAGCCGGCCATGCAAAAACGCCCGCTGCACATGATCATCGCCAAAGGCCCCGGCCTCAAGCCGCTGTACGCCCACTGCCTGGGCGGCGGCACCAAGCCGCGGATCACCGTAACCACCCACCCGGCGGCCGACGGCAACTGGGTGTGGTACATGGGCGGCGATATCGCCGAGGCTGACGGTGTGGCGCGTACGCCGCAAGAACAGATCGCCACCGCGCAAAAAGAGCTGGCGCAACTGCTGCCCTGGATCGACATGAGCCAGACTCAGTGGGCCACCCTGCGGGTGGATCGCGCCGAGCCGCTGCAATCGGGGCTGAGCCGTCCCGATAACGCGTTCCTTGCCGAAGACGGCCGTCTGCTGGTGGGCTGGCCCACCAAACTGGCCCTGGCGCCGGACTTCGCCGACCGCGTACTCCACGCTCTGGAGCGCGACGGCATCCGCCCAGGCGCCAATACCCCGCTGCCCGAGCTGCCAGCACCGGCAATCGGCCAACCCGCCTGGGAGCAACTGTTGCCATGAGCCTGCCAACCCTGCACGACCTGCATCGCCCCCTGGGCAGCACCGGCCTGATGGTGTCACCCCTGGGCCTGGGCACCGTCAAGTTGGGCCGCGACCAAGGGGTGAAATACCCCAACGGCTTTCAGATCCCTGGCGACGACGAGGCCCGCATGCTGTTGCGCCAGGCCCGCGAGCTGGGCATCAACCTGATCGACACCGCACCGGCCTATGGCATGAGCGAAGAGCGCCTGGGGCCGCTGCTGCGTGACCAGCGCAAGGACTGGGTCATCGTCAGCAAGGTTGGCGAAGAGTTTGCCAATGGCGTCTCCCATCACGATTTCAGCGCGGCCCATACGCGGATGTCGATCGAACGCAGTCTGAAACGACTTGAAACGGATTTTATCGACCTGGTGCTGGTGCACTCCGACGGCAACGACTTGCATATCCTCAACGATTGCGAGGTTTACCAGACCCTGGAGCAGTTGAAGAAAGACGGCAAGATTCGCGGCTTCGGCTTCTCCGGCAAAACCGTCGAGGGCGGCGTGAAAGCGCTGGAACAGGGCGACTGCGCGATGGTCACCTACAACCTCAACGAACAGGCTGAGAAGGCCGTGATCGACTATGCGGCCGCCCACGGCAAGGGCATCCTGGTGAAAAAAGCGCTGGCCAGCGGCCACGTATGCCTGGAACCGGGAATGGATCCAATTCAGGCCAGTTTCACCTTGTTGTTCGCGCAAACGGACGTCGCCAGTGCTATTGTCGGGACCATTAATCCGCTGCACCTGGCCCATAACGTAGCAACTGCTGCCCGGGTCATTCGTCAACTCTGATGCCGCCCACGCGGCCGACCCCGTCGCAAGAAGGAGCCGACATGCCGCGTACGCTCATAAGAAAGAACCCCAGCAACTTCAAGACACTGCCGCTGCACGTCGAAGCCACCCCCGAAGGCCTGAGCTACCAGAGCGTCGGCATGCCGCTCAACTTCGCCCAGACCCTGCAACGGCGCAAGCCGGTCGAGGTACCAGATGCCGAACGCTTCGCCCTGGAACTGGCGAACCTCGGCGTCTCGGTACGCCTGACCCTGCACTGGCAAAACAAGGACTACTGGGTGCTGGTGCGCCAACGCCGCCAGGACCGTGGCGATGTGGTGCTCAAGCTGATCTCCGGCTACGTCCCGGCCCATGAACTGAACCTGCCGCTGCACACCGCCATCCAGGAAATTGCCGAAGAGTGTCTGCTCGAAACCCCAGAAGGCTGGCTCGGCGGGCGCTTCAACGACACCTGGCTGCCGGCGCCCTACTCCGCCGCCCTGCATTACCGCGAGGCCCTACCGTTTCGGCTCAGCCCCTTGTCCGGCGCCGCACGCCCGGTACGCTGCGCCACCATGCAACTGATCGAGCGCCCACGGGCCTATGTGCACCTGCCGACCGCCTCGCTGCAATTGATTTATGACCTGCGCCTGGAAGTGCCGAAGGAAGCCAAGTCCCTCAGCTTGTTTCATGTGGATGAGCGTTTGGAGGGTGACCAACTGGTGGCGCGCCTGGACCGTCAGCGCCCGGACCTGTACTTGATGCCGCTCAAAGATGGCGAGCCACTGGCAGAGTTGTACACGGTCAAGAAAGACCAACTGTACCCGGCCAGCACGCGCGGCCTCTATCTGGCGGAAAGTTTTGCCCAGCAAGAGGGATGGCTGGTGCGCGATGAGCGGATTCGCTGGAAGGATTGGCTCAGGCAGCAGGGCCTGGCAGAACCGGAAAAAGACTCCAAGCTCAAGCGCTTGACCGGCAAGGCACGGCAGATGCTGCGCAAGATCGTGCCGAAGAAAAAAGTCAGAAGCTGATGCGTTAACCCTTTCATTGAGGCGCGAGGCGGACGGTTTTGTCCACCTCGACTCATGCAGGTCCGGCAGTCAGCCGTTCAACAGCTGCTCCAGCCCCACTTTCAACGGGGTAGGCTCGGGCGGCGTGAAACTGGCCAATAACCTTTGGTTGTTCGCCCTGGAGTGCCGAATATCGCCAGAGCGCGCCAGTTCATACGTCACAGCAGGAAGCGAGCCGAGTGCCTCTTCCAACGCCCGCAGAACCTGCCTCAGGGTGGTGGTACGGTTCCAACCGACGTTAATAGCACCCAAGGGTGCATCTGGCACCTCAACGGCCTGTACCAGCAGATCAACCAAATCTCCCACATACATGAAATCGCGGGTCTGCTCACCATCGCCGAACACGGCGATAGGCAAGCCGCGCTGAGCACGCTCGCTAAAGATGCTGATCACGCCAGAGTATGGCGATGACGGATCCTGACGGGGTCCGAAAATATTGAAGAAGCGGAAAATCACCGGTTCCAGGCCATGCTGGCGACGGTAGAAATCAAAATAATATTCGCCAGCCAACTTGTCTGACGCATAGGGCGTCAATGGAGCTTTAGCCGTCTCCTCGTCAATCGAAGCACCTTCACCATTGTTGCCATATACAGCTGCACTGGAGGCATATACCACACGCTTCACGCCAGCCTTGCGCATAGCCTCGCAGAGATTCAAGGTGCCGACGAAATTGCTCTGATGAGTGCCGACGGGATCATCCACCGATGCTTGAACAGAGGCTACTGCCGCCAAGTGCACCACCGCCGTCATACCAACAACGGCTCGCGCCACCTCTTCAGCATTGGCGACGTCACCTTCAAGTAATTCGAATCGCTCGTTATCAAGCGGCAAATTGCTTCGCTTACCGGTGGAGAGGTTATCCAGCACACGGACCCAATAGCCTCCAGCAAGTAGCGCATCGACCAAATGCGAGCCGATGAACCCAGCCCCGCCAGTGATCAGAATCCATTTTTTAGTATCAATCATTATTACGGATCTTCTCCACGATTGCGGTGGTTGAACTGTTTTCCACTAGACCCAACACTTTGACCGTGCCGCCATACGCACTGACGATGTCCGCACCGACTACCTGATCGACAGTGTAGTCACCACCCTTGACCAGCACGTCGGGCTTGACCTGGGCCAACAGGTTTTCCGGGGTGCCTTCGGAGAAGCTGATCACCCAGTCCACCGCGCCCAGGCCCGCGAGTACCGCCATGCGCCGGTCAACACTGTTGATCGGGCGGCCAGGACCTTTCAAGCGGCTGACCGAAGCGTCATCGTTGACCGCAACGATCAAGCGATCGCCTTGGGCGCTTGCCTGCTCCAGGTACGTCACATGCCCGGCGTGCAGGATGTCAAAGCAGCCGTTGGTGAACACAATGCTTTCGTTGTGAGCTCGAGCATCGTCAATTGCCAGCAGCAACTGCTCCAGGCCCAGCACACCGCGCTCCGAGCCTTCGGAACGCTGGATCGCACGGCGCAACTCAGGTGCGCTGATGGCTGCAGTACCCAGCTTGCCCACCACAATGCCCGCGGCCAGGTTAGCCAAGGCCACGGCGTGGGGCAGTTCCTCGCCAGCCGCGATAGACGCAGCCAGAGTAGAGATTACCGTGTCACCGGCGCCCGTAACGTCAAACACTTCACGGGCACGCGCCGGCAGGTGCATCGCCGGGTGACCCGGACGCAACAGGGTCATACCGTGCTCGCCACGGGTCACCAGCAAGGCGCCCAAGTCGAGATCGGCCATCAGCGCCGCGCCCTTGCTCACCAGTTCGTGCTCATCAGCGCAACCGCCGACGATGGTTTCGAACTCACTGAGGTTGGGCGTGAGCAGGCTGGCGCCTCGGTAAACCGAGAAGTCCTTGCCCTTGGGATCGGCCAACACCGGAATGTTGCGAGCCTTGGCGGCCTGGATCAACACCTGGTGATTCTGCAAGGCGCCTTTGCCGTAGTCGGACAACACCAGCACCTTGATACCGTCGAGCAGCGCGTCGACCTGGTCGCCGAGGGCCAGGGCATCGGTGGCGAAGGGTTCTTCGAAATCGATACGCAGCAACTGCTGGTGACGGCTCATGACCCGCAGCTTGACGATCGTCGGCTGATGAGCGATGCGCTGGAACAACGCATGCACGCCGGCACCCTGCAGGCTGTTGGCCAGACTTTCGGCCGCTTCGTCGTCGCCGGTCACCCCCACCAGGGAGGCCGGGGCGCCGAGGGCGGCAATATTGAGCGCGACGTTGGCAGCGCCACCTGGGCGGTCTTCGATTTGCTCGACCTTGACGACCGGTACCGGAGCCTCAGGGGAAATCCGTGAGGTACCACCATGCCAGTAACGGTCGAGCATGACATCGCCGACCACCAAGACAGCGGCTTGATTGAATCGCGGCATGGACAACTTCATGGAGCAACCCACATACAAAATGAACAGGGGCGCGATATTAGCACAGGGTTTGCGATGGCTTGCGACCACCGCAGGGCAAATGTGGGAGGGGATTTGCTCTCTGTAGGAGCGAGCTTGCTCGCGAAAAACTCACAGACGCCGCGTTTATTCAGGAAGCGCGGTTTATCGTTGAGGTTTTTCGCGAGCGAGCTCGCTCCTACATTTCCTTTACACCGTGATGCCGGTTGGATCAGGTGATATCAGCCTGCACCGGTGCATCCAGACCCATGGCATGCAGGCGGGCGTAGTAACCGTTCTGCGCCAACAACTCGCCATGGGTACCACGCTCGACAATCCGCCCGTCGTCCATCACCAGGATCAGGTCAGCCTTCTCGATGGTGGACAAACGGTGCGCGATCACCAGGGTCGTGCGGCCTTGCATGACCTTATCGAGTGCCGCCTGGATATGCCGCTCGGACTCGGTATCGAGGGCCGAGGTGGCCTCGTCGAGGATCAGCAACGGCGCGTTCTTGAGCAATGCACGGGCAATCGCCAAGCGCTGGCGCTGGCCGCCGGACAACAGCACACCGTTCTCACCCACCTGGGTATCGAAGCCCTTGGGCAACTGATCGATGAAGTCCTTCGCATTGGCATCCGCTGCCGCCGCTTCCACATCGGCACGAGGTGCACCGGCCAGGTCGCCGTAGGCGATGTTGTTGGTCACAGTGTCGCTGAACAGGGTCACATGCTGGGTGACCTGGGCAATGTGTTTGCGCAGGTTGAGCAACTTGTAGTCTTCAATCTCGATGCCATCGAGCAGGATTTCACCGCTTTCATGATGGTAAAAGCGCGGGATCAGGCTGGCCAGGGTCGACTTGCCACTGCCCGAGCGCCCCACCAGCGCAATCATCTGCCCAGGCTCGGCGGTGAAGCTGATGTCCTTGAGCACATGGCGATCGGTGCCAGGGTAGGTGAAGTTCAGGTGACGAACTTCCAGGCGACCGCTGACCTTGTCGCGTTCGAGAGTGCCGTGGTCGACCTCCACGTCTTCGTCCAGCTGTTCGAAGATACTTTCGGCGCCCGCCACACCTTTCTGAATAGTCGAGCTGACCTCCGAGAGCTGGCGGATCGGCTTGGGCAACAAGCCCGCCAGAGTGATGTAGGCCACCATGTCACCCGCCGAGGCGTCGCCACGCAGGTACAGCACCAGGAACATCAGCACGGCCATGGCGGAGTAGATCACCAATTGCAGCGCCGGGGTGTAGATCGCCCCGGTGCGGGTCATGCGCAGTTGCTTGTTGGTGTTGCTCTGGCTGGCCTTGAAAAAGCGCTTCTGTTCGTAGATTTCACCGCCGAAGCTGCGCACCACGCGGTAGCCCTGGATGGTCTCCGAGGCCACATGGGTCACGTCGCCCATGGCCACCTGGATCTTCTTGCTCTGCTTACGGAATTTCTTGCTGGCGGTACTGACCATCACGGCAATCAACGGCAGGATCGCGATCATTACCAACGTGAGGCGCCAGTTCATGTACAGCAAGGAGGCGAACAGGAAGATCACCGTCATGCCTTCGCGGATCACCACCTTGATAGCATCGGTCGCGGCCCCCGTGACCATGGTCACGTTGAAGGTGATGCGGGAAATCAGATGCCCGGAGTTGTGATTATCGAAGTAGCGGTTGGGCAGCGTCAGCAGGTTGTTGAACAGTTGCACCCGCAAGTCGTGGACCAGACCCAGGGAGACCTTGGCCAACAGGTAGTTGCCCAGGAACGAGCCAAGGCCCTGCCAGGCCGCGATCAGGATGATCAGCAGCGGCACTGCCTGCAGCAATTGCAGGTCGCGCAAAAAGGGCACGGTCGGGAACAGCACAGCTTCCGGATTGGAGAGACCGTCGACAAAGTACTTGAGGATGTAACCCAGCATCGGTTGGGTCGACGCGAAAATCAGAAATCCAAGGATACTCAACGCGAACAAGCCCATATAGGGCTTAACGTAACTGAGCAGGCGGAAGTATATTTTCAAGCTCGAAGGGCTTGCGCTCGGACTGGAGTCGGTCATATCACGCGGCGTTTTGAAAAAGGAGGCTGACTTTAGCACAGCTTCTCTGTTGTACTTGCACCCGGCGTAAGCCGCGGCCCGGTTGGATCCTACCGGCGACATTACTTAGCCACTAGCTTAAGATGGTTGGCTTTCTATTTCTGGAATGGCTCTACTGTATGCACTCCAAGCGCCTTATCTATGGCTCAAATCGCGTTTTCGACTTCCTGGTCCTGTGGATTTTACCTGTTGGCTTGTTGCTGCTCCTGAGTGCACTGTTCTTCGTCGGCAATCGTAATGTACTGCATCGGATCGTATACATCCTGTTCAGCGTACCGACCTTGTTTCTGCTGCTCATGCGTCCCCGGGAACTCAAGGATCTGTTAAGAGAGCCCCTGGCTATTGCGTTTCTATCCTTCTCCGTTTGGGCTCTGACCAGCCTGCTCTGGAGCCCTGAGCCCAGTTCCGATACCGACCTGTTCAAGCGGCCGCTGAACACCTTCATGCTGTTTGGTGGCTGTGGCCTCCTGCTGCATTATCGCAATGAGCTGTTCAAGCCTATCTTCTTTAGCGCTGCTATCATTGCGCTGGTGGTGAGTCTGGGTAACGTTGTGGCGTTTGCAAAAGTCTTTCAGCCCGGCATGCGCATGATCGGTGGCCTTGGCGCCCTAGATAACCCGCTGCTCAGCTCGCACCTTTTTGGCTTTTTCACTGTGTATTGGCTGTACGTCTGCATGACCACCCAGCGCCTGAAGGTGTTGTGGTTCAGCGTACCAGCGCTGGCAATCATGACTGCGGCCGTGCTGGCAACCGGCTCACGTACGCCTTTGGTGGCGTTGACGCTGTCCATCCTGTGGATGAGTTTTGTCAGCCGCAACCGTCGCTCGGCTTTACTTCTCAGCGGCATGGTCCTGGGTGCTGCCGCGCTCCTGTTGCTATACCCCGAATCGATTACTGAACGAGGCAGCTCATTCCGCCTGGAACTGTGGAGCATGTCGTTGCGGCTTATCTCCGAACATCCGTGGATCGGTCATAGTTACGACTCCGAGCTGTTTCTGACTCTGCCAGATGGAGACCAACTGCGCGAACCTCACAGCTTTGCCCTCGGGGTGCTCTACTACGTCGGTATCATTGGTTTTATCCCGTGGATATTCATGCTCGGTTGGGGCCTGTACAAAGGCCTGCAGCAACGCGCCCAGCCGCTGTTCATCCTGGCTTCGTCACTGCTGGCCTACGGCATCGGTGCGGGCCTGACCGAAGGCGGCGGCATTCTGTCGCGCCCTAAGGAGCACTGGTTCCTGCTGTGGATTCCGTTGGCAATTATCACCGGCCTGAGCATCGCCCAGCGCCATCGCAGCCTGCTGCGCATGCCGGTGCAGAACCTCAAGCCCGCAGCGTTTGAACAACTTTGCAGCAACGCCCACGTGATTGAGGCCGATGGCCTGGGTCCCAAAGTCCTGCGCCTGGAGGACGGCAGTTTCCTCAAGCTGTTCCGCCCACGCCGCTGGTACACCTCCGGCAGCTTCAACCCGTACTCCGAGCGCTTTGCCAGCAACAGCGAGCAACTGCGCACCCTGGGCATTCCTACCCCGCACATCCTCGGGCTCTACCGCCTGAGCGACGCCAGCAGCGCGGTGCGCTACACGCCGTTGCCCGGCCTGACGTTGCGCCAAGCGCTGCAAAGCCTGGACAGCAGCCTGCGTGAATCACTGGTTGAGCGCTTTGGACGGTTCATGGCGCAACTGCACGAGCGCGGCGTGTACTTCCGTTCGCTGCACTTGGGTAACGTGTTGTTGATGGACGACGGTGAGTTCGCCCTGATCGACGTGGCTGACCTGCGCATCTACCCGTCTTCACTGCGTTACGCCTTGCGCCAACGCAACCTGCGCCACATGCAACGTTATCCTCAGGATCGCAACTGGCTGTTCGAAACGCACTTCGAACAATTGGTCAAAGGTTACGCCTCGGAGGCGAGCCCAGCGGCCACTGCGAAAATCCGCGAGCAGGTCCAGAGCCTGTAAACACCTGTAGGAGCGAGCTTGCTCGCTCCTACAGGGGGCGGCGTCGGTTCAGTTCTTGAGCGGCGCCAGATACAACCGCACTAGCCCGCGCAAGGTCTTGCGCCCCCAGAACTTCAAAGGGATCTGCTTGAGCACCTCCCGCGCCAACGGGCGGTCGCGGTCGGCGGTCTTGAGAAACATCGAGTTCAGGAAGTTGTAGCGAACCGCGTCATAGGCCGGGTGCTCGCTGAACTTGGCGTAGGTCTTGAGGATGTTCTGGATCATGTAGCGGTGGTTCTTGTACGTGTTGCTGGCGTGCTGGCGATACTTGGCCATCACCACGTCAAGGGCGTCGATGGTGTAGCCCGCCGCCGTGATCTTCAGTTGGATCAGCAAGTCTTCCAGGGGAATCTGCGGGTCGAAACCACCGACCTCCTCCAGCACTTCGCGACGAATCAGCATGGTCGGCGCCGGTGGAAACGGCTTGCGGTCCAAGAACAGGTCATCGAAGTCCAGACGTCGAAACGGCACGTCGCGACGCTGTTTCTTCTCCGGGTGCAGGTTGCCATCCCCGTCGATCAGCTCGATATTGCCAGCACACATGCCCACCTTCGGCTTGCCGTCCATATACGCCACCTGGGTGGCAATACGGTCCGGCAACATGATGTCATCCGAGCCGAACGGTGCGATCAGGCTACCCTTGGCGCGAGCGACCGCACCGTTCAAGGTCGCGCTGAGCCCTTGGTTCTGCTGCACCTGGAAATCAAAGCCGTGCTCGGCCTGCAAGCGCTGGATGCGTTCGACGCTGTCATCCTTGGAGCCGTCGTCGACTACCAACAGCTCGATATTGGGGTAGGTCTGCCCCAGCACGCTAAGAATGCTTTGCTCGATGTACTGACCATGGTTGTAGGAAGCGATGATCACCGAGACCAGGGGTTGTTGCTGATTCATGCTCTACCTACTTCACGCAAACCGGTTTCAATCAGGGTCAGGTACTTGTGCTTGAACTCGTCGAGGGTGTGGTTGGCCTCCAGATAGCGGAACACCTCCTCACCCTTGGCGCGCAATTGTTCATCGCTCATGGCCAGGTAAGTGTCCAGGGCCGCAGCCAATTGTTCGACGTTGCCCGGATCATGGGACAAGCCGCCCGCGCCATGCACCAGTGGCAGCATCGCCGGGCCGTTGGAGGCAATCACCGGCAGATGGCCGCTCATGCCTTCCAGCAAGGCCAGGCCCAGGCCTTCGAACAGCGACGGCATGGTCCAGATATCGAAGCCACGCACGTACTTCATGCCGTCTTCGCGAAAGCCCAGCAAGTGCGCACGGCCGGTCAGGCCCAGGCGCTCGATGTCGGCACGCAGGTCGGCTTCGGCACGGCCGGAACCAATAATCCCCACCTGCGCCTCAGGGTATTTGTCCTTGAGCGTGGCGAAGGCTTGCAGCAGGTGGGTATGGCCCTTGATCGGCACGAGGCGGCCCAGGGCGCCGATCATCCGTGCATCCGTTGGCAGGCCCAGGGCCTTGCGCGCGTCCTCACGAGACAGCTGCAAAGCCTCGGCCTGGGGAATGTCGATAGCGTTGGTGACGTAGGTGGTGTTCTCACGGGTGAAGCCGCAGTTGAGGTCTACCAGGTAGTCCTTGACCGCTTCGGACACCCCGACAAAGCGCCACGCCGGGCTGACCCAGCGCTGGGTCTGACGCCGACGGTAACCACGGGCGTACTCGCCAAAGCCGTGGGAGATGCCGATGCACAGCGGGATCTTCAACCAGCGGTTGAGCGACAGCATCATGTTCACCGACTTGAAGCGGTTACAGATGACCACGTCGAACTTCTGCTCGCGGCAGTACTTGTAGATCTGCCACATGGCGCCAAAGCGAATGCCCTTGAGGGACTTTTCCGGCAGCTCGAAATAATGGGAGTGCTCGGCCACGCTCAGGGGCTGGCCGGGCAGCGGGCGCCCACTGAGAAATCCGGAGGTCACCTCGAAGCGCTCGGCCGGCAGGGATTTGACGATTTGCTCACCCAAGTCCGCGAAGTCATGGGTCTTGACGTTGTAGTCCGGCTGTAACTGCAAAACCTTGAAACGAGGCTTCATAACTCTCCATGCAGCGATCTGGCTACGGGCATGCAGCCCGGTAAAAAGGGCGACAGGCGCATAACGGCCTGCCTTCAATCGGCTCTCAGTCCTGCTTCAGGACCCACAACAGCTCGTGACGGCGCACGGCCTTGCGGAAGAATTCGTTCTCGCCATAGGGCGATGGACTACGGCCCGCCAGCAGTTGCTGCAACCACCTACGCACTCGACGCTTGAACGGCGCTGGCGGCTGCAGGTCGTGCATCATGCCCAGGGCCATGGCCTTGTCCTGCTGCTGGCTCAAGGCGAGAGCGAAACTGCACGGCACCAGTTCCACAGCACCATCGAAACGTGGCGGCAGCGCCACGCCAGCGCCGGAATCGCCCATTGGCCAGCGGTCGTTATCATGCAGGTGATTGGCGTAGCCGAGCAATGTGTCGGGCTGCCACTCCAGGCCCTGCAAGGCTTCCAGCACTGCCGCGTGGGCGCAGATATGGTCGGCGTGAGGGTCAAGCAACGGCGTGGGCAAGACGATGACCTGGGGCCGCGCCTTGAGCAGCAGCGCCCGCAGGTCGGCGATCAGGTTATGCCAGGTCGGTGCACCATCAGCATCGCCAGGCAGAGCAAAACCATTGAACTGGCGGAACAGCCGCGTATCGGCCAAACCGGCTTCGCGGGAGGCTTGAGGCTGATCTGGCGCGGCCTGCATGGCTTGCAATTGCATGCAGAAGTACCCCAACTGCACGCACTGCGCCTCGGGCACGCCCGCCCAGCGGGGCACGGCGACGCTGTCCCAGGCCCGCAAACGGCCCTTGAGGCGCGCAGCTTCAGCCTTGGGCAGGCCCATGTGCTGATAATGCTCAGCTTCGATTTCACCGGCCGTCAGCGTGACGATCCAGCTTTCAGTCGCCTGGCTGTAAAGGCTGAACGCAGCCAGCTCGGCATCGTCGGCATGGGGCGCGATCACCATCACACGTTGCTGGCGATAGTCCGGCTGGCGAAAGCGCCACAGCGTCGGCTGCCCCTTTATCCGGCAAAAACGCCCGCGCAATTCGAGCTTGCCCGCGGCCAAGGCTTCGGCGGCGCCGGTCAGGTTCAGATAACGCCGCCCAGCGACGCCGCGCTCGAAGGCTTGCCGGTCCGGGCTTTGCAGGCCCAACAGGTCCACCGCAGGGTCGAAGAAACGCCCCAGCCAGGTACTTTTCAACTCAATGCCGACGATCAGGGTTTCATCCGCCGCCAACGGCGCATCCAGCAACAGCCGGCCCGCCTCCAGGCGCAAGCCGGGCTGTTCGCTGCCGGCCGGGAACGCGTACTCATAGCTGTCTTTGGGCGAGTAAAACAGGTGATCGGCAAACCAGGCTTCATGGGCGGCCCACAGCAGCACCGCAAGGATCAGCGGCAACCACCAGGCGACCAGTACGCCGGTGGCGACCAACACCAGCACGCCGATCAATAGCGCAATACGCTTGTTACGCCGATGGCGCTTGAGCAGTTGCTGTTTACGGCTCATACACTGAACACCGGCACCGGGTTGCACCAGCGCTCCTTGTATTCACGGTCGGAACGCCCGAAGGAGAAGCGCAGCGACTTGTTCGCCGCCCGCGCCTGCTCCCAGGCACTTTGGGTATTGAGAAAACTCAGCACGCTGCCGGGGCTGAATGCACGGGTTTCAGGGTCGACGCCGCCATTGACATACTCGGCACTGAACCACTCGTTGGACTGCACCTGATACACCAATTGCACTGCAATCGGCGCGTCGTTCAGAAACAGCACCGAGCCGAACAGGAATTCCTTGAGCAACTCCAGCACCTCGGCCAGACGCGCCGCGCCCGCCGCCGGGAAGCCCCAACGACGCTGGAACAGGTCGCAATAGATCGCCGCCAGTTCTACGCTGGAAAACTCACTGACCGCCCTTACCAAGCCGCCCGCCTCTTCCAACAGGCGCAGTTCACGCCGCTGGTTGTAGCGAAACTTCTTCGACAGGTCTTCGGGAGTACGCGCCATGGCCAATTGCTCGGCCTGGGGCTTGAGGGTGCTCACGCGCCCTTGATTGAGCGTCGACAGGTAGCGCGCACGATGACGCAACGGCAGCTGCGCATCGGCAGCAATCGGCAGGATGATCTCGGCGTTGCCCAGGTCAAACAGGCCTTTCTTGCCGCTGCGCTTGAGCACATCCTTGGACAGCGCCAGGTCGCGTCCCCAGGTGGCGATTGCCCCCTTGAGTTCACCACCGTGCTCCCAGCCCAGGTAGCGCACAGGTATCTGCGCCAGCCCGGCCAACCGCTCAATCACCTGGGGATGGGTCGCCACACTGCCGCCGTAACGCTGCCAGGCCTGGGCGTAAACCTCGGCCTCGACAGGCGCCCAGCCACGTTCACGCCAGCCCTGGAAGCGGTTCAGCATTTAAACCACGGCGTCATAAGGGTCCACGCCGTCCTTGACCACCAGGATGTCTTCCATGATCAGGTACTGCAGGTCCGAGCCGAAGAACATGTTCAGCGCGTCGGTCGGCGAGCAGATCATCGCTTCGCCACGACGGTTGAGCGAGGTGTTCAGGGACACGCCGTTACCGGTCAGCACTTCCAGCTCTTTCATCATGTCGTAGTAGCGCGGGTTGTATTCGCGCTTGAGCACCTGGGCGCGGGAAGTACCGTCTTCGTGCACCACTTCCGGTACACGGGTCTTCCACTCTTCGGCGACTTCAAAAGTGAAGGTCATGAACGGCGCCGGGTGATCGACCTTGATCATCTGCGGGGCCACGGTGTCGAGCATCGACGGGCAGAAAGGCCTCCAGCGCTCGCGGAACTTGATCTGGTGGTTGATGCGATCCGCCACGCCGGTCGCACTCGGGCAACCGATGATCGAACGACCGCCCAAGGCACGCGGGCCAAACTCCATGCGGCCCTGGAACCAGGCCACCGGGTTGCCGTCGACCATGATCTTGGCAATGCGCTTAGGCATGTTCTCGATCTTGCGCCAGTTCGGCTTGCTCTCGTGCTTGGCGCACGCGGCGATCACGTCTTCGTTGCTGTAGGACGGGCCGAGGTAGACGTGTTCCATCTTCTCGACCGGTACGCCACGAGCATGGGACACGTAGGCCGCCGCACCGACGGCGGTGCCGGCATCGCCGGAAGCCGGCTGTACGAACAGCTCTTTGACGTCGTCACGGGCAATGATTTTCTGGTTCAGCTTGACGTTCAGCGCACAGCCGCCGGCGAAGGCCAGCTTGCCGGTGTCCTTGAGGATGTCGCCCAGGTAGTGTTCGATCATCTGCAAGGCCAGTTTTTCGAACAGCGCCTGCATGCTGGCTGCATAGTGGATGTACGGTTCGTCGGCGATGTCGCCTTCGCGTTTCGGCCCCAACCACTCGATCAGTTTTGGCGAGAAGTAGAACCCCTTGCCCTTCTCTTTGTAGCGGCGCAGGCCGATGACGTTGGCGTAGTCGGTGTTGATCACCAGTTCGCCGTTTTCAAAGGAGGCCAGGCGCGAGAAGTCGTATTTGCTGGCATCGCCGTACGGCGCCATGCCCATGACCTTGAACTCACCATCGAGCATCTCGAAACCGAGGAACTCGGTGATTGCGCCGTACAGGCCGCCGAGGGAGTCCGGATCGTAGAATTCCTTGATCTTGTGGATCTTGCCGTTTTCGCCGTAGCCAAAGAAGGTAGTGGCGTACTCGCCCTTGCCGTCAATGCCCAGGATAGCGGTTTTTTCCTGGAAGCCCGAGCAGTGGTAGGCGCTGGATGCGTGAGCCAGGTGGTGTTCTACCGGTTCAATCTTGATTTTCTTCGGATCGAAGCCCAGTTGCTCCAGGCACCAGACGATCTTGTTGCGATAGCGCTTGTAGCGACGGTTGCCCATCAGGATCGCGTCAAGGGCGCGGTCCGGGGCGTACCAGTAACGCTTGGCGTAGTGCCAGCGCGCCTCCCCGAACAGGCTGATCGGGGCGAACGGGATCGCCACCACGTCAACGTCCGAAGGCTTGATGCCAGCCTGCTCCAGGCAGAACTTCGCCGACTCGTAGGGCATGCGGTTCTTTGCATGTTTGTCGCGTACGAAGCGCTCTTCTTCGGCGGCCGCAATCAGCTTGCCGTCGATATACAGGGCTGCGGAAGGATCATGGCTAAGGGCGCCGGACAGGCCAAGAATCGTCAATGCCACTGGGGTCTAGCCTCTTTTAGTCTGCATGCAGGCGCATCGCGCCTGAAAAAAGTGTGTTTCCCGCCGGGGCGGGAAACAGCTAAAGGGCGGGATTATAGCTTAAAAGCAGTAGGAAGCTGTTAGCGCAGCTCGATGCTGCCGTCCGCGCTTTGGCGGTAGATCGTGTAGGGCAGGACGAGCGTGTCCAGGACAGCAGAAACGGGCACATCAAGAATGCCCCAGGGAATACCATTCAGCGAGAGATCACTTGCGGAGTTCGGCGGTCCATGCAAGACACACAAGTCATAAACCACGCCGCTATAAACACGCGGAACAGAGTTGCAGTACGTTTTCTTCCTCTTGAGGTTCAGAACAGTGACGTCATCGCCACGCAGTACCGTGGTCGTAGTGCCGCAGCCGCCCATGAGCAACGATATTCCCAGCAATACCAGCAACCTCAGAATAGGAGTCCGCATAGTTGATTCTTCTTGTTTGTTAATAAAGACCGAAAACCTAACACCACAGAACCAAGGCTTCAGGCTTACGCAGTCGACGCTAAGCGTAGGAAGCATCCCATTGCGCCCAGCGGTAAGGATTTCGGCAAATCAGAGGGCGAGTCGTTAAACTTGTAACATTTTCGCCTACGCCCCTCACTTGCGCGCTACCAACCGGCCTTTTCATGACTCCTTCTGCCCCAACCTGCCTTGCCTTCCTGCTGGGCCTGTGTAACACCGCCCAGGCCGACAATACGCCCCTGATCCTGGACCCCAGCGTGGTCACCGGCTCGCGCAGCGCCAGCCCGACGTTCGATTTGCCCTATTCCGTGGACGGCATCAACCGCGAGCAGATCAGTGACGGCCAGCTCGGCATCAACGCCTCCGAGGCCCTGTCCCGCGTGCCTGGCCTGGTGGTGCAGAACCGTCAGAATTACGCGCAAGACCTGCAGATCTCGTCCCGAGGCTTCGGCGCCCGTTCAGCATTCGGCGTGCGCGGCATCAAGCTGATCGCCGACGGCATCCCCGCCAGTACCCCGGATGGCCAGGGCCAGGCCGCGACGTTCAACCTCGACACGGCCGAGCGCATCGAAGTGCTGCGCGGCCCGGCGGCGACGCTGTATGGCAGCAACGCCGGGGGCGTGATCCAGATGTTCTCCCGCGACGGCGAGGGCCCGCCGCGTATCGGCGCCGAAACCCTGGTGGGCAGCGACGGCCTGAACAAGAACCACCTCAGCGCCGAGGGCGCGGTGAATGGCGCCGGGTTTGTGCTCGATGCCTCGCGCATGGACACCAACGGCTACCGGGATCACAGCAGCGCGCGCCGCGACCAGACCTTCGCCAAGCTCAATGTCGAGCCCGATGACGACAGCAAGCTGGCATTGATCTACAGCAGCCTGGAGCAGAACGGTACGCAAGATCCACTGGGGCAAACCTGGGCAGCGTACAAGGCAGACCCGCGCTCGGTAAGCGCCAATGCGCTGAACTACAACACGCGTAAAAGTATCGATCATCAGCAATTGGGGATGAATTACGAGCGGTATTTCGGTGGCGCGACCTTGCAGGTCAATGCCTACACCGGGAGGCGCAGTGTGATTCAGTACCTGTCGATCCCCAAGGGCACGCCCGCCAACGAACGCGGCGGTGGCGTAGTGCAATTTGATCGAAAGTTCTACGGCGGCAGCGTGCGCTGGCTGCAGCCCATCGAAAGCGCGCCTGGCGAGCTGACGATCATTACCGGCCTGGACTTCGACCAAAGCGAAGACAGCCGCCATGGCTATCAGAACTACAGCGGCAATGCCCTCGGCGTGAAAGGCCAACTACGCCGCGACGAAATCGACACGGCTCGCAGCCTCGACCCGTATATCCAAGCCAACTGGGCCCTCGACCGCTGGACCCTGCAAGCCGGCGTGCGCCACAGTACGATGCAGATGGACGTTGACGATCAGTTCCTGGGCAATGGCGACGCCAGCGGCAACAAGACCTACCAGAAAAACACTCCTTCGATGAGCGTGATGTATGCGTTCACACCCGACCTGCACGGCTACATCAGCGCAGGCAAAGGCTTTGAAACCCCGACCCAGGCCGAGCTGGCCTATGCACCGGGCAACACCGAGGGCTTCAACTTCGGCTTGAAGCCGTCTGAAAGTACGCAATATGAAATGGGTGTGAAAGCGCAACTGAACAACACGCGGATCAACGCCGCCGTTTTCCAGATCACCACCGAGGACGAACTGGTGGTGCAGCAATCCATCGGAGGCCGTACCAGCTACCAGAACGCCGGTCGCACGTTGCGCCGCGGCTTCGAACTGGGTGTTGAAAGCCAGCTGAGCGACCACTGGAGCACCAGCCTCGCCTACACCCGCCTGCAGGCGACCTACGACAGCGACTTTACCAGCGGCGCCAACACCATCGACAAAGGCAACTACCTCCCCGGCGTGCCACAAACCACCCTGTTCGCCGAACTGAACTGGAAACCACGGGACTGGGTCAGCACCGCCATCGAAGGCATGTACCGCAGCAAGGTCTACGTAGAAGACACCAACCAACAACACGCCGCGCCGGCCTACAGCGTCTTCAACTGGCGCGCACGGTTTGAGCAGAAGGTAGAGCACTGGACCTTTCACCAGACCCTGCGCCTGGATAATCTGCTGGATCGTCAGTACGTGGGGTCGGTGATTGTGGGGGATGGCAATAACCGCTACTACGAAGCGGCGCCGGGGCGCTCGTGGTATGCGGGGGCTGGGGCGCAGTACCAGTTCTGAATGCAGCGCCTGGACGGGCGCCATCGCGGGCAAGCCCGCTCCCACATTTTGACCGCGTTCACAGATCAAGCGTGGGAGCGGGCTTGCCCGCGATAGGTTTAACTGCCGACACCCGCCTCTTTGGGCAAGCGCTGGTCAATCACCTGGTACAGCGCACTGCCCTGCGGCCAGTTACGCATAAACCTTGCACGGTCTTTGGCATAGGCCGGCGCAAAGCTGGCAGCGGAAGAGTGCTGGCACATCGCATCCAGATCAATCATCGCCCAGTGCCCGTCGCTCCAGAACAGGTTATGGCCTTTGAAATCCCCATGGCTGATGCGCTCGCGGATCAAGTCGGCAAACAGCTGGTCCAGCGCCTGCAACTCGCTCTCGGGCGCCTCGCCGCTCTCCACATACGGCGCAAAGCGCTCGATGATGTCCGGCCCAGGCAGGTATTCGGTGACCAGGTAGGCGCGGCTGCGCAACCACAGGAATCGTTTCTCCAGCACCGCCAGCGGCTTGGGTGTGGCGAAGCCCAGGAAGGCCAGGCGGTTACCTTCGCGCCAGGAGTGCCAGGCGCGGCTCGGGCGCCAGAAGCGCTTGAGCCAATGGGCAAAACCCTTGATGTTGTAGCGCTTGATCACCAGCGGCCGGCCGGCCACGTCGACCTTGGCCACGCTCGCCGCGCCACCGGTCTTGTACAGGTGACCCTGGTCGAGCAACGCATCGGCCTGCTCAAGCACCGGCACCATGGCGGCTTCTTCTTCGCGGCGGATCGCACGCAAGCCAAAAGCGCCGCGCACCACACTGAACAGCGTGCATTCGCGGCCGGTCTTGTCCAGGTAGTCTCTCAAGCGCCAGGCGCTGACTTTACGCACCTGTTTTTCCAGGGCTTGCATTGGCAAGGCGTGTTCGCCGTTGGCCAGCAAGTAATACACCAGCAACTCCTCGGTAAAGGGCTCGAGGTTTTTCGGCAGTTGGGCGAAGAACACACCGAGGTTCTCCAGCACTCGATTGCGCGATAGCGCCTTGCCCGCCTCTTCGACACGAATGCCGGCGCCATCGATCAGATACAGCTTGCCATCCTTGCGTAGCAAGTTGTCCAGGTGCAGGTCTTCTTGCCACAGGCCCTTGGCATGCATCTGGGCGATCGCGCCCAGCGCTTCGGCGAGCACAGCGGTTTGTTCGTCCGCCAACGGCGGCAGGTTTTCGACGGCGAGCCAAGCGTCGGACAGGCTTTGGGCCCCCTCGATAAATTCAAACAGCAGCCAACCACCCTCGCCGTCCTGCAAGCCATCGGCCAGCAGCAACGGCGTGGTCAGGCCTTGCTCAGCCAACAGACGCACACCCGTGAGCTCACGCTGAAAATGCCGCGCCGCCTTGCTGCCCACCAACAACTTGGCCAACACCGGGCGACCGCGCCACACGGCGGCACCCACGTAGCGCTGCCCCGGCAACACCCGCAGCAGGCTCAGCAATTGCAATTGCCCAGGGCCGGCGGCATCCGCCAGGTCAAGGGTCAGTGGCAGGCTGGGGGTACGCCCAGCCGATTTCAGCTCGGATAAACGCATCAGCGGTTCTCCTTGTGGCTGCGGCGCGCGGTCAGGCGCTGGTGCCAAGTGGACACCAGGGCACCGTCCTCGGGCTGCTCAAGGTACGCCGCCAGCAGTTGGCGCACCTGCGCATCCGACCATTGCGGCGCGCGGCGCAGCAAAGGTTCCAGGTCCTTGACCCGGTCACGCCAGCCAAACAACAGCGGGCGGGTTTTCTCCAGGTCGATCAACTGTGCGGCATACCCCTCACCGGCAGGCTGCAGGAAAATATGCTTGGGGTAAAAACAGCCATGCACCTGCCCGACGCTGTGCAGATGACGCGCCAGCTTGCCGCAGGCCAACAGGATCGCACTGTGCTGGGCTGCGCTTAATTGCGCCCACTGCTCCAGCAACGAATCCAGGTCATTCCAGCCATCCAGCGCACGGGTGAGCAGCATCGCCCGGCGCTCACCCTTGACCTTGCGCTCTCCGAAGAACGCCGCTTGCAGGGCCGGGATGCCGAGCTTTCGATACAGGCTGATGTTGCGAAACTCGCGGGCAAAACTCGGCTCGCCAAACGGCCGGTGCAAGGTGCGTGTGAGGTAGTTGCTCTGGCGCTTGAGGTAGTAGCCTTGCCCCTCAAGCTCCAGGCGATACACGCTGCTCCAACCGTCGCCGCTGGTGTTCGGCTCGTCCACCGCATCCAGTTGCTTGGCCCACAGGGCGTCGAAGGTCGCCAGGCCGTTGCGCTCAAGCAGAGCGCGGTCTTCAGCCGCCAGGAAGTCACTCATTCGCGTCCCTCGAAAAACTTCACCACATGGCGAATTCGCTGTTTGTCCGACGCGGTCAGGTGCGCGCGCTGGCGATATTGCAGGTAGAAACGCAGGCGCTGGGTGGCCGACAAGTGATACTTGGCGACTTTGTCCAGGCAGGCCAAGTCCTTGGTGATGCGGTACTTGAGCCAGAAGCCGCGCCAGAAATCACCGTTGGGGCAGTCGATCAGGTACAGGGTGCGCTGATCGTCCACCAGCAGGTTGCGCCACTTCAAGTCGTTATGGGTGAAGCGGTGATCGTGCATGGTGCGCGTGTATTCGGCGAGCTGGCGGCTGATGCCATCGACCCACCGGGGGTCTTTGAGGCGCTCATCGTGACGCTCGGCCAGCACCGACAGATCTTCGGTCTTGGGCAGTTCACGGGTGATCATGGCGCCACGGTTATAGGCCAGGCCCTTGCGGTCCAGGCCCCAGGCCACCACGTCGGCGGTGGGGATGCCCCACTTGGCGAAACGCTTGAGGTTCTGCCATTCGGACTTCACCCGCGGCCGACCCAGGTAACGACGCAGGCCCTTGCCGGCACCTACGTAGCGCTTGACGTAATAATTGACCCCGTCACGCTCCACCCGAATCACTTCCGACAACGGGTCGCGGGTCAGCCGCTCGCCTTGCAAGGCGAACACCGCGTCCAGGCTTCCAAAGTCATCCGCCAGGGCGGCGTAGGCAGGTTCCAGATTCCAACCCGCCATCAGATCGCATCCCCGTATCGTTGTTTACGCGCATACAGCTTTGCTGCCATGCGTTCCAGCGCAGACAACAGCGCGGTTTGCTCCGCCAGGATCTGGCGCAGCGGCTGCTGGAAATAGGCCTTGAGAAAACGCAGCTTGTCGCGCTGGGTCAAGCCGATCTCCAACGCGGAGTAATACAGGCCGGCCAAGTCTTTGTTGCGCCAGCGCACGGGGATCGTCGCACGCACCTGGGCACGGTGCAGGTCGATCACCGACAGCTTGAGGTTGTCGACACTGATGGGCCGGTCGGTGTGCAGCAGGAAATGGCAGAGGTAGCAGTCACGGTGGTTGACGCCACCGCGGTGCATCGCGCCCACGGTACGCGCCAGCTCAAGGGTCAAGGCATGCTTGATCGACGGCACGGGCGGTTGCTTGACCCAGTCGAGGGTCAGGTCTTCCAGGCTGATGATGGGGGTCAGTTCCTGGGTGATGATGAACGAGTGCTGGTCGGCCGGGTTGCTGCCTTTTTCACCGAACGCCACGGCGGTCATGGTCGGTACACCAAGCGCCTGCAAGCGCTGGATCGCCACCCACTCCTGGCCCGCGCCCAACACCGGCAATTTGGCAGTAACCAGGTTCTTGAGGATTTCGCCCCAGCCGATCCCACGGTGGATCTTCACAAAATAAGGCTGGCCCTCGACCACCGTACGCAACGTACGGCGAGCGGCCAGCTCGCGGAACACCTGGCCTTCCAGCTTCTCGACCTCGGCGAACGCATCGCGTCCGGCCCAGAGGGTCTTGAAGGGTTCGGCTAGAATCAACTTCATCGGTTTGGCTCCGCCAGAATCAGGTCCGCAGCGTACTGCGGCATGCTAAAGAGGTCGGCCGTCTCGGCGAAGGCCAGACCATTGCGACTCCAGGTCGCACGCGCTTGTGGGTCGTCGAGCATATCGACCAGATACTGGTTGAGCTGGGTTTGCTCGAACGGCTCGTCCAACACCCGGCCGCTCTGGGCCTTGTCGATGTAGAACGCGTAGCCGCACACCTGGCTCACCAGTACCGGGAGGCCGGCGACCACCGCTTCGACCAGCACCATGCCGGCCGCCTCGTTGTACGCGGGGTGAATCAACAGGTCCGCCCCCAGCAGGAAACGCGGAATATCATTGCGGCCCTTGAAGAACTGCACCTGGTCGCCCAGGCCCAGCGCCGCGCTCTGCAATTGGAATACTTTGGGGTCGTCCTGGCCGATTACAAATAGCCGGGTACGTTTCTTCAGCCGCGAAGGCAGTGCGGCCAGCGCCTTGAGGCTGCGGTCGACGCCCTTGGTCTTGAACCCCGAACCGATTTGCACCAACAGCAAATCGTCTTCGGCCAAGCCGAATTCAGCGCGGAACTCGGCGCGGATCTCGGCGGCGTTCGGCGGGGCGCGGCGGTCGCGGGCAATACCCGGTGGCAACAGGTGAAAACGCTCGGCCTGGGTGCCGTAATACTGGGTAAACAGCTGTTGCTGATGCTCGGACAACACCATGATCTGCGTCTTGGCGTTTTTATCGAACACGGCGCGCTCGTATTCGGCAAAGTGCTTGTAGCGCCCGAACCAGCGATACATCGGGTTGCGCAGTGTCTGGGCCTTGTCCTCGAACACACCGTCGGCGGCAAAATACAGGTCCAACCCCGGCATCTTGTTGAAGCCCACCACGCGGTCCACTGGGCGCTTGGCCAGGTCGGCCTGGATCCAGGCGTAGAGCTTTTCGTTGCGGCGGTGGTTGACCAAGGCCTTGACCGGCGCCACCAGCACCTCAAAGCCTGGCGGGATATCGCCTTCCCAGATCAGGGTGTACACCCGAATGCTGTGGCCGCGCTGCTGGCATTCCAGGGCGATGCGCATGAAGTCGCGCTGCAGGCCACCGAAAGGAAAGTACTTGTACAGAACAAAAGCCAGTTGCATCAGTGCTGCTCCTCGGCCAGTAACAACGTGCTCAGCCGGCTTGCGACACGCTCAGGGTTCAAGCGCGTGAAGCACAGGGGCGACTCGCGTGCGATGTCGAACCGCCGCAGGTCGTCGGCAGTGGGTTGATAAGTGCACTGTTTTTGCAGGCAAGGCGCACACGGCCAGTCGCTGGCCAAGTGAATCTGGCCCTTGCCGTAGGCACCGGTGAGGCCTGGGTTGGTGGGGCCGAACAGGGAAATGGTCGGCACGTCCAATGCCGCCGCCAAGTGGCCAAGGCCGGTGTCGACGGCCACGCAGGCACGGGCGCTCGCCAAGACACGGGCAACGCCCGCCAGGTTGAGCTTGGGCAACACTTCGGCGTTGGGCAGGCCGAGGGCCAGGCGTTCGGCCCGCGCCTTTTCGGCGGCGTTGCCCCACGGCAGCTTTACGTCCACGCCCAGGCGGCCCATGCGTTCGGCCAGCTCGCGCCAATAGGCTTCGGGCCAGTGCTTGGTGTCCCAGGTAGTACCGTGCAGCAGCAATACGAACGGTTTTTTCGGCGGCAGGCCGAGCAGCTTTTCAACGCTCAGGCCGTAGTCGCCCAGGCGTTGGGGCAGGTCGTAGCCCAGCGCGACGGCGAACAGCTGGCGCAAGCGCTCCACCGCATGCTGCCCACGGGCCACGGCCAGGCGCCGGGAGTAAAAGCGCGCAGCCAGGGGTTCACGCGCAGAATCTTTGTCGAAGCCAGCGATGGGCGCCCGCACATAGCGCGTCAGCCAGGCGCTTTTGAGCAAGCCCTGGGCGTCGATCACCAGGTCGTATTTAGTCGACTGCACCGCCTGCTTGAAGCGCCGCCATTCGCCGCTCTTGACGGTTTGCCAGAGGTTCTTGCGCCAGCGGCGAATCGCTACCGGGATGACCTTGTCGACCGCCGGGTGCCAGGTTGGGATTTCGGCAAAGCCTTCTTCCACCACCCAGTCGAACCGAATGCCGGGAATCGCCCGTGCTGCATCAGTGAGGGCCGGCAAGGCATGGATCACGTCGCCCAGGGATGAGGTCTTGATTACCAGAACCCGCAACTCAGTGAACCTCGACCACGTCGCCCTGCAAACGCTGCAAGGCATCGGTTACCGGCTGGGGCAGCAACTGGCGCAGGCAGTTGTAGTGGCCGAAGCGGCAGGTGCGGTCAAAACACGGACTGCAATCCAGACCCAGGCGCACCACTTCGACCTTGTCGGCCAACGGCGGAGTGAAGCCTGGGGATGTGGAGCCGTACACGGCCACCAGCGGACGGTTCAGCGCCGCCGCCACATGCATCAGGCCGGAATCGTTGGACACCACCGAGTCGGCGCACGACAACAGGTCGATGGCCTCAGCCAGGGACGTGTCGCCACTGAGGTTCACCGCTTCTTCACGCAGGCCGGGTATAAGGCGCTGGCGAATGTCTTCGCCCACCGAATGATCGTTCTTGGAACCGAACAACCACACCTGCCAGCCTTCGCGGATCTTGGTATCAGCGACTTTGGCGTAATGCTCCGACGGCCAGCGCTTGGACTCGCCAAACTCGGCGCCAGGGCACAAGGCCAATACGGGCCGATCCAGGGTGAGGCCGAACTTGGCCAGCGCCGCGTCGCGGGTCACCGGGTCGATCTGCAAGCTGGGGCGTGGGTACGGCTTGGGCAGTTCAGCACCCGGCTCGTAGGCCAAAGCCATAAAGCGTTCGATCATCAACGGGTAACGGGCTTTATCCAGGGTGCGCACGTCGTTGAGCAGCACATAGCGAAACTCGCCGCGCCAGCCGGTGCGCTTGGGGATACCGGCAAAGTACGGCACCAGCGCCGACTTCAGCGAGTTAGGCAGCAGTATCGCCTGGTCGTACTGGCCGGCCATGGACTTGCCGATGCGTCGGCGGGTCGCCAACTCAAGGGCGCCGTGGCCGAGCGGGAAGCTCAAGGCCTTGCGCACCTCGGGCATGCGCTCAAGGATCGGCCGGCTCCACTCAGGGGCGAGCACGTCGATCTGGCAGTCTGGATAGCGCAGGCGCAGGCACTGAAACAGTGTCTGTGCCATCACCATGTCACCGACCCAACTGGGCCCAACGATCAGAATATTCATGTAGTTTCCACAAACGATGCGGGGAGGCCTATGCCTCCCCGCCTCGATAATGACTGTAGATCGCGGTGCGCCAGGGAGCATCTTTATGTGGGAGCTGGCTTGCCTGCGATCGCATCACCTCGCTATCCCTGATAAACCGAGGCGCCTGCATCGCGGGCAAGCCCGGCTCCCACATCAATCCGCATCCCATATAAAAATTGGCGACGCCAATCAGTCGAGTTTCAATTTAAGCCCAGCGCCTGCCAGATTCGCATCACCTGTCGCCGCTCGTCGGCGAACTGGTCCCCGGCTACCGTACCGGCCTCGTTCTGCAAAGCCTGGCGGTGCGCGGCTGAGCGGTAAGCCTTGTACACTTCACGCAGCAAATGGGCATCGGCGGCGGGCATGAGCCCGACCTGCTCCAGGCCCTCCAGAATGCGGATATTGTCGGTGTAGCGCAGCAACGATGGATGTTGCGCAGACCACGCCAAAGCCGCGTATTGCACCATAAATTCAATATCGACGATACCTCCGGCGTCCTGCTTGAGGTCGAACAGCGCCGTGGCCTCGAAGGCATTGGCGCCCCTGCCGGCCGTCGTGGCCTTGGTGCCCAGGTTGTCACGCATCTTGGCACGCATCTCGCTGACCTCCTGGCGCAGCTTCTCCAAGTCCCGCTCACGCCCCAACACGTTAGCCCGTACCTGCTCGAACGCCTGGCCCACATCCTGGCTGCCCACCAGTACCCGCGCGCGGATCAGGGCCTGATGCTCCCAGGTCCAGGCTTCATTTTGTTGATACCGATCAAACGCCCCCAGGGAACTCACCAACAAGCCGGATGCGCCGGAAGGTCGCAGGCGCATGTCCACTTCATACAGCTGGCCGGAGTTGGTCTGGGTGGTCAGCAGGTGAATGATGCGCTGGCCCAGGCGTGTGAAGAATTGCGCGCCATCGATCGGCTTGGCACCGTCCGTCTCGGCCTGGGGGTCGCCGTCATGGATAAACACCAGGTCCAGGTCCGAACCATGCCCCAGTTCGATGCCGCCCACTTTTCCATAACCGACAATGATGAACCCAGGATCGCACAGGGTGCCGTCCAGTCGCTGCGGCGAGCCGTGACGGGCGACCGTCTGGCGCCAGGCCAGGGCCAGCACTTGTTCAAGAATCGCTTCGGCCAGCCAGGTGAGGTAGTCGCTGACCTTCATCAACGGCAGGCTGCCGGCGATTTCGGAAGCGGCCACCCGCAGGCGGTGCGCCAGTTTGAAATGGCGCAAGGCTTCCATTTGCTGCTCAAGGTCATCTTCGGGAATGCGCGTGAGGCGCTCGCGCAACTCAGCGGCCAGCTCCGGCGCCAGCGGCGGCTTGAACAAGCGGCCTTCGTTGAGCAATTCGTCCAGCAACAGCGGAAAACGGGTGATCTGCTCGGCGATCCACGGGCTGGCCGCGCACAATGTCAGCAGGCGACGCAGGGCGTCGGGGTTCTCAGTCAGCAACACCAGGTAGGCCGAACGCCGGGCAACGGCTTCCACCAGCGGCAACACGCGCTCCAGGACCAGGTCCGGGTTGGCATGTTCAACGGCCTGGGCCAGCAGGCGCGGGATGAACGCATCCAGGCGCTCGCGCCCCAGGCGCTGCATGGCGCGCAACTGCGGGCTGGCGCGCAGGCTGGCCAAGGCCTTGAGGGCCTTGGGGGCATCGGTGAAACCGCCTTCACTCAGTTGGCGACACGCGGCGTCGTCATCCTGGGACTCCTCCCACAGCGGCAGCCATTCACCACCGACCACCAATTCGCTTTCTTCGCCCTCTTCTTCATCAGGGTCGGCAATCACCTGGCGAAAGTGCCAATCCACACGGCCACGCCAGTACATCAGTCGCTCATGGAACGCGCCCCAGTCACTGAAGCCCAACATAAAGGCAATGCGTGCCTGGTCTTCGGGGCTGTCCGGCAGCATTTGCGTCTGGCGGTCGGCAATCGCCTGGATCGCATGCTCGGTGTAGCGCAGGAACTCGTAACCGCTGCGCAGCTCGCTGATCACCGCCGCGGGCAAATACCCCTGGCCTTCCAGCGTGCCCAGCACGTTCAACAGCGGGCGTTGCTGCAGGCTGAGGTCGCGGCCGCCATGGATCAGTTGGAATGCCTGCGCGATAAATTCCACCTCACGAATGCCGCCCGCGCCCAGCTTGATATTGTCGGCCATGCCCTTTCGCCGCACTTCCTGCTGGATCAGTTGCTTCATGGTGCGCAGCGCTTCGATGGCCGAGAAGTCCAGATAACGGCGAAAGACAAACGGGCGCAGCATGTCGAGCAGTTGCGCGCCAGCCACCTGGTCGCCGGCCACCACCCGCGCCTTGATCATGGCGTAGCGCTCCCAGTCCCGACCCTGGTCCTGGTAGTACTGCTCCAGCGCGTTGAAGCTCAGCACCAGGGCGCCGGCCGAACCGTAGGGGCGCAGGCGCATGTCGACGCGGAAGACAAAACCATCGACGGTCATCGGGTCCAGGGCCTTGATCAGTTTTTGACCCAGGCGAATAAAGAACTCCTGATTATCCAGGGCGCGCTTCACGCCCACCGTTTCACCACCTTCGGGATAAGCGAAGATCAAGTCGATATCCGACGACAGGTTCAGCTCCACTGCACCGAGCTTGCCCATGCCGAGGATGACCATGTGCTGTGCCTCGCCGCTGCGTGCGCCGGTCGGCGTGCCGAACTGGGCGCAGTGGCGCTGGTACAGCCATTGATAGGCCTGGTCGATGCAGGCGTCGGCCATGTCGGACAGATCGCGACAGGTTTGCACCAGGTCGGCCTGGCGTGTGAGGTCGCGCCAGATGATGCGCACCTGCTGGCGCGTGCGTTGGCGGCGCAGCACGCGGCCCAGTTCATCTTCTGTTTCGGCCTGTTGCACGGCACCGGCTATCTGGCTGCATAGCTCGCCGGGCGCGAAACCGCGGTCCAGCTCGCCCCAGGCCACCAGCTCCAGCAACATCAAAGGGTCACGAACACTCTGTTCAATGACGAAATCACTGGCGGCGCACACGCGGGCGAAGTCGGCCCACCGTTGCGGCGCCCACGCAGAAAGGCCATGATCGTCATCCAGCGCGGCCACCGCGTCACGAAATGACTGCTCGGCCCGGTTGGCGTAAGGCAACAGAATGGCCGGCAGTTCGGCCAGCGTTGGAAGGCTCATGGTCTATCCTTGATCGGCGTGTAAATGGCGTGTAGTTGTGAAGGCAAGAGCCATGCTCGGTGAAGGACTGTCGAACAAAGGTTAGAAATAGCTGAAATTAAATTAATCTTGGCAGGCAACATCAAAGTTTCACCTTTTCTTGTTCGCAATAGACCAACAATAACGATTATGCTCACCAGCAAGACCGAGCCATACGCTCAGTCTTGTGTAGTTTTACTACTCGTATATACATTCGAAAGGCTGAAATGGCCGACGATTTGTAGTAAAACTACAGGACGCCGAAGCAACCTTCGGCCATCCAAGAATTTATGTCGTCTGCCCACAAGGCCAGTCGCAAACTTCAGGCAACCGATTCTGGTAGCCTTTCCGCCCTGGAGCAAGCCATGCAAGACCTCGATCCCGTCGAAACCCAGGAATGGCTGGACGCCCTGGAATCGGTTCTCGACAAAGAAGGCGAAGACCGTGCTCACTACCTGATGACCCGTATGGGCGAACTCGCCACCCGCAGCGGCTCGCAACTGCCTTACGCCATCACTACGCCATACCGCAACACCATCCCCGTTACCCACGAAGCACGCATGCCTGGCGACCTGTTCATGGAACGCCGCATTCGCTCGCTGGTACGTTGGAACGCCATGGCGATGGTAATGCGCACGAACTTGAAAGATTCGGACCTGGGCGGTCACATCTCCAGCTTCGCTTCCAGCGCAACCCTGTATGACATCGGCTTCAACTACTTCTTCCAGGCCCCGACCGACGAACACGGCGGCGACCTGATCTACTTCCAGGGCCACACCTCGCCAGGCGTCTACGCCCGTGCGTTCATGGAAGGTCGCATCAGCGAAGAACAAATGAACAACTTCCGCCAGGAAGTCGACGGTCAGGGCCTGTCGTCCTACCCTCACCCTTGGCTGATGCCTGACTTCTGGCAGTTCCCGACCGTTTCCATGGGCCTTGGCCCGATCCAGGCGATCTACCAGGCACGCTTCATGAAGTACCTGGAAGCCCGTGGGTTCATCCCGGAAGGCAAGCAGAAAGTCTGGTGCTTCCTGGGCGACGGCGAGTGCGACGAACCGGAATCCCTGGGCGCCATCTCCCTGGCCGGCCGCGAGAAGCTCGACAACCTGATCTTCGTCATCAACTGCAACCTGCAGCGCCTCGACGGCCCGGTTCGCGGCAATGGCAAGATCATCCAGGAACTCGAAGGCGTGTTCCGCGGTGCTCAGTGGAACGTGACCAAAGTCATCTGGGGCCGTTTCTGGGACCCACTGCTGGCCAAGGACGTCGACGGTATCCTGCAACGTCGCATGGACGAAGTCATCGACGGCGAGTACCAGAACTACAAGGCCAAAGACGGCGCGTTCGTTCGCGAGCACTTTTTCAACACGCCTGAACTCAAGGCCATGGTTGCCGACCTGTCCGACGACGAAATCTGGAAGCTCAACCGTGGCGGCCACGACCCGTACAAGGTCTACGCGGCGTACCACGAAGCGGTCAACCACAAAGAACAACCCACCGTCATCCTGGCCAAGACCATCAAGGGTTATGGCACCGGTGCCGGCGAAGCGAAGAACACCGCGCACAACACCAAGAAAGTCGATGTCGACAGCCTGAAGTTGTTCCGCGACCGCTTCGACATCCCGGTCAAGGACGAAGAGCTGGAGAACCTGCCGTTCTTCAAGCCAGAGCCAAACAGCGCCGAAGCCCGCTACCTGAGCGAGCGTCGCAGCGCACTGGGCGGTTTCGTACCACAGCGCCGCGCCAACAGCTTCAGCGTACCGACGCCAGACCTGAGCACCCTCAAGGCTATCCTTGACGGCTCGGGCGACCGTGAAATCTCCACCACCATGGCCTTCGTGCGCATCCTGGCGCAGCTGGTCAAGGACAAGGACATCGGCCCGCGCATCGTCCCGATCATTCCGGACGAAGCCCGTACCTTCGGTATGGAAGGCATGTTCCGTCAGTTGGGCATCTACTCCTCCGTCGGCCAGCTCTACGAGCCAGTCGATAAAGACCAGGTGATGTTCTACAAGGAAGACAAGAAGGGCCAGATCCTCGAAGAAGGCATCAACGAAGCGGGCGCCATGAGCTCCTTCATCGCTGCCGGTACTTCGTACTCCAGCCACAACCAGCCAATGCTGCCGTTCTACATCTTCTACTCGATGTTCGGCTTCCAGCGTATCGGCGACCTGGCTTGGGCCGCTGGCGACAGCCGCACCCGTGGCTTCCTGATCGGCGGCACCGCCGGCCGCACCACGCTGAACGGCGAAGGCCTGCAACACGAAGACGGTCACAGCCACATCCTGGCTGCCACCATCCCGAACTGCCGCACCTTTGATCCAACCTACGGCTATGAGCTGGCGGTGATCATCCAGGACGGCATGAAGAAGATGACCGAAGAGCAGCAGGACGTTTTCTACTACATCACCGTGATGAACGAGTCCTACCAGCAGCCAGCCATGCCGGCCGGTGTGGAAGAAGGCATCATCAAGGGCATGTACCTGCTCGAAGAAGACACCAAAGAAGCGGCGCACCACGTACAGCTGATGGGCTCCGGCACTATCCTGCGTGAAGTACGTGAAGCGGCGAAGATCCTGCGCGACGAGTTCAACGTCGGTGCCGACGTATGGAGCGTCACCAGCTTCAACGAACTGCGTCGCGATGGCCTGGCCGTAGAGCGCAGCAACCGTCTGCACCCTGGCCAGAAGCCAGCCAAGAGCTACGTCGAAGAGTGCCTGGCCGGCCGTAAGGGTCCAGTCATTGCCTCTACCGACTACATGAAACTGTTTGCTGAACAAATTCGCCAGTGGGTCCCGTCCAAGGAATTCAAAGTCCTGGGCACCGATGGTTTCGGCCGCAGTGACAGCCGCAAGAAGCTGCGTCACTTCTTCGAAGTCGACCGTCACTTCGTGGTGTTGGCAGCCCTGGAAGCCTTGGCTGACCGTGGTGAGATCGAACCCAAGGTGGTGGCTGACGCCATCGTCAAGTTCGGGATCAACCCGGAAAAACGCAACCCACTGGACTGCTGAGGAGATTTTTTGTGAGCGAACTCATTCGCGTACCTGACATCGGCAGCGGTGAAGGTGAAGTAATCGAGCTGTTTGTGAAGGTCGGCGACACCGTCGAAGCCGACCAGAGCATCCTGACCCTCGAGTCGGACAAGGCGAGCATGGAAATCCCTGCTCCCAAGGCCGGCGTGGTCAAAAGCCTGAAAGTGAAGCTGGGCGACCGTCTGAAAGAAGGCGACGAACTGCTGGAGCTGGAAATCGAAGGCGCTGCTGATGCAGCCCCTGCGACCGCTGCTCCGGCCGCCGCTGCACCTGCACCTGCTGCTGAAAAGCCTGCCGCTGCCGAGGCTGCTCCAGCCCCGGCCGCTGCACCTGCCGCCGCGACCGTCCAGGACATTCACGTCCCGGACATCGGTTCGTCGGGCAAGGCCAAGATCATCGAGCTGCTGGTCAAGGTCGGCGACACCGTCGAAGCCGACCAGTCGCTGATCACCCTGGAGTCCGACAAGGCTTCCATGGAAATCCCATCGCCGGCTGCCGGCGTGGTGGAAAGCATCGCGGTCAAGCTGGAAGACGAAGTCGGCACCGGTGACTTCATCCTCAAGCTCAAAGTACAAGGTGCTGCGCCAGCCGCCGCACCAGCACCGGCTGCTGCTCCGGCTGCCAAGGCTGAAGCGGCACCTGCCGCTGCTGCCCCTGCTCCGGCCGCAAAAGCCGAAGCTGCGCCAGCCCCCGGGGCTGCTGCGCCTGCGCCAAGCGGTGCCAAGGTTCACGCCGGCCCAGCCGTGCGTCAGCTGGCCCGTGAATTTGGCGTCGAGCTGAGCGCTGTTGCAGCCAGCGGCCCTCACGGCCGTGTGCTGAAGGAAGACGTGCAGGTTTACGTCAAAGCCATGATGCAAAAAGCCAAGGAAGCTCCGGCTGCCGGCGGCGCTACCGGTGGTTCGGGCATTCCGCCGATCCGCACCGTGGATTTCAGCCGTTTCGGCGAAATCGAAGAAGTGCCGATGACCCGCCTGATGCAAATCGGCGCGGCAGGCCTGCACGCCAGCTGGCTGAACATCCCGCACGTGACTCAGTTCGACCAGGCCGATATCACCGACCTGGAAGCGTTCCGCGTTGCGCAGAAAGCCGTGGCCGAGAAGGCCGGCGTGAAGCTGACCGTGCTGCCACTGCTGCTCAAGGCCTGTGCACACCTGCTCAAGGAACTGCCGGACTTCAACAGCTCGCTGGCGCCAAGCGGCAAGGCGATCATTCGCAAGAAGTACGTGCACATCGGCTTTGCGGTCGACACCCCGGATGGCCTGCTGGTACCGGTCATCAAGAACGTCGATCAGAAGAGCCTCCTGCAACTCGCTGGCGAAGCGGCTGCGCTGGCTGCCAAGGCCCGCGACAAGAAGCTCACCCCGGACGACATGCAGGGCGCTTGCTTCACCATCTCCAGCCTCGGCCACATTGGCGGCACTGGCTTCACGCCAATCGTCAACGCGCCGGAAGTGGCGATCCTGGGTGTGTCCAAGGCCACCATCCAGCCTGTGTGGGACGGTAAAGCGTTCCAACCCAAGCTGATGCTGCCACTGTCGCTGTCCTACGATCACCGTGTGATCAACGGTGCTGCGGCTGCGCGCTTCACCCAGCGCCTGAGCCAGCTGCTGAACGACATCCGCACCATCCTGCTGTAAGTCGCAGGGCCTTCCCGTTACCTGGAAGGCCCTTGCCACACCGATTTCCGAGCGCCACGCTCGTACCTCAACCCCGCCACTTGGCGGGGCTTTTTTTGCCTGTCTTTTGTAGGAGCGAGCTTGCTGTGGCGAGGGAGCTTGCTCCCGCTGGAGTGCGAAGCGCTCCCAAGATTTTGGGGCCGCTGCGCAGCCCAGCGCAAGCAAGCTTGCTCGCCACACGCAAGCACCCTACCTGCGTCAACGCACCACCGATCACCCCAATTACAGAAATCCCTCGCGCGGCCGATAACAGGCTTATAGCACTTAGCCTTCATCCTCTCTTGTCACTGCGTCCTGCATGATGCAACCTTGCCGCAGTCGACAGTCAAGAGGGCGTGAGCCCAGCGCAGTGCGCATTTTCCCAAGCGAGTTTCCCCATGAAAAGCCAACCCGATGTCGCCCGTATGGCGGCCGAGGTAGTGACGCAATTACCGGTGCCTTCGCGCCTCGGTATGCTGCGTTTCGAGCGGCTTAATGAGGCAAGCTGGGCCCTGCTCTACCTCGATCCCAACTGCGAACGCCAGTTCGGCCTGCCGGCGGTTGAACTCTGCGCCTTGATCGGCACGCCCTACGCCAGCCTGATGGAACCCCAGGCGCGCTACCAGTTGCACGATGCGATCCAGCAGCAACTGGCCCACAGCCCCCATTATCTGGTGCGCTACAACCTGCACACCCATGACGGCCCTCTGAGCGTGCTGGAGATGGGCGAGGCCTACAAACAACATAACCGCCACCTGGTGCGCGGCTACCTGATGGTGGTCGAGGGGCTGTTCAGCGAGACCAGCGCACCCGCCCCGACGGTCGACCTGGAAAACCAGAACAGCCGCCTGCAAATCGCCCTGGAGCTCAACCAGCGAGCGCAGCAGGAGCAGTTGCAACACCTGGAGCGAGTGCGCGCCCAGCAAGAACTGATCCTGCTGCTGGCGCGCCAACGCTACACAACGCCAAATTCCCTGCAAGAAGCCGCTGAACTGATCACGCGCAGCGCCTGCGACATTTACCAGATCGACTGCGCCAGCATCTGGAACCTCGAAGGCCATCATCTGGTACCGATCTCCGCCTATCACCGCGCCGATCAACAACACCATCTGCCCGAAGCCATTGATGCCAGCGGCTTCCCGGATTATCTGGAGGCCCTGCACTCCAGCCGCGCCATCGACGCCACCCACGCCCTGCGCGACCCACGCACCCGGGAAATGGCCGAAAGCCTGCGCGCCAAGGACATCCACGCGATGCTCGACGCCAGCATCCGTGTCGACGGCCAGGTCGTCGGCGTGCTGTGCCTGGAGCAAGGTGGCAGCCCGCGCGCCTGGCAGTCCGATGAGATCGCATTCGCCGGCGAGCTGGCAGACCAGTTCGCCCAGGTCATCAACAACCACAACCGCCGCACTGCCACCAGCGCCCTGCACTTGTTCCAGCGCGCCGTGGAGCAAAGCGCCAACGCGTTTTTGCTGGTCAATTGCGACGGCGTGGTGGAGTACGTCAACCCCAGCTTCACCGCGATTACCCAATACAGCGCCGAAGAAGTCCACGGCCATCGCCTGGCCCAACTGCCAGCTCTGGAGAACCTCAGCGAATTGCTGTTCGACGCGCCTTCGGCCCTGGCCAAAAGCAACAGCTGGCAAGGCGAGTTCAAGAGCCGCCGCAAGAACCTGGAACCGTACTGGGGCCAGCTGTCGATTTCCAAGGTGTATGGCGACAACCGCGAGCTGACCCACTACATCGGCATCTACGAAGACATCACCCAGACCAAGCTGGCGCAACAGCGCATCGAACGCCTGGCCTACACCGACAACCTGACCAACCTGGGCAATCGCCCCGCGTTCATTCGCAACCTCGACGAGCGCTTTGCCCGCGACAGCGACAGCCCGATCAGCCTGCTGTTGGTGGACATCGACAACTTCAAGCGCATCAACGACAGCCTCGGCCACCAGACTGGCGACAAGTTGTTGATCAGCCTGGCGCGCCGCCTGCGCAACAGCTTGAGCAGCGGCGGCAGCCTGGCGCGTTTTGCCAGTAACGAATTCGCGGTGCTGTTGGACGATGCCGACCTTGAGACCGGCCAGCAGGTGGCCAGCCAGTTGCTGACCACCCTCGACAAGCCGATGTTCGTCGACAACCAGTTGATCAGCGTAACCGGTTCCGTGGGCCTGGCCTGCGCGCCGCTGCATGGCCGCGACCCGCAGACCCTGATGCGCAACGCCGGCCTGGCCCTGCACAAGGCCAAAGCCAACGGTAAGCACCAGGTGCAAGTGTTTACCGAAGCGCTGAATGCCGAGGCCAGCTACAAGCTGTTCGTGGAAAACAACCTGCGCCGTGCCCTGACCCAGAACGAGCTGGACGTGTTCTACCAGCCCAAGCTATGCCTGCGCAGCGGTCGCCTGCTGGGCATGGAAGCGCTGTTGCGCTGGAACCACCCGGAAAAAGGCATGATCCGCCCCGACCAGTTCATCAGCGTGGCTGAAGAAACCGGGCTGATTATCCCCATCGGCAAATGGATCGCGCGCCAGGCCTGCCGCATGAGCCGGCAATTGACGGCCGCAGGCCTGGGCAACTTGCAGGTGGCCATCAACCTGTCGCCCAAGCAATTTTCCGACCCGGACCTGGTGGCCTCGATTGCCACCATCCTCAAGGAGGAACAGCTGCCGGCCAACCTGCTGGAGCTGGAGCTGACCGAAGGCTTGCTGCTGGAAGCCACTGAAGATACGCGCCTGCAACTGGACCAGCTCAAGAGCTTTGGCCTGACCCTGGCGATGGACGACTTCGGCACCGGTTACTCGTCGCTGAGCTACTTGAAAAAATTCCCCATCGACATCATTAAGATTGATCGCAGCTTTATCCATGAAATCCCGGACAACCAGGACGACATGGAAATCACCTCGGCGGTGATCGCCATGGCCCACAACCTCAAACTCAAGGTCGTGGCCGAAGGCATCGAAACCGCTGAGCAGTTGGCGTTCCTGCGCCGGCACCGTTGCGACGTGGGCCAGGGCTACCTGTTCGACCGCCCGATCCCGGGTGCAGAGCTGATGCAGAGGCTTAAACGCTACCCGCGCGGGCCAATCGCCTGACAGCGCTGTAACACTCGGGCACACTGGCTGTCTGACAATTTACTGTTACTCAACCTGACGAGAGGACTGATCATGGTCTTGCGCTCGGAAATTCTGGTGAACAAAAACGTGCTGCCTACTCAAGAACAAGCGTTGCCTGGTCGTGAAACCCCGATGAAGTTACCGGAAACGCACTTCGTCAACGGCAACCCACTGCTGGGCCCGTTCCTGGATGACGTCGGCTTTGCGATCTTCGGCCTGGGCTGCTTCTGGGGCGCAGAACGCAAGTTCTGGCAGCGCGACGGCGTGGTCAGCACCGTGGTCGGCTACGCTGGCGGCTTTACGCCTAACCCCACTTATGAAGAAGTCTGCTCGGGCCTGACCGGCCATAGCGAAGTGGTGCTGGTGGTGTATGACCAGGCCAAGGTGAAATACGAAGACCTGCTGAAAATGTTCTGGGAACTGCACAACCCGACCCAGGGCATGCGCCAGGGCAACGACATCGGCAGCCAGTACCGTTCGGTGATCTACGCCACCACGCCTGAGCAACTGGCGGCAGCCAAGGCCAGTGCCGAGGCGTATCAGCAAGAGCTGAGCAAGGCCGGCCTGGGTGAGATCACCACGGAAATCGAAGAGGCCCCGACGGTGTACTTCGCCGAGGCGTATCACCAGCAGTACCTGGCGAAGAACCCCCAGGGCTACTGCGGGATCGGCGGCACGGGTGTGACCTGCCCGATCTGACCCTTGTGCCATGATCATTCCCACGCTCCGCGTGGGAATGCCGTACTGGACGCTCCGCGTCCGCTTTTAACATCGTGACGCGGAGCGTCACAGGCTGCGTTACCACGCGGAGCGCGGGAACGATCGGTTACTCGGCGATCAGCCAATCCATCTGCCAGCCACCCTGGGTCTGGCCCAGTTGCTTGGACAACCATGGCAGCAACTCACGCAATTCCTCTTCCAAGCCCCACGGCGGGTTGGCAATCGCCAGGCCCGAGCCGGTGAGGGTATTAGGCGTGTCCAGCGGATGCACCAGCAACTCCACACGCAGCAGCTTCGGCGCACCGGTACCGGCCAGGTCCTGGTAGAAACGGCGCAACATGCGCTGGTCTTTCACCGGGTACCAGATCGCCGCCACCGTCTGGCGCATACGGCTAACAGCCTCCTTGAGGGACGCGGCGCAACGCTGCATTTCGTCGAGTTTTTCAAACGGCGGGTCGATCAGCATCAGCGCGCGCTTTTCCGGTACCGGCAGCAAGGCCCGTGGCACGTGCCAGCCTTCGCCCAGGTGCACTTTGACGCGGCGATCACCCTTCATGTTGTCCTTGAGCAGCACGCCATCTTCAGGGTGCTTCTCGTTGAGCAACACACGGTCCTGGGGCCGCGTGAGGCGGCGCGCCAGTTCCGGCGAGCCCGGGTAGTAGCGCAACTGGCCATCTGGGTTCATATCGTGCAGCACGCGCATGTAGTCGGCGGTGAGCGGCGGCAGGTCGCTTGCGCCCCACAGGCGGGCAATGCCTTCCAGGTACTCACCGGTGCGGTTGGCCTGGTCGCCCTGCAAGTCATACAAGCCAATGCCTGCGTGAGTGTCGAGGTAGGCGAACGGCTGTTCCTTGCGCGACATCAGGGCGATGAGGCGGGTCAAGGTCAGGTGTTTGAAGACATCGGCATGGTTGCCGGCGTGAAAGGCGTGACGATAATTCATGGTTGCTCCTGCGCAGGGGGCGAAGTTTACCTTCTACCGGTGCAAAGGTGCAGGGCCGCATGGCGGGCGGCACGGAAGTGACGCTATCGCCAGGGGCTCAACTGAGCTGCGAGGCAAGGTAATCAGCCAGTGCACCATGGCTGATTTGCGGCCTGCGTGCGAAGTAGGCGACTTTATGCTGCAAGGTTGCTGGCGTAAACGCGGTATAGAGGTCAGGACGCTGCTCTTGGAGCCATTGCAGCAGGTTGTCGACCAGCACCTGCGGTGACTGCTGCGCCATATGCTTGAGCAACGATTCCGGCACCTGCCACCAGGGGCTGGCTGGGGCCGCAGTGACTGGTTTGGCCGCCACCGACAGCGGCTGGCCGTTGATCAAGTAGCGCTGGAACACTGGCAACACGCGCCCGGCCTCGTCGCCTAATGACTGCAACATCGGCAAAAGGTGCGCGCCATCCCAGAAACGCAAAAACACCGGCTGGTTTTCAGAGAGGTACACCTGGGTCAAACCCTTAAAATGCGCGATCACCACCTCCAGCGGGCTGGACGAGACCGCCAGCCAGCCCCAATCCGGCGCTTGGGTGGTGGCTATCCAATCGAGAAAGGCACTGCTCGGCTCAACGACGCCAACGTAGGGCATGACCTCATCCCAGTCAGCGTAGGCCGTGCCCGCCCAGATCGGTCGCGGCATCTTTGCAGCGGCCGTGGCTTGCCAGGCGGCGAGCGGCTTGGCGTCGCTGGCATTGCCCAGCACGGCGTACAGCTGTTCATCAGGCTGCAACGGGTATTGCGCCAGCCAGGCATTGGGCGTCAAGAGCGCGGGCATCAGGACGCACTCCGTGTATGGGCGTCGATGTCGCACTGGCCGTTCTTGCAGCGCTCGCATTCTTCGCAGAACGGCGCGCTGCGTTTGAGGCTGAACACTTGTGCACGGCTTAACGGCGCGGGAACCGCTGCCAATACAGCCTCTTTCAATCCAGGCATTAACGGCGCCGGCGTCGGGGCAGGCGCGCTGCCGAGCTGGATCGGCACACTGCTGAAAATCCCGCCCGCTGACAATGTGATCGACTGCCCACCCGCCTGGATCGTCACGCTGGCACCCGCATCAATGATGATGCTTTGCCCGGCCCCCAGCGCAATGATTTGCCCGGCACGCATGTGCTGCGAACCGCCAACCACCAGATGGTCATCCTGCTTGAGCTCGGTCAAACGGTTGCCGTGGGTGATGCGCTGCTCCTGGCCCTGCAACTCATGGCGCGACTCGCCGCCCACCTGCACGCGACGCTGGTTATCGACCTGTACCTGTTGATCATGCAGCACATGCTGGGTCCAGTCCCGCTGGGCGCGCAGGTAGATTTCTTCGGCGCCCTTGCGGTCCTCGATACGCAGTTCGTTGTAGCCACCACCGCCAGGGCTGCTCTGGCTACGCCAGAGACTACGGGTCTTGTCCGCGGGCAGGTCGAGGGGCACAGGCGTGGCGGCGTTGGGCAGGCACCCCACCACCAGCGGCATATCCATGTCGCCATTGACGAACCCCACCAGCACTTCCATGCCCACCCGGGGTATCAGCACCACGCCATAACGGTCATGGGCCCAGCCACTGGCGACCCGCAGCCAGCAACTGGAATGGTCGTTGTGCTCGCCGACACGATCCCAGGCCAGTTGCACCTTGACCCGGCCGTATTCGTCACAGTGAACCTCACTGTCAACCGGGCCGGTGACCACTGCACTTTGATATCCCGATACCGTCGGGCGCGGCTGCTCCGGCAAGGGCGGACGAAACACCGCATCCCATGGCGCGGCGACAAATGCGTTGCGATACCCTTGGCGCAGTTCCCCTCCGTCCTCCTCGGTGACCGCCTCCTCAAGCACCTGAGGCTGCTTGCCTTCATGGCGCACCTGCGTCACCAGCCACAGGTCGTTCCAGTCCTCACGGGGGTGCTCACGCAACTGCAGAAACCGGCCACTGGCCAACGCCGGCTCATCGGCCTGGCCATGGGCACTACGATAGTCGCTGCGGTACCGCTCCAGGCCACGCTGGGCGAGGCATCTGCCTTGGGCTCGGTCGGAAAAGTTGCCGGGGTAGTGCTGCGCTTCAAGCTTGGGCAATGACTTGTCGACGGCTGCGCTTTCCAGCTCGACATGGGGTTTGCGAAAGTCGTAATCGCGAAGACTCAACGCCGTGGTGCAGGTCGCCAATTGCAAGGTGAAGCGCTTGATCGCAGGGTTAGCGGCGACCATTCCCGAACCAGGCCGGTACGGCGTGGGCTGATCTGCCTGGGCAAATACGGTCTGGTCATCGCCAAACACCAGCAGATGCCCTGCGGGGGAATGCTGGAAGTGATAGTGAATACCCAGCTCGGCACACAGGCGCTGGATGAACGCCAGGTCGCTCTCGCCGAACTGCACGCAATATTCACGCTCAGGGTAATCACCGCTCAACCGGAACTCGAAGCGGTCACTGTGAATCCCCTGCCCGGCCAGCACTTGGGCAACAATCTGCGGCACCGTCTTATGCTGAAAAATGCGCTGGTGGCTGCTGTGTGCCAGGTACGCCAGATGCGGCGCAAGGCTGAGCTGGTAGCGCGTCAGGCGCCGGCCCGAGTCGCCCTGGGCAACCCGATACACCAGGCCGTGAACGCCATGCCCCTGATCGTCGAAGCCCAAGTACACCTGGCGATGCAGCAAGCCCTCCAGGTCGATATCCGGCTGCTCGCTGACCAGCTCAAGTTCAAAACGATAGGGCTGGCTGATGGCCTCGGTGCCGTCGAACGCGAACACCTCGAAATCACTCGGCGCCCCATCCAGGGCCAGGGTAAATGCAGGTTGGTTGGCAGGAGCGAACATCCGGTGTTTCTCTGCGAAGGGTGGGCGGTCGATTCTGCACCAGCCGTTCGCCTTGCCGAGCGCTGCCTCGGCAAATAAGTAAGGTCCTACGTGAGCACCGCTGGAACCCACGAGCATCGACGGCAATTGCACCAATCAGCCCACACAAAAAAAGGCCCAGTGTCCTTCGGACGTGGGCCTTTCTTGTTCGTTCAGCAGGCGTTAAACGCCCAGCGAATTACTTGTTCAAGTTGTAATCTTTTTCCGCAGCATCAAAACGCTCGACCATGCCCACCGTCGGTGCGCCCATCTTGCTCACGAAGTAGATCGCCAGGCTGGCGAAGATGAAGCCTGGGATGATTTCGTACAGGCCCAGCAATTCGAAGTGCTTCCACACGATCACGGTGATCGCGCCGACCAGGATGCCGGCCAGGGCGCCGTTGCGGGTCATGTGTTTCCAGATGACCGAGATCAGTACCACGGGGCCGAAGGCTGCACCGAAACCGGCCCAGGCGTAGCTGACCAGGCCCAGTACGCGGTTTTCCGGGTTGGCGGCCATGGCGATGGCGATCAAGGCCACTACCAGCACCATGATGCGACCGACCCATACCAGCTCAAGCTGGGAAGCGCCTTTGCGCAGGAACGCCTTGTAGAAGTCTTCCGTCAGGGCGCTGGAGCACACCAGCAGTTGGCAGCTCAGGGTGCTCATCACAGCCGCCAGAATGGCCGACAGCAACACACCGGCAACCCATGGGTTGAACAGGATTTTGGCCAGCTCGATAAACACACGCTCTGGGTTTTCAGTCACCGGGCCCGCCACTTCCGGGTGCGCCGAGAAGTAAGCGATACCGAAGAAGCCCACCGCCACGGTGCCGCCCAAGCACAGGATCATCCAGGTCATGGAGATGCGACGCGCCTTGGCGATCGACTTAACCGAGTCCGCCGCCATGAAGCGCGCGAGGATGTGCGGCTGGCCGAAGTAGCCCAGGCCCCAGCCCATCAACGAGATAACGCCGATGAAGGTGGTGTTTTTCAGCATGTCGAAGCTGGTCGGGTCCTTGGCTTCAATGGCCAGGAAGGTGGTGTCTACGCCGCCGGTGGCCAGCAGCACGATAATCGGCGTGAGGATCAGCGCGAAGATCATCAGCGTGGCTTGCACGGTGTCGGTCCAGCTGACTGCCAGGAAACCACCGATGAAGGTGTAGGCAATAGTCGCCGCAGCACCGGCCCACAGCGCGGTCTCGTAGGACATGCCGAAGGTGCTTTCGAACAGGCGGGCGCCGGCGACGATGCCGGAGGCGCAGTAGATGGTGAAGAACACCAGGATCACCACGGCGGAGATGATCCGCAGCAGGCCGCTTTTATCTTCGAAGCGGCTGGAGAAGTAATCCGGCAGGGTCAGGGCGTCGCCGTTGTGTTCGGTCTGCACGCGCAGGCGGCCGGCCACGAACAACCAGTTGAGGTAGGCACCGACGATCAGGCCGATGGCAATCCAGCTTTCCGACAGACCGGACATGTAGATCGCGCCCGGCAAGCCCATCAACAGCCAGCCGCTCATGTCGGAAGCACCGGCGGACAAGGCTGTCACCACGCTACCGAGGCTGCGACCGCCCAGGATGTAATCGGAAAGGTTGTTGGTGGAGCGATAGGCCATCAGGCCGATCAGCACCATTGCTGCGATGTAGATCACGAACGTGATCAGGGTTGGATTACTAACGCTCATAGGAGTGACGCCCTGGCTTTGTTTTTATGTAGCGACGGTCATGGGGACGGCCACCCGTGGATAACCGGATAGACGAACCTGCATGCCGCGCATTTATGACTGGCGTTTCCCCAGGAAAGCCGCCAGCCGATGAACCCACCCAGAGGGTTGGTTGCACCTTGGTGCGCGAATGCTATTCAACAAAGCAAATAAGGTGCAACCAGTTTCTGCCGATTAAGTTGCACCCAAGTGTGTTTTAGGACAAACGCGCTTTTTTTGCTCCTTTTCGGAGCAAGAACAGCCGATCTCAGAAGCAAATGCACCAGCGCGAAGCGGATTCGGTCGTGTGTTTATTTTTTTCCGATCAAGCGTCGAATATTTAACCAACAAAAGGGTTGCACCCGGTTGCACCTCAGGATGGGCAAAGCTAATCTTGCCGCCAGCAGATGCCACTCGGTAGTGGCACCCATGAGGATAAAAAAATGGCAACGACCACCCTTGGGGTCAAACTCGACGACCCGACCCGCGAACGCCTGAAGGCCGCCGCGACCTCCATTGATCGCACGCCGCACTGGCTGATCAAGCAGGCGATTTTCAATTACCTGGAGAAACTCGAGGGTGGTGCAACCCTGTCCGAGCTCAATGGCTTGAGCACCAAGGAGGCCGATGATGCCGGCGAGGTCCAGGCCGACCACGCCCACCAGTGCTTCCTTGAGTTCGCCGAGAGCATCCTGCCGCAATCGGTATTGCGTGCCGCAATCACCGCCGCTTACCGCCGCCCCGAGCCGGAAGTGGTACCGATGCTGATCGAACAGGCGCGCCTGCCGGCACCGATGGCCGAAGCCACCAACAAGCTGGCCGCGAGCATTGCCGAAAAACTGCGCAATCAGAAGAGTGCCGGCGGCCGTGCCGGTATTGTTCAGGGCCTGCTGCAAGAATTCTCCCTGTCGTCCCAGGAAGGCGTGGCGCTGATGTGCCTGGCCGAAGCGCTGCTGCGCATCCCGGACAAAGGCACCCGCGATGCACTGATCCGCGACAAGATCAGCACCGGCAACTGGCAGCCGCATTTGGGCAACAGCCCATCGCTGTTCGTCAACGCCGCTACCTGGGGCCTGCTGCTGACTGGCAAGCTGGTGTCCACCCACAACGAAGCAGGGCTGACCTCGTCCCTGAGCCGCATCATCGGCAAGAGCGGCGAGCCGATGATCCGCAAGGGCGTCGACATGGCCATGCGCCTGATGGGCGAGCAGTTCGTCACCGGCGAAACCATCGCCGAAGCCTTGGCCAATGCGAGCAAATTCGAAGCCAAGGGCTTCCGCTATTCCTACGACATGCTCGGTGAAGCCGCACTCACCGAACACGACGCCCAGAAGTACCTGGCCTCGTACGAACAAGCCATTCATTCCATCGGCAAAGCCTCCCATGGCCGTGGGATCTATGAAGGCCCGGGCATCTCCATCAAACTCTCCGCCCTGCACCCGCGCTACAGCCGTGCGCAGTACGAGCGTGTGATGGATGAGCTGTACCCGCGCCTGCTGTCGCTGACTTTGCTGGCCAAGCAGTACGACATCGGCCTGAACATCGACGCCGAAGAAGCCGACCGCCTGGAGCTGTCCCTGGACCTGCTCGAGCGCCTGTGCTTCGAGCCGCAATTGACTGGCTGGAACGGCATCGGCTTTGTGATCCAGGCGTACCAGAAGCGTTGCCCGTATGTGATCGACTACGTCATCGCCCTGGCCCGCCGCAGCCGCCATCGCCTGATGATCCGCCTGGTAAAAGGCGCGTACTGGGACAGCGAAATCAAGCGCGCCCAGGTCGAAGGCCTGGAAGGCTACCCGGTCTACACCCGCAAGGTATACACCGACGTTTCCTACATTGCCTGCGCACGCAAACTGCTGTCGGTGCCGGAAGTCATCTACCCGCAGTTCGCCACGCACAACGCCCACACCCTGTCGGCTATCTACCACATCGCCGGTCAGAACTATTACCCCGGCCAGTACGAGTTCCAGTGCCTGCACGGCATGGGTGAACCGCTGTACGAACAGGTTGTAGGCAAGGTTTCCGAAGGCAAGCTGAACCGTCCGTGCCGTGTATACGCACCGGTTGGTACCCACGAAACACTGCTGGCCTATCTGGTACGCCGCCTGCTGGAAAACGGTGCCAACACCTCGTTCGTCAACCGTATCGCTGACCAGTCCATCTCGATCCAGGAATTGGTAGCCGACCCGGTGGCCAGCATCGAGCAAATGGCAACCCAGGAAGGCGGTTTCGGCCTGCCACACCCGCGCATCCCTTTGCCGCGTGACCTGTACGGCAGCGACCGCGCCAACTCGGCCGGTATCGACCTGGCCAACGAACATCGTCTGGCCTCGCTGTCCTGCGCCCTGCTGGCCACCGCTCACAACAACTGGAAGGCCGCACCGATGCTCGGTTGCGCCGCCAGCAATGAAACGGCTCAACCGGTGCTGAACCCGTCCGACCTGCGTGATGTGGTCGGCCAGGTACAGGAAGCCACCGTCGAAGACGTCGACAACGCCATCCAGTGCGCCATCAGCGCCGCACCGATCTGGCAGGCCACCCCGCCCGCCGAACGCGCTGCCATCCTGGAACGCGCCGCCGACCTGATGGAAGGCGAGATCCAGCCGCTGATGGGCCTGCTGGCCCGTGAAGCCGGCAAGACCTTCGCCAACGCCATCGCGGAAGTGCGTGAAGCCGTGGACTTCCTGCGCTACTACGCAGTGCAGGCGCGCAACGACTTCACCAATGACGCCCACCGCCCATTGGGCCCAGTGGTGTGCATCAGCCCGTGGAACTTCCCGCTCGCCATCTTCAGCGGCCAGGTAGCTGCAGCGCTGGCTGCCGGTAACCCGGTGCTGGCCAAGCCTGCCGAGCAGACGCCGCTGGTGGCTGCCCAGGCCGTACGCATCCTGCTTGAAGCCGGCATTCCGGAAGGTGTGCTGCAATTGCTGCCAGGCCAGGGCGAAAGCGTCGGTGCCCGTCTGGTGGGTGATGATCGCGTCAAAGGCGTGATGTTCACCGGTTCCACCGAAGTGGCGCGCCTGCTGCAACGCAATGTCGCCGGTCGCCTGGATGCCCAGGGTCGCCCGATTCCGCTGATCGCCGAAACCGGTGGCCAGAACGCGATGATCGTCGATTCCTCGGCGCTGACCGAACAAGTGGTGATCGACGTCGTATCGTCGGCCTTCGACAGCGCCGGTCAACGTTGTTCGGCCCTGCGCGTACTGTGCCTGCAGGAAGATTCGGCAGACCGTGTGGTCGAAATGCTCAAGGGCGCCATGGCTGAATGCCGCCTGGGTAACCCGGAACGCCTGTCGGTCGACATCGGCCCGGTGATCGACGCCGAAGCCAAGGCCGGTATCGAGAAACACATCCAGGCCATGCGCGACAAAGGCCGCAACGTTTACCAGGTGGCGATTGCCGACGGTGAAGAGATCAAGCGCGGCACCTTCGTGATGCCGACCCTGATCGAGCTGGAAAGCTTCGACGAACTGCAACGCGAGATCTTCGGCCCGGTATTGCACGTAGTGCGCTACAAGCGCAAAGAGATCGACCAGCTCATCGGCCAGATCAACGCTTCCGGCTACGGCCTGACCCTGGGCGTGCACACCCGCATCGACGAGACCATCGCCAAGGTGATCGACAACGTCAATGCCGGTAACGTCTACGTCAACCGCAACATTGTTGGCGCCGTGGTCGGCGTGCAGCCGTTCGGCGGCGAAGGCCTGTCCGGCACTGGCCCGAAAGCCGGTGGCCCGCTGTACCTGTACCGCTTGCTGTCGACTCGTCCTACCGATGCGATCGAGCAATCCTTCGTACGGGGCGACAAGCTGGCCGCGCCGGATGTGCGCCTGCGTGATGCCATGAGCCAATCGCTGACCGCCCTGAAAACCTGGGCCGACGGCAATAAGTTCAGCGAACTGAGCGCGTTGTGCACGCAGTTCGCCGCCCAATCGCAGAGCGGTATCACCCGCCAACTGGCCGGCCCGACTGGCGAGCGCAACAGCTACGCCATCCTGCCGCGCGAGCACGTGCTGTGCCTGGCCGAAGTGGAAGGCGACCTGCTGACCCAACTGGCGGCGGTATTGGCCGTCGGTGGTTCGGCGGTATGGCCGGAAACCGAGCTGACCAAGGCCTTGTTCCCACGCCTGCCTAAAGAGATTCAGGCGAAGATCAAGCGCGTGGCCGACTGGTCCAAGGACGACGTGGTGTTTGACGCTGTGCTGCATCACGGTGATTCCGACCAACTGCGTGCGGTGTGCCAGCAAGTGGCGCAGCGCGGTGGGGCAATTGTCGGGGTGCATGGCATGTCGCAAGGCGAAACGGCGATTGCGCTGGAGCGTCTGGTGATCGAGCGTGCGTTGAGCGTTAACACTGCTGCAGCGGGTGGTAACGCCAGCCTGATGACCATCGGCTAACTGATACAACGCGGCTGATCGCGGCTGATCGTTCCCACGCTCCGCGTGGGAATGCAGCTCAAGGACGCTCTGCGTCCAGAAGCGTGACGCGGAGCGTCAAAAGAGGCGTTCCCACGCAGAGCGTGGGAACGATCTCGATGCCTCGCCAGCGTTCTGCCCTTCTATCACTTAAATCAATCTTGCTATCCCCCCTCCATTCGCGGACTTAGACTCAGGCCAATTCCTTCAAAGGTACGCCGCCATGTCCGAGACGCTGCTCAGTTCCCGCAATCTGGCTTTCGAGCTGTACGAAGTCCTCGATGCCGAGGGCCTGACCCAGCGCGAGCGGTTTGCCGAACACAACCGCGAAACCTTCGATGCCGCGATCAGCACGGCGCGCAACATCGCAGAAAAGTACTTCGCCCCTCACAACCGCAAGAACGACGAAAACGAACCGCGCTATGAAAACGGCCAGGCGATCCTGATCCCGGAGGTCAAACCCGCCGTGGACGCCTTCCTTGAAGCCGGCTTCCTCAACGCAGCACGTAGCTTTGAAGCAGGCGGCATGCAACTGCCGACCCTGTTGTCCCAGGCTTGTTTCGCGCACTTCCAATCGGCCAACGCCGCCTCGACGTCCTACCCGTTCCTGACCATGGGCGCCGCCAACCTCATTGAGAGCTTCGGCACCGAGGAGCAGAAACAACGCTTCCTGCAGCCAATGATCGACGGGCGCTTCTTCGGCACCATGGCCCTGACCGAGCCCCATGCAGGTTCCTCCCTGTCGGACATTCGGACCCGTGCAGAACCCGCGGCTGACGGCAGTTATCGGCTCAAGGGCAACAAGATCTTTATCTCCGGTGGCGACCATTCGCTGTCGGAAAACATCGTGCACATGGTGCTGGCCAAATTGCCGGACGCTCCCGCAGGCGTGAAGGGCATTTCGCTGTTTATCGTGCCCAAGTTCCTGGTCAACGATGACGGCAGCCTGGGCGCTCGCAACGATGTGCTGCTGGCGGGGCTGTTCCACAAGATGGGCTGGCGCGGCACCACGTCCACGGCGCTTAACTTTGGCGATAACGGCAACTGTGTCGGCTACCTGGTGGGCAAGCCGCACCAGGGGCTGAGCTGCATGTTCCAGATGATGAACGAGGCACGCATCGGCGTAGGCATGGGCGCGGTAATGCTCGGTTACGCCGGCTACCTTTACTCGCTGGACTACGCCCGCGAACGGCCCCAGGGGCGCCTGCCTGATAGCAAAGATCCGAGCACCGCACCGGTGGCGATCATCCAGCATGCCGACATCAAGCGCATGCTGCTGACCCAGAAAGCCTATGTGGAAGGCGCCTTTGACCTCGGCCTCTACGCGGCGCGGCTATTCGACGACACCACCACCCTGCAAACCGACACCGAACGCAAGCAAGCCCACGAATTGCTCGACCTGCTCACGCCCATCGTCAAATCCTGGCCGTCGGAGTTCTGCCTCAAGGCCAACGAGCTGGCGATCCAGATTCTCGGCGGCCACGGCTACACCCGCGAATACCCGGTGGAGCAGTACTACCGCGACAACCGCCTGAACCCCATCCATGAAGGCACCCACGGCATCCAGTCCCTGGACCTGCTCGGGCGCAAATTGGCGCAGAATGGTGGTGCCGGCTTGAAGCAATTGATTCGCCTGATCGCTGAAACCGGAGCCCGGGCGCAAAAGCACCCTTCACTCACGGCACTGCGAGAGCCTCTGGAGCAACTGGTAAACCGGCTGCAAAGCGTCACGATTGGCCTGCTGACCGATCTCGCCCAAGGCAAGGTCAACAGCAGCCTGGCGAACTCGGCGCTGTACTTGAAAGTGTTCGGGCACACGGTGATTGGCTGGCGCTGGCTGGAACAGGCGATCCGCGCCGAAGAAGGGCTGGCCAAGGGTGACGCGGCTGACGCGGCCTTTTATAAGGGCAAGCTCCAGGCCGCCCGGTACTTCCTGACCTGGGAAATACCGAGCTGCCATCATGAACTGGCGATTCTGGAAGCACGCGACGATACGTGCCTGGGCATGCAAGACGAGTGGTTCTAAGGCTGACCGATCACCTTGGAAATCACATCGACCGTGGCGCTGACTTGCTCTTGGTAACGGTCGAGTTCCTGCTGGTGCGCCTGTTGCATTTCAATCTGCTCGGCGCACAGGTTCAGCGCGGCCAGTACCAATAGTTTGTCACCGATCAGGGTCGGGTACTTTTTCTTGGTAACCGCCAGGGAGGCCTTGAGCATGGTCACGGCATGCATCAAGGTCTGATCTTCGCCGGCCGGTGCCTTGATCGAGTAATCCTCTCCGAGAATCGAAACGACCTTTATGCCCTCACTCATGCGCTGACAGGCCCTGCACTTACACGCTCAACCAGCGCCTGAATGCGGGCGGCGGTGGCGCCGTGCTTTTCTTCCTGTTCCATCAGGTTCAGTTGCAGGCTGTCGTTTTCGTCCTTGGCGCGGGCCAGCTCGGCCTTGAGGGATTCGTTGCTGCCCAGCAATTCTTGATTCTGCTGTACGAGGTCGCTGACCAGTTGTTCCAATTGGCTGAGGGATGCTTCTAACATTTTGATTTCTCGGGCTTTTAAAAAGGGCGGTGACGATAAAGAAAATTCACCTCGGATGCCAGGGTTATCCCTGGCCGCGCAGCCCGATGATGCAAGGCCGGGCCGCACTTTCGAGCCTTAGTGACTGCATTTACCCGATCTGGTTCCTGAACTCACCCAACCCCTGGTCCGATGCGACAAAAGCGCGCGCCCCCTTAAGACTTTAGTCGCATGGCCGATAAGGCGGGCACACCTCGTCTCATGGCCGCATGGATAGCGCCTCCCCCAGGACTCCAGCATGTCTCTTCGTAATATGAATATCGCCCCGAGGGCCTTCCTCGGCTTCGCGTTTATTGGCGCCTTGATGTTGTTGCTCGGTGTGTTCGCCCTGAACCAGATGAGCAAAATTCGTGCAGCCACCGAAGACATCACCTCGGCCAGCGTGCCCAGCATTCGCGCCCTGGATGAATTCACCCAACTGACCCTGCGCCTGCGCGTGCTGTCGTACCGCTTGCTGACCAACCGCGAGCCGGATGTACAGCAAAAGACCCTGGAAGCCTTCGAACTGCGCAATCAACAGATTCGCACAGCCCAGGACATCTACGAAAAACTGATCACCAGCACCGAAGAGCGCAACGTCTACAACGAGTACGTGCGCCTGCTGGGCCAGTACCGCCAGATTGAAGAGCGCATGAAGAGCCTGTCTCGCGCCAATCAGGTCAACGAGCTGCGCAGCCTGCTCAACACCGAGTTGCTGGACAACTCCGAGCAGGTCAATGCGGTCTTGACCCGCTTGCTGGATATCAATAACGACGACGCCAACGCCACCAACCAGCGCGCCAAAGACCAATACGACATGGCCTTTGACCTGGTGGTAGGCCTGCTGGTGATTGCCACGGCGCTGACCTTGCTGTTTGCCTGGTTGCTGACCCGCAGCATCACCCTGCCCATCGCCCAGGCGCTAGAAGCCGCCGAAGAAGTGGCCGAAGGCAACCTGACGCGCCCGATCAGTGTGGACGGCAACGACGAAGCCGGGCGCCTGCTCGCGGCCATGGCCAAGATGCAACACAAACTGCGCGACACCCTGCAACGTATCGCCGGCTCCGCTACCCAGCTGGCGTCTGCCGCTGAAGAGCTGAATGCGGTCACCGACGAAAGCGCCCGTGGCCTGACCCAGCAGAACAACGAAATCGAACAGGCCGCCACTGCCGTCAACGAGATGACCAGCGCGGTGGAAGAAGTCGCACGCAACGCGGTGAGCACCTCCGAAGCCTCGCGCAATGCCACCACCTCCGCCGGTGACGGTCGCGACCTGGTGCAGGAAACCGTTAGCGCTATCGAACGCATGAGTACCGACGTGCAGGCCACCGCTTCCCTGATTGGCGACCTGGCCAATGAATCGAGGGATATCGGTAAAGTGCTGGACGTGATCCGTGGCCTGGCTGACCAGACCAACCTGCTGGCCCTGAACGCCGCGATCGAAGCAGCGCGAGCCGGGGAAGCCGGGCGTGGTTTCGCCGTGGTGGCCGATGAAGTGCGGGCGCTGGCCCATCGCACCCAGCAGTCCACCAGCGAAATCGAGCGCATGATCGGCAGCATCCAGACAGGCACTGAACACGCGGTGGATTCGATGCGCAACAGCACCGAGCGCGCCGAATCGACACTCAACATCGCCCGAGGCGCGGGCCTGTCGCTGGACACTATCAACACGGCGATTGTGGAGATCAACGAGCGCAACCTGGTGATCGCCAGTGCGGCGGAAGAACAGGCTCAGGTGGCGCGGGAAGTGGACCGCAACCTGGTGAATATCCGTGACCTGTCGGTGCAATCGGCAACCGGCGCCAGCCAGACCAGCGCGGCGAGCGGTGAGTTGTCGCGCTTGGCGGTGGATCTGAATGGGATGGTCGGAAGGTTCCGCCTCTGAAATAAGCCTTTGCTCACACCGCATACCTTGTGGGAGCTGGCTTGCCTGCGATAGCAATCTGTCAGCTAACGCCCATAGCGCCTGGCACACCGCAATCGCAGGCAAGCCAGCTCCTACATTTGAGCGATGTGCAGCCACAAAAGCTTTTTGACAGCGCAGCAATTCAACAGGTTAGAATCCCTGGCACGCAGACTGCATGGTCAGTTTGCGTCCTGTCTTCCCCCTGCCCTGGAGTACTGCCTTTGAATGCGACGACCATCAACAGCCTGTTCTTGATCGGCGCGTTGCTGGTGACTGCGAGCATTCTGGTGAGTTCGCTTTCGTCACGCCTGGGTATCCCTATCCTGGTGATTATCCTGGCCGTGGGCATGACCGCCGGGGTCGATGGCGGTGGCATCATTTTCGATAACTACCCCACCGCCTATCTGGTGGGTAACCTCGCCCTCGCCGTGATCCTGCTCGACGGCGGTTTGCGCACCCGGGTGGCGAGTTTCCGCGTGGCGCTGTGGCCGGCCTTGTCCCTGGCCACGGTGGGGGTGTTGATTACCACCGGCCTCACGGGGATGGCCGCGGCCTGGCTGTTTAACCTCAATATCATTCAAGGCTTGCTGATCGGCGCCATCGTCGGCTCCACAGACGCCGCGGCGGTATTCTCGTTGCTGGGCGGCAAGGGCCTCAACGAGCGGGTCAGCGCCAGCCTGGAAATCGAATCCGGCAGCAACGACCCGATGGCGGTGTTCCTCACCGTCACCCTGATCGACATGCTCGCCAGCGGCCAGACCGGCCTGCACTGGAGCCTGCTCACGCACCTGATCCGCGAATTCGGCATCGGTGGCCTGGTAGGCCTGGGCGGCGGCTGGCTGATGTTGCAACTGGTCAACCGCATCAACCTGGCCAACGGCCTGTACCCGATCCTTGTGATCGCGGGCGGCCTATTCGTATTCGCCCTGACCAACGCCCTGCACGGCAGCGGCTTCCTCGCCGTGTACCTGTGCGGCTTGGTCATCGGCAACCGCCCGGTGCGCAGCCGGCATGGCATTTTGCATATGCTCGACGGCATGGCCTGGCTGGCGCAGATCGGGATGTTCTTGGTGCTGGGCCTGCTGGTCACGCCTCACGATTTGCTGCCCATCGCCCTGCCCGCCCTGGGCCTGGCGCTGTGGATGATCCTGTTTGCCCGGCCGCTGTCGGTGATGGTTGGCCTGCTGCCATTCAAGGCGTTCCACGGGCGCGAAAAAGCCTTTATAGCCTGGGTGGGCCTGCGCGGCGCGGTACCGATCATCCTCGCGGTGTTCCCGCTGATGGCCGGCCTGCCCCATGCGCAGCTGTACTTCAACCTGGCATTCTTTATCGTGCTGGTCTCGCTGTTGGTGCAGGGCACCAGCCTGCCGTGGGTGGCCAAGTTGCTCAAAGTCACCGTACCGCCAGACCCGGCGCCGATCTCCCGCGCGGCCCTGGAAGTGCACGTTACCAGCGAGTGGGAGCTGTTCGTCTACCGCCTGGGCGCCGAAAAATGGTGCATCGGCGCGGCCCTGCGCGAGCTGAAAATGCCCGAAGGCACGCGCATCGCCGCGCTGTTTCGTGGCCAGCAACTGCTCCATCCGTCGGGTAGTACGGTGCTGGAAGTCGGCGATTTGCTCTGTGTGATCGGCCACGAACACAACCTGCCGGCCCTGGGCAAATTGTTCAGCCAGGCGCCGCAACGGGGCCTCGATTTGCGCTTCTTCGGTGACTTCGTACTCGAAGGCGACGCCCAGCTGGGCGCGGTTTCCGCCTTGTACGGGCTCAAGCTTGAAGGTATCGACCCGGACATGCCATTGAGCCGCTTCATTACCCAGAAGGTTGGCGGTGCACCGGTAGTCGGCGACCAGGTGGAGTGGAACAACACCATCTGGACCGTCGCCGTCATGGACGGGAACAAGATTGGCAAAGTCGGCGTCAGATTCCCCGAAGGAAGTCGCCCGGGCCCCGGACTCTTCCTCTAAACTGCGGGACAACGACGCCCCGATTCTTCACTTTGCAAGACCGGTCTCTATGCCAACCCTGCGTACTTTTCTCGCCACTGCCCTGCTGGGCCTGACCCTTTGTGTTGGCAGCGTATACGCCGCCGACCCGCCCAGCGCCGAAGCCGTCCAGCAAAGCCTGGATAAACTGCCCGACCGCAAGCTGCCTGACGCCGACATGAAGGCGCTGCAGGCGACCCTGCAACAGACCCTGACCTACCTGGGCAATCAGCAGGACTACGAGCAGCGCCTGGCCGACCTCAAGCGCCAGCTGGAAGAGGCCCCGCGCCAGACCAATGAGAACCAGCGTGAGCTGGCGCGCCTCAAGGCCACCAAAATCATTCCGGTGGCCCAACGCTACGCCAGCCTGCCGGTGCCGCAGCTTGAGCAGTTATTGGTGCAACGCAGCACCCAGCAAGGCGACCTGCAAAAAGAACTGGCCGACGCCAACAGCCTGACCATCGCCGCCCAGACCCGCCCTGAGCGCGCCCAGACCGAGATCAGCAGCAGTCAGACGCGCATCCAGCAAATCAACGCGACGCTCAAGCTTGGCAAAGACAATGGCAAACCTCTCAGCGGCGACCAGCGCAACCAGCTCAACGCCGAACTGGCGGCCCTGAATGCCTTGATTCCCCTGCGCCGCCAGGAATTGGCCGGCAACAGCCAGCTGCAAGACCTGGGCAACAGCCAGCACGACCTGATTCAGGAAAAAACCGCACGCCTGGAGCAAGAAATCCAGGACCTGCAAACCCTGATCAACCAGAAACGCCTGGCCCAGTCCCAGCAGACGGTGACCCAACAGTCCATCGAAGCGCAGAAAGCCGGCGGCAGTAGCATCCTTGCCAAGGAAAGCGCAGACAACCTGAAGCTGTCCGACTACCTGCTCAAAAGCACCGACCGCCTCAACGACCTGACCCAGAAAAACCTGCAGACCAAGCAGCAACTGGACACCGTGACCCAAAGCGATTCGGCCCTGGACGAGCAGATCAACGTGCTCAAGGGCAGCCTGCTGCTGTCCAAGATTCTCTATAAACAAAAGCAGGCCCTGCCGCGTCTCACCGTGGACAAAGACCTGGCCGACGACATCGCCAACATTCGCCTGTATCAGTTCGAGGTCAACCAACAGCGTGAGCTGATCAGTTCCCCAAGCGCCTATGTGGACAACCTGCTGGCGAACCAGCCACCGGATGAGGTCACCCCGCAACTGCGCCGCACCTTGCTGGAAGTGGCGATCACCCGCAGCGACCTGCTGGAGCGTCTGAGCCGCGAGCTGAGTGCACTGCTCAACGAATCCATCACCCTGCAACTGAACCAGAAACAACTGCTCAGCACCGCCAGCACCCTGCGGGCCACGCTCGACGAGCAAATGTTCTGGATCCCCAGCAACAAGCCGCTGGACACTGAATGGCTGGAAACCGTACCGGCGCATCTGAGCAAACAGGTCACCACCCTGCCTTGGGCGTCCAGCGTCAGTGAGCTGTATGACGGCCTGACCCAACGCCCACTGCTGTTCCTGCCGTTGCTGTTGCTGATCGGCGCGCTGTTGTGGCGACGCAATGCGCTGTATGTGCGCCTGAAAAAGGTTCACCAGGACATCGGCCACTTCAAGCGCGACAGCCAGTGGCATACGCCGCAGGCCATCCTGATCAACATCCTGCTGGCGATGCCCGTGGCCCTTGGCCTGGCGCTGTGCGGCTACGCGTTGCAGATCGACGCCCGCGGGCAAAACGCCAACCTGGGCGCGGCCTTGCTGCAGATCGCCCAAGCCTGGCTGGTGTTCTACACCGCCTACCGCATCCTCGCGCCGGGCGGCGTGGCGGAGCTGCACTTTCGCTGGGAGAGGCCGCAGGTCGAATTCCTGCAAGGCTGGATACGCAAGCTCGGGCTGGTGGTACTGGCGTTGGTGGCCGTGGTCGCGATTGCCGAACATCAACCGGCGGCGCTGGCTGACGACGTGTTGGGTATCGCCGTGGTACTGACCTGCTACGGGCTGATGGCCTGGCTGCTGGGCCGCCTGCTGCTGAACAGCCCGACCCACGAAAAGGCCTCGTTGTTTCGCAAAGCTATCGGCGTGGTGTTCACCGCCCTGCCCATCGCACTGTTTATTGCCGTGTGCTTTGGCTATTACTACACCGCACTGAAACTCAGTGACCGGCTGATCAACACCCTGTACCTGCTGATGTTCTGGCTGGTGATCGAAGCCACCTTCGTGCGCGGCCTGGGTGTTGCCGCACGGCGCCTGGCCTACGCCCGCGCCCTGGCCAAACGCCAGGCAGCCAAGGAGGCCGGTGACGGCGAAGCGGTGATCGAAGAGCCGACCCTGGACATCGAGCAAGTCAACGAACAGTCCATGCGCCTGATCCGCCTGGCCCTGCTCGGCGGCTTTATCGCGGCGTTGTATTGGGTGTGGTCGGACCTGATCTCGGTATTTTCCTACCTGGACAACGTCACGCTGTACGAATACACCAGCGGTACCGGTGCGAATATCAGCATGGTGCCCATCAGCATCGGCGACCTGCTCGGTGCGTCGATCATCATCGGCATCACCTTCGCCCTGGCGCGCAACCTGCCCGGTCTGCTGGAAGTGCTGGTGCTGTCCAAGCTGGACTTGGCCCAGGGCAGCGCCTACGCCACCACCACCTTGCTGTCCTATATCATTGCCGGCGTGGGCTTTGTCACCACCCTTTCCACCCTCGGTGTGAGCTGGGACAAGCTGCAATGGCTGGTGGCCGCGCTGTCGGTGGGCCTGGGTTTCGGCATGCAGGAGATCTTCGCCAACTTCATCTCCGGCATCATGATTTTGTTCGAACGCCCGGTGCGCATCGGCGACACTATTACCATCGGCAACCTGTCGGGTACGGTGAGCAAGATCCGTATTCGTGCCACCACCATTACCGACTTCGACAATAAAGACATCATTGTCCCCAACAAGACCTTCATTACCGGGCAGTTGATCAACTGGTCGCTGACCGACACCATCACTCGGGTGACCCTCAAACTCGGCGTGGACTACGGCTCCGACCTCGACCTGGTGAAGGAACTGTTGCTGAAAGCCGCTCGGGAAAACCCTCGGGTCCTGAAAGAACCGGAACCCCATGTGTACTTCCTCAACTTCGGCGAAAGCACACTGGACCATGAGCTGCGCATGCACGTGCGCGACCTGGGCGACCGCAACCCGGTGCTCGACGAGGTCAACCGCTTTATCAACCGTGAGTTCAAGAAACAGCACATCAACATCTCGTTCCGGCAGATGGAGATCTACCTGAAAAACCTCCACGGCCAGGAATACAAACTGGTGCCGGCCGAGGATGAGCGCAAGACCATCGTGCAGCCCGTCGACCAGCCCGACGCCCCAGAGCCACCTGCGGGCAAAGTAGTGGATGCGCCGGAGCCGCCACCCAGCAAACTCGACTAAATGCCCTATCCCCAGCAGAATGCTCGGACATTCTGCTGGAGATGGCCGGTGAAAGCCCTCGACGAACTGACCTTCGACAACCGCTTCGCACGCCTGGGCGACGCATTCTCGACCCACGTACTGCCCGAGCCCCTCGACGAGCCGCGCTTGGTCGTCGCGAGCAAGGCTGCCATGGCCCTGCTCGATCTCGACCCGGCCGTGGCCGAAACCCCGGTATTTGCCGAGCTGTTCGGCGGCCACAAGCTGTGGGCCGAGGCAGAACCACGGGCGATGGTGTATTCCGGGCATCAATTCGGCGGCTACACCCCGCAGTTGGGCGATGGCCGCGGGTTATTGCTGGGCGAGGTCTATAACGAGGCCGGCGAGCATTGGGATTTACACCTCAAGGGCGCCGGGATGACGCCTTACTCGCGCATGGGCGACGGGCGTGCCGTGTTGCGCTCTTCGATTCGTGAATTCCTCGCCTCCGAGGCCCTGCATGCGCTAGGCATCCCCACCAGCCGCGCCCTGTGCGTGATCGGTTCCAGCACGCCGGTATGGCGGGAGAAACAGGAACGCGGGGCGATGGTTTTACGCCTGGCCCACAGCCATATTCGCTTCGGACACTTCGAATATTTCTACTACACCAAGAAGCCTGAGCAGCAGGCCGAACTCGCCGAGCACGTGCTGAACCTGCACTACCCCGAATGCCGCGAGCAACCCGAGCCTTACCTGGCGATGTTCCGCGAAATCGTCGAGCGCAACGCCGAAATGATCGCCAAGTGGCAGGCTTATGGTTTTTGCCACGGCGTGATGAACACCGACAACATGTCGATCCTGGGCATTACCTTCGACTTCGGACCTTTCGCGTTTCTCGACGATTTTGACGCGCACTTCATCTGCAACCATTCCGATCATGAAGGCCGCTACTCCTTCAGCAACCAGGTGCCGATCGGGCAGTGGAACCTCAGCGCCTTGGCACAGGCGCTCACGCCATTCATCAGCGTTGAGGCACTGAAGGAAGCCCTCGGCCTGTACCTGCCGCTGTATCAAGCGCACTACCTGGACCTGATGCGCCGCCGGCTGGGGCTGACCACCGCCGAAGAAGACGACCAGACGCTGGTGGAGGGTTTGCTCAAGCTGATGCAGAACAGCGGTGTGGACTACACGCTGTTCTTCCGCCGCCTGGGCGACGAATCGGCGACGTTAGCCGTGGCGCGGTTGCGTGATGACTTTGTCGACATGGCCGGGTTTGATGCCTGGGCCGAGCGGTACAAGGCCCGTGTTGCACGGGATGGGGATTACACCCAGGAACAGCGCCGTGAGCGCATGCACGCGGTCAACCCGCTATATATCCTGCGTAACTACCTGGCCCAAAACGCCATCACCGCCGCCGAATCAGGCGACTACAGCGAAGTGCGGCGGCTGCATGACGTGCTGACCAGGCCGTTTGAGGAACAAGCGGGCATGGAGCAGTACGCGCAACGGCCCCCGGATTGGGGTAAGCATTTGGAGATTAGTTGTTCGTCGTGACCCCTTAGATAAAGGTCTCCACCGACACCCCGAAACGCTCGGCCAGCCAACGAATCTGGCGCACGTTGAGCTGGCGTTTTCCGCTCAGTATCTCCGAGACAACCGATTGCGCCCCAACGCCAGGAAGGTCACTCTGGGTAAGATTGTGCTCGCGCATCATGTAGCGCAGCACATCGACCCCGCTGGCTACGGGCATTGGGCGATGCTCACGATCATAAGCTTCGATCCAGTCGCTCAGAATGTCGACCAGGCTCATCAGCGGGCTGTCCTCGTCTTCACCCACCAGACTCAATAGCTCATCCAAACCGCATACCAATGCGTCGTAGTCTGCCTCGTTTTCCGGCTTGCGCAGCACAGGCGAAACGAACTGCCAGTGCTCTGCCGCCACTCGCATAAGTGCGCTCATCTGATTTTTTCCTTCCATTTGTTTTTCTCATAATCACGGTGGTCAAGCAGGTGTTTGATGTAAACGCGCTGCATTCGATACTGCACCGACGCAATCAACCTCAGCTTGTTACCGCCAATATCAAATACATGAAATTCACCTACCTTGTCGGTGGCGGGAAACATGGCTTTCATTGCGGCAAAGTCCTTGGGGGCGTTGCGCTTGATCACGCGATACCACTGATCCAGAGCTGTTGCAGAGCGCGGCCATTTTCCTTTTGCTTCCCAGATCCTGCTTTCACTGATGACTCGCATGCAACGTCCTTATCGCATCTTGCTATGAAGGTTAAACCTGAATTCGAACTATCGCAATTTGCTATAGCCGCAAACAGACCGGTGGTGCACAACAAAAAGCCTAGCCACACCGTTCACGCTGGCGAGGACGAAAATGTGAGCGAATAAGTATCTATATCCTTGATAAACCTCTGTCTCGACACCAAATACCCAACTGGCCAAACCCCAGGAGCCTCCGATGTCCGAACCTCTTGTCATCCCCTGCCCTCATTGCAACGGCCTCAACCGCATCCCCGGCGAACGCCTGGGTGATGCGCCCAAGTGCGGGCGCTGCAAGCAGTCGGTGTTGCTGAACAAACCCTTTGATTTGAAACAGGGTGACTATGCCAACCAGATCAAGGGCGACCTGCCGCTCCTGGTCGATGTGTGGGCCGACTGGTGCGGGCCGTGCAAGTCGTTTGCGCCGGTATTCGAACAGGCCGCCGGGCAGTTGGAAGGCAAGTGCCGGCTGGCGAAGCTGGACAGCGAGGCTAACCAGCAGCTGTCGGCGCAATTGGGGATTCGCTCGATTCCCAGTTTGATTCTGTTCAAGAACGGCCGCGAAGTGGCGCGCCAGAGCGGGGCATTCCCGTTGCCGCAGTTGATGAGTTGGTTGAGCAGCCAGGGGGTGTAAACATCCCCCTCAATCAACTCGGTCAATGTGGGAGCTGGCTTGCCTGCGATGCAGTCAACTCGGTGATTCAGGCACACCGAGTCGATATCTTCGCAGGCAAGCCAGCTCCCACATTTGGATCGCGGTGCCTCATCTCGATCAGCGTGGGCTGTCAGGCCGTAACCGGCAAGCCCGGCTCCCACCGTGTTCGGTGTTGCCTGTTGGGTCAGGCGTTTTCCAGCAGGTTGTGCAGGTCTACGAACTGCTGCGTCAGCTTATGCCGTGGGTCCAGGTGGATCAGCGGCTTGCTCTCCTGGTGCGACTCGCGCATACGCACGGAGCTGGCCAGGTACACCGGCAGTACCGGCAGCCCTTCGGCAATCAATTCATCGAGAATCTGTTGCGGCAGGCTCGCCCGTGCCTGGAATTGGTTGACCACGATGCCTTCCACTTCAAGGCCTTCGTTATGGTCGTCCTTCAATTCTTCGATCTCAGCCAGCAGGCCATACAGGGCCTGGCGGGAAAAGCTGTCGCAATCGAAGGGGATCAGTACGCGATCGGCGGCAATCAGCGCCGAAACCGCGTAAAAATTCAGCGCTGGAGGCGTATCCAGGTAGATTCGGTCGTAATCTTCGCTCAGTTCATCCAGCAGCTTTCGCAGCTTGTTGATTTTGTGCTTGGCCTCAAGCTTGGGCTGCAGGTCGGCCAGTTCCGGGGTGGCGGTGATCACATGCAGATTATCGAACGGGGTTTCGTAGATATCTACCCTGTTTTTCTTCGAAAACGGCCCCGTCGACAGGGTTTGCTTGAAAAAATCCGCGATTCCCATGGGGATGTCGTCGCCCGTCAGCCCGGTGAGGTACTGGGTTGAGTTGGCCTGTGCATCGAGGTCCACCAACAGGGTTCGATAACCTTCGCTGGCGCTGACCGCCGCCAGGTTGCAGGCGATGCTGGACTTGCCCACACCGCCTTTTTGATTGAACACCACGCGCCGCATGGAAAAACCTCCGTGTATCAATGAATCTCCCGAGTGTAGAGCGCGAAAGCGCCGGTTAGCTACCTCGTTCATCCTTACGCGCTGCCTGGCTCACAAATGAATGGAAACCGCGCACCGATCGAGTCCGGCCTTCGCTCGCCGATAATCTGTAAATTCTTCCAACTTATTTGTGATCAATAGTGAACAAACTTTCACCACTATTTGCTAGAACCCCACGGCACCGGGATAATGCGCGCCATACGGCCATTGCTCCCTGTCCCGGAATCCGGGGCCATTGGCCGCACATGGAAGCCCGCAGGGGCGGGATAACTTCTCAGTGATCAACTTCAACATCGCCCAATGGCGCGCCTGGGCTCCTGGCCTTGCGAGTGCGGACGACTGGTACGCCTGGTGCCGGGACCCGGTGTTGCCGCCTGTCAGCGAAGCGTCCCCCGATGTGTCATTTTTGCCAGCCATGCAGCGCCGTCGTCTGAGCCGGCTGGCGCGCATGGCGTTCAGCGTCGGCTGGCCGCTGGCCGAGGGCCTTGAAGACCTGCCACTGGTGTTTATTTCCCGCCACGGTGAAACCCCGCGCACCTTGGACATTCTCAGCGACCTGGCCAACGAGCAGCCGCTGTCGCCGACTCAGTTCAGCCTGTCGGTGCATAACGCGGTAATTGGCCTGTGGTCGATCCTGCGCAATGAAACCAGCGAGATGACCGCCCTCGCCGCCGCCGGCGATGGCCTCGAACACGGCCTGCTCGAAGCCGCCGCGTTGCTCAACGAGGGCGCCGCCGCCGTATTGCTGGTGATCACTGAAGAACAACCGCCACACGCCTACGCCAGCTGGATTACAGATGTGCCCTTCCCCTATGCCCTCGGCCTGTTGCTCACGCCGGGCGACGAGTGGCAACTGGAACTCACCACCGGCACTGTCCAACTCACTCAAACCCAGTGGCCCCACGCCCTGAACCTGCTGCGCACCCTGCTGACCGAACAGGGCGCCTGCCAACATGCCTGGAAGAACCGAGTATGGAACTGGCAACGCAAGCCCTGACCCACAAGCCACGGCAGGCCTATTACTGGCGCCTGTTCGCCACGGCCCTCAGCTTTTGCCTGTTTGGCATCGGCGGGCTGTGCCTGCGTTTGCTGGTGTTTCCGCTGCTCAGTTGCCTGCCGGGCGATGCCAGCCAGCATCAACGGCGCGCACGCCACACCATCAGTTGCCTGTTCTGGTTTTTTATTCGCTTGATGAAGGGCCTGGGCATTCTCACCTACAGCGTCGAGGGAGCCGAAAAGCTTGGCCGCCCTGGCCAGATGATCGTCGCCAACCACCCGTCGCTGATCGACGTGGTGTTCCTGATCGGCCTGATGCGCCAGACCAACTGCGTGGTCAAGCAGAGCCTGTTCCAGAACCCGTTCACCCGCAGCCCGGTGCGCGATGCCGGCTATATCAGCAACGACGGCAGTGCCGACATGCTCGATGCCGCAGCCGACGCCCTGCGCGCCGGCCAGACGCTGATCATCTTTCCCGAAGGCACCCGCACCACGCCGGGCGCAGCGCCGGCCTTTCATCGCGGCGGTGCAGCCATTGCGCTGCGTGGTGCGACAATCATCACGCCGGTGGTGATCAAGGTCAGCCCCACCACCCTGACCAAGGCCGAACCCTGGTATCGCATCCCCCACCGTCGATTTCACTTCAGTTTGCGCGTGGGCGCCGATATAGAGCCACAAGCGTTTGCCGCAGTCGGGCCCGCGCCCCAGGCTTCACGCAAGCTCAACGATCACCTGCATCACTATTTCATTAAGGAGCTCGCCGAAGATGAGCGACCAACACCGCCTTGAGCACGACATAAAGACGCTGATCATCGAGGCCCTGGGCCTGGAAGACATCAGCCCCGACGATATTGGCAGCGACCAGACCCTGTTTGGCGAAGGCCTGGGCCTGGATTCGGTCGATGCGCTGGAATTGGGCCTGGCGATCCAGAAAAAATACGGCATCAAAATCGATGCCGACGCCAAGGACACCCGCAATCACTTCACCAACGTGGCCAGCCTTGCGGCGTTCGTCACGGCCCGACAGGCAGCTTGAGACCGTACCATGCAAACTCGTGACGATATCTTCAACACCCTGCGCGACGCCTTGGTGGAACTGTTTGAACTGCCCCCGGAACGCGTCACCCTCGACGCCAACCTGTACCAGGACCTGGAAATCGACAGCATCGACGCCGTGGACCTGATCGACCACATCAAGCGCCAGACCGGCAAGAAAATCGCCGCCGAAGAGTTCAAGGCGGTACGCACGGTGAACGACGTGGTAGAGGCGGTGTACCGTCTGGTCCAGCCCGCCGCATGAGCCGGCTGATCGGCCTTGGCCTGTTATTGGCGGGGCTGCTGTACCCCTTCGCGGTGTATTACGGCACCGAGCACTTTGCACCTTGGCAGTTCGGCTTGCTGCTGGGCAGCCTGTGGCTGTTGCGCGCGCTCACCGCTGCGCGGCGCCCGGGCAGCCGTTGGATGGCGGTGGTGGTGATCGTGTTTTGCCTGGCACTGGCATGGTTCGATAACCCCCAGTGGCTGCGTTGGTACCCGAGCCTGGTCAGCGGATTCATGCTGGCGCTGTTCGGCCTGAGCCTGAAGTACGGCCCGCCGATGGTCGAGCGCCTGGCACGCATGACCGACCCGCACCTGCCGCCCCACGCGGTGGTGTATACCCGCCGGGTCACGCTCGTGTGGAGTGTGTTTTTTCTCTGTAATGGCCTGCTCGCCGCCGCGCTCACCCTGTGGGCGCCGCTGAGCTGGTGGACGTTGTACAACGGCCTGATCGCCTACGGGTTGATGGGCTTGTTGTTTGCCGTGGAATGGCTGGTACGACAAAGGGTTCGAGGCCGCGTATGAAAGGGTTGAAACTTGAGCACTTGCTGCTTGAGCCACTGCAAGATCGCGGGGTGACCGCCGAGCCCCTCATGAATCACGCGCAACTGTGCGAGCACTCCCTGAGCCTCGCCGCAGGCCTCAAGGCCCGGGGTATCCGGCGCCTGGCCGTGCACCTGGAAGACGCCGGCCTGCTGGCGATTGCGCTGCTGGGCGCCTGGCGGGCCGGTGCGAGCGTACTGCTGCCCGCCGACCTGCAACCCAAGACGGGCCAGCGCTGGGCCGACGCCGTGGATGCCTGGCTGGTCGAAGCCAGCGACCTGGATGCGCTGTATCAAGCGCCCTTGAGTGCCGCCGCCCTCGACCTGGACAACTGCCAACTGAGCCTGTGCACCTCCGGCTCCAGCGGCGAGCCCAAGCGCATCGACAAGTCCCTGCGCCAGTTGGCCAATGAAGTAGAGGCGCTGGAAGCCCTGTGGGGCAAAGATCTCAAGGACGCCTGCATCATCGGCAGCGTCGCTACCCAGCATATCTACGGCTTGCTGTTTCGCGTGTTGTGGCCGCTGTGTGCCGGCCGCACCTTTGTACGCAAGCAACTGGCGTTCCCCGAAGACATGCAGCGCGCCAGCCGTGAGCACCCGCAATTTGCCTGGGTGGCCAGCCCGGCGCTGCTCAAGCGCATGGGCGACAACCTCGACTGGCCGGCACTGAGCCAGGTTGCAAGGGTATTTTCCTCCGGTGGCGCGTTGCCGGTTGATGCGGCCGGCAGCCTCTACGACCGTTTACAGCAATGGCCCACAGAAATCCTCGGCAGCTCGGAAACCGGCGGCATCGCCTGGCGCCAGGGTGCGCAACCCTGGCAGCCGTTTGCCGACGTGCAACTGAGCCAGGATGCCGACGGCGCTTTACGCATCGCCTCAAAGTACTTGCCCGAAGGGCATGTCGAACAGACAGCCGACGCCGTTCGCCTGCATGCCGATGGGCGCTTCGAACTGCTGGGCCGCCTGGACCGTATCGTCAAGCTGGAAGAAAAACGCATCTCCCTGCCGATGTTGGAACAAGCGCTGATCGCACATGAATGGGTGTGCGACACCCGCCTGGGCGTGGTGCAGGAAAACCGTGCGTCCCTGGGTGCCGTGGTGGTGCTCACCGACGCGGGGCTGCATGCCTTGCGCAACCAGGGACGCCGCACGCTCACCCAGACCCTGCGCCAGCACCTGAGCCAACATTGCGAAGCCCTGGCCTTGCCACGCCGCTGGCGCTTGTTGCGCCAACTGCCGCTGAACAGCCAGGGCAAATTGCCCCAGGCCGATATCGAAGCCTTGTTGCTGGCGCCTCGCCCCAAGGGGCCTGAGGTGTTGGCACAAGTCGAAACCGAAGGTGAATGGACCTTGCAACTGAGCATCCCACCGGACCTGGCCTATTTCAGCGGGCACTTCCCGGTCACCCCGGTATTGCCGGGGGTGGTGCAGGTGGAATGGGCGTTCAACCTGGGCCAACAATTGCTCGACCTGCCAACCCGGTTCGCCGGCATGGAAGTGCTCAAGTTCCAGCAACTGGTGCGCCCGGGCGATCACATCGAATTGCATCTGCGCTTTGATCGGGAGCGTAGCAAACTGTACTTCGCCTATCGCAATGGGGTTGCAGCGTGCTCAAGCGGGCGGATCGTGCTGGAGGCCGCGCATGCATAACCTGTTCTTGTGGCGAGGGAGCTTGCTCCCGCTGGAGTGCGAAGCGCTCCCAACCCAGGCATCACCCACTCCCAGGATGATCTCGGTCGCCTCCATTGGGGCTGCTTCGCAGCCCAGCGGGAGCAAGCTCCCTCGCCACGGGGTTTGCGCAGGCTTTGAATATGCATAACCCCTGCGCTTTGATCCCGGTATACAACCACGAAGCCGCCGTGCCGGCCGTGGTCCACAGTGTGCTGAAGAGCGGCCTGCCCTGCCTCTTGGTGGACGATGGCAGCAGCGCCGCGTGCGCAGCCGTGCTGGCGCAGTTGGCGACGCTGGATAACGTCACCCTGCTGACCCTGCCCAGCAACCAGGGCAAGGGCGCCGCCGTGATGGCCGGTTTTCGCGAAGCAGCACGGCAGGGCTATACCCACGCCCTGCAAGTGGACGCCGATGGCCAGCACGACCTGCGCGAAGTCCAGACCTTTATCCACACCTCACGCCAGCACCCCGAGGCCGTCATCTGCGGCTACCCCGAATACGACGACAGCGTGCCCAAGGGTCGCCTGTACGCACGTTACCTGACCCACGTGTGGGTGTGGATCAATACCCTATCGCTTGAGATTCGCGACTCGATGTGCGGCTTTCGCGTGTACCCACTGGCGCCGACCCTGGCGCTGATGGACTCGGCCTACATTGGCACGCACATGGATTTCGACTCGGACATCCTGGTACGCCTGGCCTGGCGCAACCAGCCGATGCGCTGGCTGCCCACCCAGGTGCACTACCCCACCGACGGCCTGTCGCACTTTCGCTTGTTGCGTGACAACCTGCGCATCAGCGCCATGCACACGCGGTTGTTCTTCGGCATGCTCGTGCGCGCGCCGATGATCCTGTGGCGACGGTGGCAAGCATGAACGACAGCACCAAGCATTGGGCCGACCGCGAGGAACGCGGCAGCTTCTGGCTGATGAAATTCACCGCGGTCGCGGTCAAAGTCCTCGGCCGTCGCCTATTGAGCCCGTTGCTCTACAGCATCGTCTTTTACTTCTTCCTGTTCGGCCGCACCGCACGCCACAGCGCCTGGCAATACCAGCAGCGGCTGGCGCAATGGAGCGGGCGCGATGACTTGCTGCCGAGCCACCGCACAGTCTTTGCCCAGTTCATGGCCTTCGCCGATTCGCTGCTCGACAAGCTGGACGTGTGGAACGGCAAGCTGCGCCTGGAGCAAATCGAAATCAACGACCCGGCACAGTTACGCAGCCAACTGCGTGGCGAGCGCGGGCAAATGCTGGTGGGCGCGCACCTGGGTAACCTGGAAGTGTGCCGCGCCCTCGCGGAGATTGGTGAGCAGGTCACCATGAATGTGCTGGTGCACACCAAGCACGCCGAGCGTTTCAACCGTCTGCTGGGCGAGGCCGGCGCGACCCATTTGCGCCTGATCCAGGTCAGCGAATTGGACCCGGCCACCATGCTGCTGCTCAGCCAGCGCCTGGACGATGGCGAGTGGCTGGCGATTGCCGGCGACCGCATCCCGCTGCACGGCGGGCGCACGGTGCGCGTGGACTTCCTCGGACACACGGCGGCATTTCCCCAAGGCCCATGGCTGCTGGCGGGCTTGCTCAAGTGCCCGGTCAATCTGCTGATGTGTCTCAAGCACCAGGACCGCTATCGCCTGACTATCGAGCCCTTTGCCGATTTGATCGAATGGAAGCGCAGCACCCGTGAGCAAGTCATTGCCGAATGGACCACCCGCTACGCCGCACGCCTGGGCCAGTTCTGCCTGCAAGCGCCCCAACAATGGTTCAACTTTTACCCTTTCTGGAAGACCGATGACGACGCCTCTTGAGCCCATCACCTTTGGTGAACGCCCCCTGCGCATCGAAGACGTGCTGGCCCTGGCCAACCGCCAGGTGCCCACTCGCCTGCAGGACGATGCCGCGTACCGCCAACGCATCGCCAAGGGCGCGCAGTTCCTCGACTCGCTGCTGGACAAGGAAGGCGTGATCTACGGCGTGACCACCGGCTACGGCGACTCCTGCGTAGTGGCGGTGCCGCTGGAGCACGTCGAAGCCTTGCCGCGTCATCTGTACACCTTTCACGGTTGCGGCCTGGGCAAATTGCTTGATGCCCAGGCTACTCGCGCCGTACTGGCGGCGCGTTTGCAGTCGCTGTGCCATGGCGTGTCCGGGGTGCGTGTGGAACTGCTGGAACGCCTGCATGCCTTCCTCGAAAACGATGTGTTGCCACTGATCCCGGAAGAAGGCTCGGTGGGCGCCAGTGGTGATCTGACGCCGCTGTCCTATGTGGCTGCGACCTTGTCCGGCGAACGTGAAGTGCTGTTCCGTGGCAAACGCCGCCCGGCGGCCGACGTACACCGCGAGCTGGGCTGGGAGCCGCTGGTATTGCGGCCCAAGGAAGCCCTGGCACTGATGAACGGCACCGCGGTGATGACTGGCCTGGCCTGCCTGGCCTTTGCCCGCGCCGACTACCTGTTGCAACTGGCCACGCGCATCACCGCGCTCAACGTGGTGGCGCTGCAAGGTAACCCGGAACACTTCGACGAACGCCTGTTCGCCGCCAAGCCGCACCCTGGGCAGATGCAAGTCGCCGCGTGGCTGCGCAAGGACCTGGCCATCGACGCGCCCACCGCCCCCCTGCATCGCCTGCAAGACCGTTATTCGTTGCGCTGCGCGCCCCATGTGCTCGGTGTATTGGCGGACAGCCTGAACTGGCTGCGCTCGTTCATCGAGATCGAACTGAACAGCGCCAACGACAACCCGATCATCGACGCCGAAGAAGAACGTGTGCTGCATGGCGGGCACTTCTACGGCGGGCATATCGCCTTCGCCATGGACAGCCTCAAGACCCTGGTCGCCAACGTTGCCGACCTGCTCGACCGCCAGCTCGCACTGTTGGTGGACGTGCGCTACAACCATGGCCTGCCGAGCAACCTCTCAGGCGCCCCGGCTGACCGCGCCATGATCAACCACGGCTTCAAGGCCGTGCAGATCGGCACCAGCGCCTGGACCGCCGAAGCGCTGAAAAACACCATGCCGGCCAGCGTGTTCTCGCGCTCCACCGAGTGCCATAACCAGGACAAGGTGAGCATGGGCACCATCGCTGCCCGCGATGCGATCCGCGTGCTGGAGTTGACCGAACAGGTTGCCGCCGCGACCTTGCTCGCCGCCAACCAAGGCGTGTGGCTGCGCGCCCAGGCCGAGGATGCCCGCCCACTGCCACCAGCACTGGCCGCGATGCACGCCGAACTGGCCCAGGACTTTGCGCCGGTCATCGAAGACCGCGCCCTGGAAGGCGAACTGCGCCTGTGCCTGCAACGTATCGCCGCGCAACACTGGAGGCTGCATGCGTAGCCCCGGCGTGTTGCACAGCGACACTGAAATCCTTGTGCCTTTTTTCGACATCGACACCATGAACGTGGTGTGGCACGGGCATTACGTGAAGTACCTGGAAGTGGCGCGCTGTGCGTTGCTGGACAAGATCGGCCATAACTATACGGCGATGCTCGAAGCCGGCTACGCCTGGCCGGTGATCGACATGCAGCTACGTTATGTGCGTGGCGCGACCTTCGGCCAGACCATCAATGTGCGCGCCAGCCTGGTGGAGTGGGAGAATCGTTTGAAGGTCAATTATTTGATCACCGACCTGGCCAGCGGCGAGCGCTTGACCCGCGCCAGCACCGTGCAAGTGGCGGTGCAAATCGCCAGTCGCGAAATGCAGCTTGCCTCGCCCAAAGTCTTTACCGACGCCGTAGAGAGAGCCCTGGAATGAGACCCCCTGTAGGAGCGAGCTTGCTCGCGAAGATCGCCAACGATAACGCGGGGCGCCTGACACCCCGTGGGGCCCTCAGGTTTTTCGCGAGCAAGCTCGCTCCTACGGTGGCTGCGTTGTTGCTGAGCTTCAGCGCCCAGGCTTTTGACTTGCAGCAGTTGAGCGATCAGCTTGCCAAACCCTCCGTGATCCACGGCAACTTCACCCAGGAAAAGCACCTGCGCGCCCTGCCCCAGCCATTGGTGAGCAAAGGCACCTTCGTGCTCGCCAAGGATCACGGCCTGCTGTGGCTGTTGAAAACTCCGCTGCAACAGGACTACCGCATCACCTCCCAAGGCATTGCCCGCCGTGACGCCAATGGCTGGCAACTACTGCCAAACAAGAGTGCCGGCGCCGAACAGAATCGTTTGTTCCTGGCGGTACTGCAGGGCGACAGCAGTGGCCTGCAGCGCGACTTCGACCTGCAACTGCAAGGCGAGGCCCAACAATGGAAGCTCACGCTGACCCCGCGTTCGCTGCTGCTCAAGCAAGTGTTCACCCAGATCAATATCGACGGTGGCGCACTGGTGCGCACCATTGAACTGCTGGAAACCCAAGGCGACAGCACGCTGTTGCGCATGCAGGACAGTACCGCCGACCAGCCGGTGAGCAATGCGGAGCAACACGACTTTGCCCAGTGAGCGCCTGCTGCCGCGCCTGTTCCTGACCTTGCTGGTGGCCGTGCTGGCCCTGGCAGGCTGGCAGTGGCGTGACGGCGCGCCGTTGTCGGCCAACCTGATGGAACTGGTGCCCGGCAGCACGCCGGACGCCTTGGAACTGCAAGCCGAACAGCGCATGCAAGAGCCGCTCAACCGCGAAATGCTGGTACTGGTGGGGCATGCCGACCGCCAGCAAGCGGTGGCCGTGGCGCAGCAACTGGGTGAGCGTTGGCAGGCCAGCGGCCTGTTTGAAAAGGTGCAGTGGAACCTGCAAGCCGACTTGCCAGCGTTGCGCGAACAACTGCTGCGTGGGCGTTTGTCGATGCTCTCGTCCAAGGACCGCGAACAACTGATCCAGCAGCCTGAGGCGTTCATCCAGCAACGCGTGCAATCGCTGTTCGACCCCTTCACCGGTTTCAGCCTGGTGCCAAGCCAGGACGATTGGCTCGGCCTCACCGGGCGCATCCAGAACAGCCAACCGCAACACGGTGCGGTGCAAATGGACATCGGCAGCGGCGCCTTGATCGCCGATGCCGACGGCAAAAGCTGGGTGCTGCTGCGGGCCCGCACTACCGGCAACGCCTTCGACATGAAGTTGCCGCTGCAAGTGGCGGACTTGCTGAAGGCCAGCCGCGAGCAAGCCAGCGCACACGGCGCGCAGCTGCTCGCCGCCAGCGGTTTGCTCTATGCGGCCAACGGGCAACAGCAGGCCACTCGGGAAATGACCTGGGTCGGCGGCGGCGCCACCCTGGGCATCCTGTTATTACTGCTGCTGGCGTTCCGACGCTGGCGGGTGTTGCTGGCATTCGTGCCGGTACTGGTGGGCATGCTGTTTGGCGCGGTGGCATGTGTGGCGCTGTTTGGGCATATGCATGTGATGACCCTGGTGCTGGGTTCCAGCCTGATCGGCGTGGCAGTGGATTACCCGCTGCATTACCTGTCCAAAAGCTGGAGCCTGCAGCCGTGGCGCAGTTGGCCGGCGTTGCGCCTGACCCTGCCAGGGCTAAGCCTGAGCCTGGCCACCAGCGCTATCGGCTACCTGGCGCTGGCCTGGACGCCTTTCCCGGCGCTGACCCAGATTGCGGTGTTCTCGGCTGCCGGTTTGGTCGGTGCCTATTTGTGCGCCGTGTGCCTGTTGCCCGCGCTGCTCAAGGGCGTGGAACTGCGCCCGGCGCAATGGCCGCTGCGTGTCGCCCAAAGCCTATGGCAGCTGCGCACGGCCTTGCTCAAACGCGTGCCCAGTTCGGTACTGCTGGTGGGGGTGCTGCTGTTCTGCGCGGCGGGCCTGTGGCAACTGAACACTAAAAACGATATCCGCCAATGGATCGGTGCGCCGCCGCAGTTGCTGCACGAAGCCCAGGCCGTGGCGCGCATCACCGGGTTCCAGCCCACCAGCCAGTTTTTCCTGGTGCGAGCGGACAATCAGCAGCAGTTGCTGGAGCGCCAGGCCGCCCTGGGCAAACGCTTGGACCAGTTGGTGCAGATGGACAAGCTCCAGGGCTACCTGGCGCTCAATCAACTGGTCAACCTCCCCGCCGAACAACAACAGTTGCGCGAGGCGCTGAACAACCTGGCGCCGCACTGGCAACCGCTACTGGACCTCGGCGTGCCCCTCAGCGCCCTGCAAGCCGAAGTGGCGCAGTTGCAGGCGCTGCCCACCGCAGACATCGGCGCCGCATTGCAAGGCCCGCTGGCCGAGCCGTGGCGCACGCTGTGGCTGGGCCCGGTGGACGGTGGCGTGGCGGCCATGGTCAGCCTGCAAGGCTTGAACAACCCGGCGCTGCTGCGGGTGCAGGCACTGGACTTGCCCGGCGTGCAGTTGGTGGACCGCTTGGGTGACTTGAACCGGGTGTTTGCCGACACGCAGATCAGCGCTGCCGAATTGAAGTTGCTGTCTTGCGTGCTGATCGTGCTATTGCTGATTGCGCCCTTCGGCTTTGGCGGCGCCTTACGTATCGTTGCCTTGCCGCTGCTGGCTGCGTTGTGCAGCCTGGCCAGCCTCGGTTGGCTGGGCCAGCCGCTGACTTTGTTCAGCCTGTTTGGCCTGCTGCTGGTCACGGCCATCAGCGTCGACTATGCGATTTTAATGCGCGAGCAGATCGGCGGCCCTGCCGTCAGCCTGTTGGGAACGCTGCTGGCGGCGCTGACGACCTGGTTGTCGTTCGGCCTGCTGGCCGTCTCTAGTACACCGGCCGTGAGCAATTTCGGCTTGTCTGTCAGCCTGGGCCTGGCGTTCAGCTTTATGCTGGCGCCCTGGGCCGGTCGGCAGAAACACGCCTTATGAATGTGATTAGCGCCCATGCGGCAAGGAGCCCTCGTGCCCACAGTTGAAATGGAACGTCGCCAGGTGGTGGTGATCGGTGCCGGGCCTTCCGGTGCCATCGCGGCCGCGCTGTTAAAGCGCAAAGGGCATGATGTATTGATCATCGAGCGCGAGCATTTCCCGCGTTTCTCGATTGGCGAAAGCCTGCTGTCGCACTGCATCGACTTCATCGAAGAAGCCGGCATGCTCGACGCTGTGCAAGCTGCAGGCTTCCAGGTAAAAACCGGCGCCGCATTCGCTTGGGGCGAGCGCTACAGTGCCTTTGATTTCAGCGACACCTTCAGCAACGGCAAGCCCACCACCTTCCAGGTGCAGCGCGGCGAGTTCGACAAATTGCTGGCCGACCAGGCGGCGTTGCAAGGCGTGGAAATCCGCTACGGCCAAACCATTGTCGGCGTGGATTTTTCTGCCGAGAGCCGGTATTTGCATGTACGCCGCCAGAATGGCAGCGAGTACCACCTCAAGGCCAGGTTCGTGCTCGATGCCAGCGGCTACGGCCGTGTGTTGCCACGCCTGCTGGACCTGGAAGCACCGTCGAATTTCCCGCTGCGCCAGGCCGTATTCACCCACGTCGAAGACCGTATCGAACACCCAGGCTTTGACCGCAGCAAAATCCTGGTGACCACTCACCCGACCAAGCGCGATATCTGGTTCTGGACCATCCCGTTCAGTAACGGCCGTTGCTCGGTAGGCGTGGTCGCAGCCAAAGAGCATTTCGAGGGTGCCGACAGCGACCTCGACGCCTGCCTGCGCGGCTTTGTCGAGCAAACCCCAAGCCTGTCCGCCGTGCTGCAAAACGCCGTCTGGGATACCCCGGCGCGCACCATCGGCGGCTACTCGGCCAACGTCAAAACCCTGCACGGCCCAGGCTTTGCGCTACTGGGCAATGCGGCGGAATTCCTCGACCCGGTGTTCTCTTCCGGCGTGACCATTGCCATGCGTTCGGCCAGCATGGCCGCAGGAGTACTGCACCGCCAATTGAGCGGCGAAACGGTGGACTGGCAAACCGAGTTCGCCGAACCGCTCAAGCGCGGTGTCGATACCTTCCGTTGCTACGTCGAGGGCTGGTACGCGGGCACGTTCCAGGACGTGATTTTCCATCCTGGCAGTTCACCGGAGATTCGCCGCATGATCAGCTCTATCCTGGCCGGTTACGCCTGGGATGAACGCAACCCGTTTGTCAGCGAGCCGAAACGGCGCTTGCGGATGTTGTCGGATATTTGTGCGAGTGAAGCGGTATGAGCAGCCCTGGCGTTGAAAAAAACTACCTGAGTCAAAACTACGTCGAAGAAACCAAGTTCGGCTTCTGGTTCCTGCGCAGCCATACCTGGCAGCATCACGTATTGCGCGTGGCGATCAATGACCTGCGCAGCCTGTTCAGCGAGCCGCTGCCGGTGGCGCCGGTGTTGCTGGATGCCGGTTGCGGCCAGGGCAAATCCTTCCAGTTGCTGCATCAGGTGTTCGCGCCTTCGCGCCTGATCGGCCTGGATGCCGACCCTCACAGCCTGGCACTGAGCCGTGAAGAAGCCGCGCGGCTGGGCCTGGACGTCGAGCTGATCGGCAGCGACTGCGCGACCCTCAACCTAGCGGATGCCAGCGTCGATATCCTGTTCTGCCACCAGACCTTCCATCATCTGGTGGAACAACATCGCGCACTCAAGGAGTTCTATCGGGTGCTCAAGCCGGGCGGCTATCTGCTGTTTGCCGAATCCACCGAAGCCTACATCGACACCTGGGTGATTCGCTGGCTGTTCCGCCACCCGATGCATGTGCAGAAAAGCGCCGAAGAGTACCTGGAGATGCTGCGCGAGCAGGGCTTTGAGTTCGCTGCTCAGAACATTTCGTACCCTTACTTGTGGTGGAGCCGTTCCAGTGACTTCGGCCTGCTGGAACGTTGGGGCCTGCGCAAGGCACCGCCGGTGGGTCAGCGCGAGGAAACCCTGGTCAACTGCGTGGCCCGTAAACCTGTGGAGAATGCGGCCCCATGATGCGCCTGCTGTTGATAAGTTGCCTGTTGCTGCTCAGCGCCTGTGCCAGCCAGGCGCCGCTGCCGGAAAAAATGCCGGCCCTGGCCTTGCCGATGCAATTGCATGTGCAGCGCCTGGCGGACAGCCAGAGCCAGGACTGGCTGCTGGTGATCCAGCGCGAAGGCCGCGCGATTCGCTGGTCGATGATGGACCCGCTGGGCATTCCGCTGGCCCGGCAAAAACTGCTTGATGGGCAGTGGCAGGCAGACGGCTTGCTGCCGCCCAACCCCCAGGCGCGCACGCTATTTGCCGCGCTGCTGTTTGCCCTGACCGCGCCTGGTGACGTACCAGCGTTGTATCCCACTGCCCAGGCCATGGACCTGACGCGCACGCTGCCGGGCCACTGGCAGATCGTCTACCAGTCTTCGGAGGTGTTCAGCGTGAACATGGCCGACCCGCCGCTGAGTTACCGCATCAGCCCGCTGGGTGTGAGCCGATGACCGCCTACCTCAACGCCCTTGGCGTGATCTGCGCCCTTGGCCGTGGCCAGGCGCAAGTCAGCCGCAAGCTGTTTGCCGGCGACTGTTCGGGCATGCGTGCCGAAAGCGGCTGGGTGCCGGAACGCGTAGTGCCGGTGGCCGCCGTATACGGCGAACTGGCGAGCCTGCCCCCGGAACTGGCCCAGCAAAGCAGTCGCAATAACCAGTTGCTGTTGGAAGCGGCGCTGCAGATCGAAGATCAGATTCGTCAGGCCATCCAAACCTACGGCGCTGACCGGGTCGGGGTTGTGCTGGGCACCAGCACCTCGGGCATTGACGAAGCCAGCCGTGGCATTGCCCATTACCTGCAGAACACGCAGTTCCCCGCTGACTACGATTACCAGCAACAGGAACTCAGCGCCCCGGCCAACTTCCTCGCCGACTGGTTGAACGTGAGCGGCCCGGCCTATGTGATTTCCACCGCCTGCACCTCCAGCGCCCGAGCATTGATGAGCGCCCAGCGTCTGTTGGACCTGGGGGTGTGCGATGCGGTGATCTGCGGCGGCGTGGACAGCCTGTGCAAGCTGACGCTGAACGGGTTTACCGCGCTGGAAGCAGTGTCTGCCGAGCGCTGTAATCCGTTCTCGGTGAACCGCAACGGCATCAATATCGGTGAAGCGGCGGTGCTGTTCCTGATGAGCCGTGAGCCGGCCCCCATCGCCTTGCTGGGCAGCGGCGCCAGTTGCGACGCGCACCATATCTCTGCGCCCGAGCCCAGTGGCAAGGGCGCGTTGCTGGCCATGCGCAAGGCCTTAGCCTGCGCGAAGCTTTCGCCCGAGCAGATCGGCTACCTGAACCTGCACGGCACCGCGACCCAACACAACGACGCCATGGAAAGCCTGGCGGTCGCCAGCCTGTTTCCCGGCGGCGTCGCCTGCTCATCGACCAAGCCCATGACCGGCCACACCCTCGGCGCTGCCGGGGCCCTGGAAGCCGCGTTCTGCTGGCTGAGCCTGACCCATCGCCTGCTGCCACCCCACGTATGGGACGGCCATCCCGACCCGGCGCTGCCCGCCTTGCAATGGGTGCGCAGCGGCGACAGCTTGAAAAAAACCTGCCTGATGAGCAACTCGTTTGCCTTCGGCGGTAACAATGTCAGCCTGATAATCGCAGAGGCCCCATGATCGATTGGCCACTTGCCGAACTGCTGCCCCATGCGGGCGACATGATCCTGATCGACCAGGTGCTGTCGTTCGATGAAGAGCAGATCCACACCCGCGTCACCGTCAAGCCCGGCGGCCTGTTCAACCGTGCTGACGGTAGCCTGCCCGCCTGGGTCGGTATCGAGCTGATGGCGCAAAGCGTCGCCGCCTATGCCGGTTGCCATGCACGCCAGCAAGGCAAGGCCGTGGAACTCGGTTTCCTGTTGGGCACACGTAAGTTCGAGTGCAACGTGGAGCACTTCCCGGCCGGTGCCGAGCTGCATATCCACGGCCTGCGCTCCCTGGAAGACGACAACGGCATGGGCGTGTTCGAATGCCACCTCACCGGCGACGGTATCCAGGCCAGCGCGCGCCTGAACGTATTTCGACCGCCCCAGGCGGCCAACTATTTAGATGAATCGAAGGACGATACGCCATGACTGAATCCGTACTGGTCACCGGCTCCAGCCGTGGTATCGGCCGCGCCATTGCCCTGCGCCTGGCCCAGGCCGGCCATGACATCGTGCTGCATTGCCGCAGCGGTCGTGCCGAAGCCGACGCGGTACAGCTCGAGGTCCAAGCCCTGGGGCGCGAGGCACGCGTGCTGCAGTTCGACGTGGCGGATCGCGCTGCGTGCAAAGAGATCCTTGAGGCCGATGTGGAGCGGCATGGCGCCTATTACGGCGTGGTGCTCAATGCCGGCCTGACCCGCGACGGCGCCTTTCCTGCGCTGTCGGAAGACGATTGGGATGTGGTGATGCGCACCAACCTGGATGGTTTCTACAACGTGCTGCACCCGGTGATGATGCCGATGATTCGGCGCCGCGCCGCCGGGCGTATCGTGTGCATCACCTCGGTGTCCGGGCTGATCGGCAACCGCGGCCAGGTCAACTACAGCGCCTCCAAAGCCGGCTTGATCGGCGCGGCCAAGGCGCTGGCCATCGAATTGGGCAAGCGCAAGATCACCGTCAACTGCGTGGCGCCGGGCCTGATCGACACCGCGATGCTGGATGAAAACGTGCCGGTAGAAGAACTGATGAAAATGATCCCGGCCCAACGCATGGGCACGCCGGAAGAAGTCGCCGGCGCCGTGAACTTCCTGATGTCGGCCGAAGCCGGCTACATCACGCGTCAGGTGCTGGCCGTAAACGGGGGCCTGTGCTGATGAAGCGCGTTGTCGTCACCGGCATGGCCGGCGTGACCTCCCTGGGCAGCGACTGGGACACCATCGCCGCGAACTTTCGCGCCAACCGCAGCGGCATCCGGCGCATGGATGAGTGGGACCGTTTCACCGAATTGAACACGCGCCTGGCCGGCCCTATCGACGATTTCGTCGTGCCTGCTCACTGGACGCGCAAGCAACTGCGCAGCATGGGCCGCGTCTCGCGCCTGGCCGTGTGGGCGGCGGAGCAGGCGTTGCAAGACGCCGGCCTGCTCGGCGACGAGTCGATCAAGGACGGGCGCATGGGCGTGGCCTGTGGCTCGTCCACCGGCAGCACCGATGAGATCAAGGCGTTTGGCAATATGCTGCTCAATTCGGTGGCCGAGGGGCTCAATGCCAATTCCTATGTACGCATGATGCCCCACACCACGGCGGCAAATATCAGTATCTTCTTTGGCCTCACGGGCCGGCTGATTCCTACCTCCAGCGCCTGCACCAGCGGCAGCCAGGGCATCGGCTACGCCTATGAGGCAATCAAGTTCGGGCGCCTGCCGTTGATGCTCGCGGGCGGCGCAGAAGAACTGTGCCCCACCGAAGCCATGGTGTTCGATGCGTTGTACGCCACCAGCCTGAAAAACGATGCGCCGCAAACCAGCCCGCGCCCCTACGACAGCGGCCGCGATGGCCTGGTGATCGGTGAAGGTGGCGGCATGTTGGTGCTCGAAGAGTTGGAACACGCACTCGCGCGAGGCGCGCATATTCATGCGGAGCTGGTCGGCTTCGGCAGCAACGCCGACGGCCAGCACACCACCCGCCCGGAACAGAAAACCATGCGCCGCGCCATGGAGCTGGCCCTGGAAGACGCAGGTCTTGAACCGTCCGCCATTGGCTACGTGAACGGCCACGGCACGGCTACCGATCAGGGCGACATCGCTGAAACCCTGGCCACCAGCAGCCTGTTTGGCAGCCGCATGCCGATCAGTTCACAGAAGAGTTTCCTCGGCCACACCCTGGGTGCCTGCGGCGCGCTGGAATCGTGGTTCAGCATCGAGATGATGAACCGCGACCAGTACGTGCACACCTTCAACCTGGACGCGGTCGACCCGCAATGCGGCGAGCTGGACTACCTGCAAGGTGGCTTTCGCCAGATGCACAACGACTACGTGATGAACAACAACTTTGCCTTCGGCGGCGTCAACACCTCGTTGATCTTCCGCCGCTGGAGCTGACTTTTTAATCGACTGGAGAAAACGGAATGTCTTCCCTGCTACGCGCTACCCTGATCACCCTGGCCCTGCTGACCACGGCTGGCTGCACCAGCAAACCGGTGCTCAACACCCAGCACGAGTTGCCGGCCACGAGCCAGGTCAGCGAGGAAAAAATGAAACAGGTGATCGTCGCCGCCCTGCAAAAACGCGAGTGGACGGTACAACGCCTGAGCCCGCAACTGGTGCAGGCCGAGATCACCGTGCGCGGCCAGTTCTACGCCGCCATAGACATCCGCTACACCCGCAACAGCTACGCCATCACCTACCGCGACAGCCGCGACCTGGGCTACAAGGACGGGAAGATCCATCGCAACTACAACCGTTGGGTGAGCATGCTGGATCGGGATATTCTGGCGGGGTTGCGGACTTACAGCGTGAATGAAGCAAATACTTCGCCCCAAAACTGACCCCCTTGTGGCGAGGGAGCTTGCTCCCGCTGGACTGCGCAGCAGGCCCATTTTTTAGGGCCGCTACGCGACCCAGCGGGAGCAAGCTCCCTCGCCACAGGTTATTGAGCGGCCTTACGCGTCAACAACTCCACAAACCCTTTCGCCATTGGCGTTTGCGCGCCCTTGCGCTGCACCAGCCACACCGCCGTCACTGCCTGCGGGTCGAGCAAGGTGCGATAGACCACGCCATCAATGCGGATGCGCTGGTAAGACGCCGGCAGCACCGACACCCCCAACCCCGCCGCCACAAGGCCGATGATGGTCATTGCTTCCCCTGCTTCCTGAGCAAAGTGCGGGCTGAACCCGGCGTCGCGAGCGAGGTTGAGCAACTGCGCGTACAAGCCGCTGCCGTAACTGCGCGGGAAGAACACGAAAGGCTCCTCGGCCAATTGCTCCAGATGCAAGCCGCGCTCGCTGCCTTGCGCCAACGGGTGGCCGGCGCTCAATACCGCGACCAAGGGTTCGCGCATCAACTCGATCACGTTCAGTGAGTCGGGCAAGGGCAAAGGCCGCATCAACCCAACCTGAATCGACTCGTCCACCAGCGACTCGGCCACTTGGGTGCTGCTCATTTCTTGCAGGTTCAGATGCACCGCCGGGAATGCCTGGCGGAAGGCAAAGATCGCCTGGGGAATGCTGGCGTTGAACGGCGCAGACGAGGTGAAGCCGATCTTCAATTCACCCAGTTCCCCCAACTGCGCACGCCGCGCCACATCTGCCGCCTTGTCGACCTGGGCCAGCACCAGCCGTGCCTCTTGCAAGAACAAGCGCCCGGCCTCGCTCAGCTCGACCCGACGATTGGTACGCTCGAACAAGCGTGCGCCCAGCTCGTGTTCCAGCGCCTGTATCTGCTGGCTCAGGGGCGGCTGCGAGATGCCCAGCACCTGCGCGGCGCGGCCGAAGTGCAGCTCTTCGGCAACGGCGATGAAGTAGCGCAAATGGCGAAATTCCATGCAAGCCTCATTAGGTCGTAAAAGCTATCAAACAGGTCGAACAATATATTGGAAAGAATCATTAGCCAGCTATATTCTTTTTCGTATTGTCAGTCCTGGCAGACTTTCCTCCCCGAGGTCCCCCGTGAATCCTGCTGTTGCCCCACTTGCCCAACACACCTCGCCCTCAGCCCTTGATGACGTAGTGGCGCAGCTCAACGACGCGTACATCGAAAAAGGCACGCCGATGTTCATGCGCACCGTGCTGGCCCTGTTCTCCGGCGGCTTCGCCACGTTCGCCCTGTTGTATTGCGTACAGCCGATGATGCCGGCGCTGTCCCATGAGTTTTCCATCAATGCGGCGCAAAGCAGCCTGATTCTATCCGTCGCCACGGCGATGCTCGCTTGCGGCCTGCTGATCACCGGGCCGATATCCGACAGGCTGGGGCGCAAGCCGGTGATGGTCGCTGCGTTGTTCTGTGCGGCGCTGGCCACCATCGCCAGCGGCTTGATGCCGAGCTGGGAGGGCATCCTGTTGATGCGTGCACTGGTGGGCCTGTCCTTGAGCGGCCTGGCCGCCGTGGCCATGACCTACCTCAGCGAAGAGATCCACCCGCAGCACATCGGCCTGGCCATGGGCCTGTACATCGGCGGCAACGCGATTGGGGGCATGAGCGGGCGCCTGATCATCGGCGTGTTGATCGACTTCGTCAGTTGGCACACTGCAATGCTGATCATCGGCGCCCTGGCGTTGATCGCTGCCACGGTGTTCTGGAAGATCCTCCCCGAATCGCGCAACTTCCGCGCCACCAGCCTCAAGCCACGCAGCCTGGTGGACGGCTTTGTCATGCACTTCAAGGACGCCGGCCTGCCGTGGCTGTTTCTCGAAGCCTTCCTGCTGATGGGCGCCTTCGTGACGATGTTCAACTACATCGGCTATCGCCTGCTGGCCTCCCCCTACGAGCTGAGCCAGGCGGTGGTCGGTTTGCTGTCAGTGGTGTACCTCTCGGGCATCTACAGCTCGGCCAAGATCGGCTCACTGGCCGACCGCCTCGGCCGCCGCCGCGTGCTATGGGGCACCATCGTGCTGATGCTCGCCGGCATGGCCCTGACGCTGTTCACCCCGCTGTGGTTGGTGGTGCCAGGCATGCTGGTGTTCACCTTCGGCTTCTTCGGCGCCCACTCGGTCGCCAGCAGCTGGATCGGCCGCCGCGCAGTGAAAGCCAAGGGGCAGGCGTCGTCGCTGTACCTGTTCTGCTATTACGTGGGGTCGAGCATTGCCGGGACTGCGGGTGGGTTTTTCTGGCACTTTGCCGGGTGGAACGGGATTGGCGGGTTTATCGTCGCGCTGCTGATTGGCGCGTTGCTGGTGGCGTTGAAGCTGGCGAAGTTGCCGCCACTGGGCCATGTGAAAGCCTGAGGCGACTGGCTTTATGTGGGAGCTGGCTTGCCTGCGATAGCGGTGTTGAATTCGCCGCCGCCATCGCAGCGATGCGGCGACCCGACAAGCCAGCTCCCACATTTTGTTTTGCGTTTTACTCGTGGTATTGCGCCGATAGTTCGTGCACTGCGCGCAAGAACGCACCCGCGTGCTCCGGGTTCACTTCCGGTGTGATGCCGTGGCCAAGGTTGAACACGTGGCCACTGCCCTTGCCATAGCTGGCCAGGATGCGTCCGACTTCGGCGCGGATCGCTTCTGGCTTGGCGTACAGCACGGTCGGGTCCATGTTGCCTTGCAGGGCAACCTGGTTGCCGACGCGACGGCGCGCTTCGCCGAGGTCGCAGGTCCAGTCCAGGCCCAATGCATCGGCGCCCGCGTCAGCGATGCTTTCCAGCCACAGGCCGCCGCCTTTGGTGAACATGATCACCGGAACCTTGCGGCCTTCGTGTTCACGGATCAGGCCGCTGACGATCTTGCGCATGTAGGCCAGGGAGAACTCCTGGTACGCCGCCGACGACAGGTTGCCACCCCAGGTGTCGAAAATCTGTACCGCTTGGGCGCCTGCCATGATCTGGCCGTTGAGGTAGGACGTGACCGACTGCGCCAGCTTGTCCAGCAACAGGTGCATGGCTTGCGGGTTGTCGTAGAGCATGGCTTTGGTCTTGCGGAAGTCTTTCGACGAGCCGCCTTCAACCATGTAGGTGGCCAGGGTCCAGGGGCTGCCGGAGAAACCGATCAGCGGCACGCGGCCGTTGAGCTCGCGGCGGATGGTGCTCACAGCATCCATCACGTAGCCCAGGTCTTTGTGTGGGTCAGGGATCGGCAGGGCTTCGATATCGGCCAGGGTGCTGACGACTTTCTTGAAGCGCGGGCCTTCGCCGGTTTCGAAGTACAGGCCTTGGCCCATGGCATCCGGGATGGTGAGGATATCGGAGAAGAGGATGGCCGCATCCAGTTGTGGGTAGCGGTCCAGCGGCTGCATCGTGACTTCGCAGGCGAACTCCGGGTTCATGCACAGGCTCATGAAATCACCGGCGTTGGCGCGACTGGCGCGGTATTCCGGCAGATAGCGACCGGCTTGACGCATCATCCACACCGGGGTGACGTCTACGGGTTGCTTGAGCAGGGCACGAAGGAAACGGTCGTTCTTGAGGGCAGTCATGTCGGCATCCGCAAAAAAAGTGCGGGCATTTTCTCAGAGCGCGACGCAAAAGGCACGGAATGCACCGTGCCTTTTGTCTATCGGGTCAATTTGTCGCGGCAATGCCGCCGCAGGATCGCTCCCACGCTCCGCGTCATGCTGTTCGGGACGCGGAGCGTCCTGGCGGCATTCCCACGCAGAGCGTGGGAACGATCATCAGACTTGCAGGTAGTCCAGGATGCCTTCGGCGGCGTTACGGCCTTCGAAGATCGCGGTGACCACAAGGTCCGACCCACGCACCATGTCGCCACCGGCGAAGATCTTCGGGTTGCTGGTCTGGTGCTTGTACTGGCCTTGTTCCGGGGCCACGACGCGGCCCTGGCTGTCGGTCTGGATTTCGAACTGCTCGAACCACGACGCCGGGCTTGGGCGGAAACCGAAGGCGATGACCACGGCGTCGGCCGGGATGATTTCTTCGGAACCCGGGATCGGCTCGGGGCTGCGACGGCCACGGGCGTCCGGTTCGCCGAGACGGGTCTCGACCACCTTCACACCTTCCACACGGTCTTCACCGACGATGGCGATCGGCTGGCGGTTGTAGAGGAATTTCACGCCTTCTTCCTTGGCGTTCTTCACCTCTTTGCGCGAGCCGGGCATGTTGGCTTCGTCACGGCGATAAGCGCAGGTCACCGACTTGGCGCCCTGGCGGATCGAGGTGCGGTTGCAATCCATCGCGGTGTCGCCACCGCCCAGCACCACGACCTTCTTGCCCTTCATGTCGACGAAATCTTCCGGCGACTTTTCAAAGCCCAGGTTGCGGTTGACGTTGGCGATCAGGAAGTCGAGCGCGTCATACACGCCGGGCAAGTCCTCACCGGCAAAGCCGCCCTTCATGTAGGTGTAGGTGCCCATGCCCATGAACACCGCATCGTATTCGGCGAGCAGTTGCTCCATGGTGATGTCTTTGCCGATTTCGGTATTGAGGCGGAACTCGATACCCATGCCAGTGAACACTTCGCGACGGTGGCTGAGTACGGTTTTTTCCAGCTTGAATTCAGGGATACCGAAGGTCAGCAGGCCACCGATTTCCGGGTTCTTGTCGAACACCACCGGAGTCACGCCGCCACGCACCAGCACGTCGGCACACCCCAGGCCAGCAGGGCCCGCGCCGATGATCGCGACGCGCTTGCCGGTTGGCTTGACCTTGGACATGTCCGGGCGCCAGCCCATGGCGAACGCCGTATCGGTGATGTACTTCTCCACCGAACCGATGGTCACCGCGCCGAAGCCGTCGTTGAGGGTGCAGGCACCTTCACACAGACGGTCTTGCGGGCACACCCGGCCGCAGACTTCCGGCAGGGTGTTGGTCTGGTGCGACAGCTCGGCGGCGGCGAGGATGTTGCCCTCGGCCACCAGTTTGAGCCAGTTGGGAATGAAGTTGTGCACCGGGCACTTCCATTCGCAATACGGGTTACCGCACCCCAGGCAACGGTGGGCCTGGTCGGCCGAGTGCTGGGGTTTGAAGGGTTCGTAGATTTCCACGAACTCTTTCTTGCGTTGACGCAACAGTTTCTTCTTCGGATCTTTGCGCCCGACATCGATGAACTGGAAGTCGTTATTCAGACGTTCAGCCATGTTAAAACCTCATCAAACTGTTCAGGCGCATATCACTGCGGGTTGGCACGGATGCTGGAAAGCAACGATTTCAGGTTGGCAGCCTTGGGCTTGACCAGCCAGAAACGACGCAGGTAATCATCGAGGTTTTCGGCGAGGTTACGACCCCATTCGCTGCCGGTTTCCTCGACGTACTCGTCCAGCACGTGCTGCAAGTGGTTCCGGTAGGACTCCATGGCTTCGCCGCTGATGCGCTGGATCTCGACCAGCTCGTGGTTGACCTTGTCGACGAAGGTGTTGTCCTGGTCGAGCACGTAGGCGAAACCGCCGGTCATGCCCGAACCGAAGTTGTAACCGGTCTTGCCCAGTACCGCGACAAAGCCTCCGGTCATGTACTCGCAGCAGTGATCGCCAGTGCCTTCCACCACGGTGTGAGCACCGGAGTTACGCACGGCGAAACGCTCACCGGCAGTACCTGCGGCAAACAGCTTGCCACCGGTGGCGCCGTACAGGCAGGTGTTGCCGATGATGGCACTGTCCTGGGTCTTGTACACGCTGCCAGCCGGCGGAACGATGACCAGTTTGCCGCCAGTCATGCCCTTGCCCACGTAGTCGTTGGCGTCGCCTTCCAGGTACATGTGCAGGCCGCCGGCGTTCCACACGCCGAAGCTCTGGCCCGCAGTGCCCTTGAAGCGGAAGGTGATCGGCGCTTTCGCCATGCCCTGGTTGCCGTGCTTGCGTGCGATTTCGCCGGAGATGCGTGCGCCGATGGAACGGTCGCAGTTGCAGATATCCAGGGCGAACTCGCCACCACTGGCGTCGTTGATCGAGGAGCCGGCCATTTCGACCATTTTCTCGGCCAGCAGGCCTTTGTCGAACGGTGGGTTGCGGTCCACCTGGCAGAATTGTGGCTTGTCTGCCGGGATGTGATCGCTGCCCAACAGCGGGGTGAGGTCCAGATGTTGTTGCTTGGCGGTCTGGCCTTCGAGGATGTCCAACAGGTCGGTGCGACCGATCAGCTCTTCCAGCGAACGCACGCCCAATTTGGCCAGCCACTCACGGGTTTCTTCGGCGACGTAGGTGAAGAAATTCACCACCATGTCGACGGTGCCGATGTAGTGATCCTTGCGCAGTTTTTCGTTCTGAGTCGCTACGCCGGTGGCGCAGTTGTTCAGGTGGCAGATGCGCAGGTATTTGCAGCCCAGGGCGATCATGGGCGCAGTACCGAAGCCAAAACTTTCGGCGCCGAGGATCGCGGCCTTGATCACATCGAGGCCGGTTTTCAGGCCGCCGTCGGTCTGTACTCGCACCTTGCCGCGCAGGTCGTTGCCGCGCAGGGTCTGGTGGGTTTCGGCCAGGCCGAGTTCCCACGGTGCACCGGCGTACTTGATCGAGGTCAGCGGCGAAGCGCCGGTGCCGCCGTCGTAGCCGGAGATGGTGATCAGGTCGGCATAGGCCTTGGCCACACCGGCGGCGATGGTGCCGACGCCGGCTTCTGCCACCAGTTTCACCGAGACCAGGGCCTGGGGGTTGACTTGTTTCAAGTCGAAAATCAGCTGCGACAAGTCTTCAATCGAGTAAATGTCGTGGTGCGGCGGTGGCGAGATCAACGTCACGCCCGGCACCGCATAGCGCAGCTTGGCGATCAAACCGTTTACCTTACCGCCTGGCAATTGACCACCCTCACCCGGCTTGGCGCCTTGGGCCACCTTGATCTGCAGCACCTCGGCATTCACCAGGTACTCCGGGGTCACCCCGAAACGGCCGGTGGCCACCTGCTTGATCTTCGAGCTTTTGAGCGTGCCGTAGCGCGCCGGGTCTTCACCGCCTTCGCCGGAGTTGGAACGCGCACCCAGGCGGTTCATGGCTTCGGCCAGGGCTTCGTGAGCCTCGGGCGACAGGGCGCCCAGGGAAATACCGGCGGAGTCGAAGCGCTTGAGGATCGAATCCAGCGGCTCGACCTGGCTGATGTCCATCGGCGTGTCCAGGGTCTTCACCTTGAACAGGTCGCGGATCATCGACACCGGGCGGTTGTCCACCAGGCTCGTGTATTCCTTGAACTTGGCGTAGTCGCCCTGCTGCACAGCGGCTTGCAGGGTGTTGACCACGTCCGGGTTGTAAGCATGGTATTCGCCACCGTGCACGAACTTGAGCAGGCCACCTTGCTGGATCGGCTTGCGCGCGCTCCAGGCCTCCAAGGCCAGGGCTTTTTGCTCGGCTTCGATGTCGACGAAACGCGCACCCTTGATGCGGCTCGGTACGCCACGGAAACTCAGCTCGCAGACTTCTTCGGACAGACCGATGGCTTCGAACAACTGAGCACCACGGTACGAGGTGACCGTGGAGATACCCATCTTCGACAGAATCTTCAGCAAGCCCTTGGTGATGCCCTTGCGGTAGTTCTTGAACACCTCATAGAGGTCTCCCAGCACTTCACCGGTACGGATCAGGTCACCCAGCACTTCGTACGCGAGGAACGGGTACACCGCCGAAGCGCCGAAACCGATCAGCACCGCAAAGTGATGCGGGTCGCGGGCAGTGGCGGTTTCCACGAGGATGTTGGAGTCGCAGCGCAGGCCTTTTTCGGTCAGGCGGTGGTGCACCGCACCGGTCGCCAGGGACGCGTGGATCGGCAACTTGCCAGGCGCAATGTGGCGATCGGTCAGTACGATCTGGGTACGACCGGCACGCACGGCTTCTTCAGCCTGGTCAGCAACGTTACGCACTGCGGCTTCCAGGCCCAGGCTCTCGTCGTAGTTCAGGTCGATGATCTGACGATCGAAGCCCGGACGCTCCAGGGTCATCAGCGAGCGCCATTTGGCCGGGGAAATGACCGGCGAGCTGAGGATCACGCGGGAGGCATGCTCAGGCGATTCCTGGAAGATGTTGCGCTCGGCGCCGAGGCACACTTCCAAGGACATCACGATGGCTTCACGCAGCGGGTCGATCGGCGGGTTGGTCACCTGGGCGAACTGCTGGCGGAAGTAGTCGTACGGCGTGCGTACGCGCTGGGACAGCACGGCCATTGGCGTGTCATCGCCCATGGAGCCGACGGCCTCGTAGCCTTGCTCACCGAGCGGACGCAGCACCTGGTCGCGCTCTTCGAACGTAACCTGGTACATCTTCATGTACTGCTTGAGCTGGTCCACGTCATAGAAAGCCGAACCGTGGTCGTTGTCTTCCATGGTCGCCTGGATGCGCAGGGCGTTCTTGCGCAGCCATTGCTTGTACGGGTGACGGGACTTCAAGCGGTTGTCGATGGCGTCGGTGTCGAGGATCTGCCCGGTCTCGGTGTCCACGGCCAGGATCTGGCCAGGGCCCACACGGCCTTTGGCGATCACGTCTTCAGGCTTGTAGTCCCACACGCCGATTTCCGAGGCGAGGGTGATGAAACCGTTGGTGGTGGTCACCCAACGCGCCGGGCGCAGGCCGTTACGGTCGAGCAGGCACACCGCATAGCGGCCGTCGGTCATGACCACGCCGGCCGGGCCGTCCCACGGTTCCATGTGCATCGAGTTGTACTCGTAGAACGCACGCAGGTCCGGGTCCATCGTCTCGACGTTCTGCCACGCTGGCGGAATGATCATGCGCACGCCACGGAACAGGTCGATGCCGCCGGTGACCATCAGTTCGAGCATGTTGTCCATGCTGGAGGAGTCGGAACCCACGCGATTGACCAGCGGGCCGAGCTCTTCGAGGTCCATCAAATCGTTGGCGAACTTGGTGCGACGGGCCTGGGCCCAGTTGCGGTTGCCAGTGATGGTATTGATCTCGCCGTTGTGGGCGAGGAAGCGGAATGGCTGGGCCAGCGGCCATTTCGGCAGGGTATTGGTGGAAAAGCGCTGGTGGAACACGCAGATTGCGGTTTGCAGGCGCTCATCGCTCAGGTCTGGATAGAAGGCGGTGAGGTCCGCCGGCATCATCAGGCCTTTATAAATGATGGTCTTGTGGGAAAAGCTGCAGATGTAATGGTCGGTGTCGGCGGCGTTGAGCACCGACGAACGACGACGGGACGTGAACAGCTTGATCGCCATGTCCTGGTCGCTCAGGCCATCGCCTGCGATGAATACTTGTTCGATCTGCGGCAGGCGCTCCAGGGCCAGGCGGCCGAGTACGCTGGTGTCGATGGGCACTTTGCGCCATCCGACAATTTGCAGGCCGGCGGCGGCGATCTCGCGGTTCATGTTCTCGCGAGCGGCTTCGGCTTTTACCGGGTCCTGGTTGAAAAACACCATGCCCACGGCGTACTGCTTGGGCAGTTCGACCGCGAATTGCTCTTTGGCGACAGCGCGCAGGAACTGGTCGGGCTTTTGAATCAGCAAGCCACAGCCGTCACCGGTCTTGCCGTCGGCGTTGATCCCACCGCGGTGGGTCATGCAGGTCAGGGCCTCGATGGCCGTTTGCAAAAGGGTATGACTGGGTTCGCCCTGCATGTGGGCTATCAGGCCGAAACCGCAGTTATCCTTGAATTCATCGGGTTGGTACAGACCTGCTTTCATAGACACTTTCTCACCAGGCTGCCTCTTTTACCGAGGCAAATTTCTTTTCAATTCAACCAGTTACCTTCCACGCCGAACGTACGCCGGCTTAGCGGGGGCAAAAGGGAGGTCATTGTACACACCGACACAGACGCTCACAAATTTAGCGACGAAATGTCGCAAATCTATGTCGCATTTATGAAAGGTTTAAAGCGATATGCTGTGCTAGTCAAAACTTTTTTAATTCTGACCGCTACGACTCAAAAGCCACTGTGACGCAGACACCACAAAGCGCGCGGTCTCGGGAGACTGCACGCACTTGCGGATTTTTTTGAGGTGCCGGGAGGGCGGCCTGGGTAAGGCCGCCGGATCTTCAGCGAGTTGCTGCCAGTTCTTGTTGAACGCTGGCAACAGTGCGAGGCCAAGGTTTACCAGCCTGAACCTTCGCTGGCAAGGCCTTGATGGCAGAATCGGCTGCGGCGCGGCTTGGGAAGCTACCGTAGGTGATCACGTAGAGAGGCTTGCCGTTGAGCACTTTCTTGAAATAACGGTACTGGCCGCCCTGCTCTTTGACGAATGCCTGGGCATTGGCTTCGGAGCTGGTGCCGAGGATCTGCACCACAAAGTTACCGGTAGGCTGGCTGCTGTACCAGCTGCTGCCAGCAGCGCCGGCCTTGGCAACGGTGGCGGCTGGTTTTTCCGCTGGCTTGGCGGCAGGGGCTGGTTTGGCGGCTGGCGCTGGTGCGACAGGCTTGGTCACCGGAGCAGGCTTGGCGGTAGCAACGGTGGGCGCCGGCGTCGGAGTCGGCTTGGCGACCGGAGCAACCGGCGTCGCTGGCACACCGGCCGGTACGCCTGCAGGTGGCGCGGTGGTGGTCACGGTCGGCGGCGTGGCGCTGGAGCCTTCCACCGGCACACCGTCGTCGCCTTCGGAGATGCCACCGGCTTCTTCTGCCAGAGGGCCGCGCATCACAGGTTGGCCGACCATCGGCAGGTTGGTCGGTTGGCCGGAGTTGGCAAATTCGACGTTTGGCGTGGGCTTGCCCAGTGGCAACTGCGCCTGTTCGGTTGGCGCGCCAGTGGTTGTCGGTGCTTTGTTGCGGCCCGGGATCAACCAGGCGGCGGCAACAGCGACCACGACAACGGCGGAAATAGCCAATACGTGCTTCTTAGGCATAGTGAACCCCATCTTTGGACGCTTGACCGCAGAGCGGCTGGCAATCATGGCTTCGATCATGGCATCGCGGGCAACCTGGTTGATGTTTCCAGGCCAGCCATCGGAGCTTTCGTGAATATCAGAGATCTGCGCAGCGGTGAAAAGTTCGATACCCGCCCCTGCGCCTTCAAGACGTTGTGCAAGGTATTCGCGGGTTTCTTCCTCTTCGTACGGCTGCAACTCGATGACGTGAAACAGCTCCTGCTCACCGCTGATCTGCTCCAGATCGGCGATCAACGACGACTCACCGAACAGGAACACATGCGGGCGACCTTCCGGCGTACCCGCTGCCAGCGCCAGCAAGGCTTCCAGGGCCGATTCGTCGAGCTGCTCGGCGTCGTCTACCAGCAGGTAGACTTCCTGGCCGGTCAGGCCCAATTGCACCACCTGCTTGAGAATCGCGTTCGGCTCGGCGTTGGAGACGTTCAACGCTTGCGCCACCTCGCGCAGTACGCCAGCCGCATCACCGGCACCGCGGGCAGATACCACCACGCTCTGCACCGATTGTTTGTTGGTGCTGGCCACCAGCGCCTGGCGCAGCAAGGTCTTGCCGCTGCCCAGAGGGCCGGTCACCACCAGCAGCAACTGGCTGTAGCGCGCAAGGTGATGCAACTGCCCAAGTACCGGCTTGCGCTGGGCGGGGAAGAACTTGAAACCCGGCACCCGTGGTGCGAAGGGGTCGTGGCTCAAGTGATAATGGCCGAGGAACGCCTCGTCGGCATGCAAACTAGTCATCGGGTCTTATTAACCTTTGAGCTGGGCCAGGGCGCGGTAATCCGCTCCCAGCGTGGCCTGTAGAATCTCTTTTGGATAATCGTCGGTCACCACGGCATCGCCGATGTGGCGCAGCAGTACCAGTCGAAGTCGACCGTCGATCACTTTCTTGTCTATCGCCATATGTTCAAGGAAATCCGCCTCGGTCATCTCCGTGGGCGGAACAACCGGCAAACCGGCACGCTGGAACAGGCGGATACCGCGATCGCGCTCTTGGGCGCTGATCCAGCCCAGGCGCTGCGACATATCCAATGCCATCACGGTGCCAGCCGCTACGGCTTCCCCATGCAACCACACACCATAGCCCATGTGAGTTTCGATCGCATGGCCGAAGGTGTGGCCCAGGTTCAGCGTGGCCCGCACGCCGGACTCACGCTCGTCGGCGTTGACCACCAGCGCCTTGGCCGCGCAGGAGCGGGAAATCGCTTCGGTCAGGGCTACCTGATCGAGGCCGCGCAAGGCGTCCATGTGCTCTTCCAGCCAGGTCAGGAACGGCTCATCGCAGATCAGCCCGTACTTGATGACTTCCGCCAGGCCCGCCGACAACTCGCGCGGCGGCAAGGTGTTGAGGGTAGCGGTGTCGATCAGCACAGCCTGAGGCTGGTAGAACGCGCCGACCATGTTCTTGCCCAGCGGGTGGTTGATACCGGTCTTGCCGCCCACCGACGAATCGACCTGGGACAGCAAGGTGGTCGGCACCTGGATGAAATCCACGCCGCGCTGGTAGCAGGCCGCGGCAAACCCGGCCATGTCGCCAATCACACCGCCGCCCAGGGCGACCACAGTGGTTCGACGGTCATGGCGCGCAGTCAGCAGGCCATCAAAGATCAGTTGCAGGGTTTCCCAGTTTTTGTGGGCTTCGCCGTCAGGCAACACCACGGAGATCACCGAGTACGCCGCCAGGCTGCGGCTCAGACGCTCAAGATACAGCGGCGCGACCGTTTCGTTGGAGATGATCGCCACCTGTCGGCCGGCAATATGCGGCGCAAGCAGTTCGGGCTGGTCCAACAGACCTGCGCCAATGTGGATCGGGTAGCTGCGCTCGCCTAGATCGACCTTAAGTGTCTGCATGTGTCCCCGCGTTGAAGATGTATTAACGACCGGCACTGTCGACCTCTCGACACCGCCTGGTGGCTCTACGCCATACCTTATAAGGTCATGGCGCGCCGCCGAGAATAGCGCATTTCGGGCCAGGCTTTAACGGGGTGGCAACCGTTGCAGGCGCTCAAGGATGTCAAGTACGACCATCCGAGGTGGCCGCTCATCGGTTTCCACCACCAGATCGGCGATTTCCCGATACAGCGGATCGCGCAGCGCCAGCAGGTCCCGCAGGGTTTTCGCCGGGTCGGCGGTGCGCAGCAACGGGCGATTGCGATCACGGGCGGTACGGCCCACCTGCTGTTCGACCGACGCGTGCAAATACACCACCCGACCACCGGCATGCAGCGCTCGACGGTTTTCATCGCGCATGACGGCGCCACCGCCGGTCGCCAATACCACGCCATCGCAGCCGCACAGCTCGGCAATCATCGCCTGCTCGCGGTCACGAAAGCCCAGCTCGCCTTCTTTATCGAAGATCCATGGGATATTGGCACCCGTGCGCAATTCAATTTCCTTGTCGGAATCTTTGAACGGCAGGCGCAGCTCTTTGGCCAGCAAACGGCCGATGGTGCTTTTTCCAGCCCCCATCGGCCCTACAAGAATCAAATTTCGCACAGAATCAACGACTCACAGCAATCGCCTGGTTATTCATGATACGCGGAGTCAGGAATACCAGCAGCTCGGATTTTTTCTCCGCCAGCACATCGCGCCGGAAAAGGCGGCCAAGATACGGCACATCGCCCAAAAATGGCACTTTATCTACCACTTTGCTCTGGGTGTTGGAGAAAACCCCGCCAATGACGATGGTCTCGCCATCCCTGACCAGAACCTTGGCGTTGACCTCGTTTTTCTTGATCGGCGGCACGTCATTGAGCCGGTTCAGGTAGTCGGGCTCATCCTTGGTGACCTTGACCGCCATGATCACATGGTCGTCGGGGGTGATTTGCGGCGTGACTTCAAGCGACAGCGAAGCCTCTTTGAACGACACCGAGGTGGCGCCCTGGGAGGTGGATTCCTGATAAGGAATCTCGGTGCCTTTGAGGATGCGTGCAGTCTCTTTGTCGGAGGTGACGACCTTGGGCTGCGAGACGATCTCACCGTTGCCGGTTTTTTCCATGGCGGTCAGCTCCAGGTCCAGCAACAGGTTGTCGGTGATATAGGCGATCCCCAGGCCCGAGGTTCCGGCCAGCGACCCCAAGTCGACAAAGGGTGAACTGGGTGGGTTTTGCGGCGGCTCGGCACCCTCCGCCGGCGGCTTGGCAATACCGCCAACGCCGCCGTTGCCGCGGGTGAGCCGCCCACCCCAGCGCACACCCAGGCTTTTGTCGTAGTCGACATTGGCCTCCACAATCCGCGCCTCGATCATGACCTGGCGTACCGGGATATCCAGTTGCGCCACGATGCGCCGCAGCTCTTCGAGCCGCTCGCCAGTCTGGTAGGCGATGATGTTGTTGGTGCGGTCATCCACCGCCACCGAACCGCGCTCATCGGTGGCGCCCTCAAAGCCGGTCACCGACTGAAACAGCTTGGCCAGGTCGGCGGCCTTGGCGTAATTGACCTGCAGCAGCTCCCGACGCAAGGGCGCCAGCTCGGCCATCTGCTTGCGCGACTCCAGCATCAACAGCTCGCGAGCAGCCAATTCATCGGCGGGCGCCACCAGCAACACGCCCGCCTTGACTCGCTTGTCCAAGCCCTTGGTTTGCAGTACCAGGTCCAGAGCCTGGTCCCAGGGCACATCCTTGAGCCGCAGGGTGATCGAGCCCTGCACCTCATCGCTGGTCACCAGGTTGAGCCCGGCGACATCGGCAATTTGCTGCAAGACCGCGCGCAGGTCGATGTCCTGGAAATTCAGGGTCAGCTTGGCGCCTGTATAGCTGACCGGCTGGGCACTGTCGGGCGGCGGCAGTTGGATAAGGTCCAGGCGATTGGGCACAGCAGCAGCCATCGGTGCCGTGAACGCTATCCATAGCGCCACACCGAAGGACGAGAAGGTCCTTTTCATTGTTTGATTCCGTTATGAGTTGACGTTCAGCACAAGGGTTCGCGGGCGTTCCAGCCAGGCGCCCTGTCCATCGGGAAACAGCTCCACCAGCTCGACAGCAGCGTCTTGAATGGCCGTGACCTGGCCATGGTCCGGCCCCAGGTAATCACCCACCGCCAGCCGATACACCCTGGCCCCAGCCCGCAACAAGGCAAAGGCCTGCGCACCACGGGACAACGTACCGACCATTTCGAACTGATCGAGGCGCATACCCTCCAACAGTCCCCGTCGCCGGGTGAAATCCGGGGCAAAGGCCGGGCGGCCCGGAACGTGCGGCGCCTGCAAGGCGGGCGGCGTGAACGGGTCGCGCAAGGACGAGGGTTCGTAGACAAATTGCGGCCCTGGGTCGAGCACCTGACGGGCCTTGCCGTTTTGCAGGGTGCTGCGATAGGTCTTGGCGAGCATGTTCAGACGCAACAAGGCGCCCTGATGCCCGAGCGCAATATCCTGCACGGTAACGACCCGTGGCAACCCACCCAAGGCACTGACAAACGTCGCCAGGTCGTGGTAAACCCCGGACGCGCTTATCTGCATGGGTTGTTCGATATAAAGCTGCCGAGGCGCTTCATCCAGCACGGTGATGCCTTCGACCCACACCCCATGGGCAGACGCCAGCCGGGCGATGTCTTCCAGCACGGCAGGCAGCTCGGACTCGCCGGGCAATTGCCCTAGAAGGCTGGCGAGATTGTCTTCCATGCTCCGGACTTGCCGGGTGCGCACCTCAAGGCTCGCGGCCAGGCCGGTCTTTTCTGTGAGTTGCTGCTGCAGCGCCTGCTCCCGCGCCTCAAGCCCGTGCAATCGCTCCCGCTGCGGCCCCCCATGCGAAACCTCGCCCAGCACCAGCACCAGGCCGGCCAGCACACAGCCAAGCAGCACCTTGCCCGGCAGGGACCATTTGACAGCGTTGTAAGAGAGCGTGGAAAAATCGAGCCTGGGCAGGCTCATGGTTGCGCCTCGCTGGACTCTCCCTGGCGCACCATCAGCTGGAATTCACTTTCGCCGCGTGCACCTTCGGTTTGCACGCGCTGCAGACGGGTCGAACTGGAGCCGTGGATTGGCTTGAGTTGCTGCATCAAACGGGCGATATCCTGGTTGCTTTCTGCCGTGCCGCGAATGCTGATGGTGTCGCCGTTCGCAACCACCTCATGCAGATGGACACCTTCAGGCACCGAGCGAGCCAATTGCTCGAACAATCGGGCACCGGAAGAGCGGGCATCGTGCAGGTCCTGAACCACCTTCATGCGTTCGGCCAGTTGCTGGCTTCGCGCCTGCAAGTCGTCGATAGTCCTGATCCGCGAGTCCTGGGTAGCGATGTGCTCTTCCAGGCGGCTGTTGCGGCTTACCTGCCGGTCTATCGCCTGGTCGATCACTTGATCAGCCAACCACAGTGCCGCGAGCGCCACGCAGGCAAACGCCAGCAATAGCACCAACAGGTATTTGCGCCTGCGCTCCGCGAGGGCCTGGCGCCAAGGCAAAAGATTGATTCGTGTCATCCAGCGAAACTCCTAAGGGCCAGCCCGCAAGCCACTCCCATCCCTTGGGCATCCAAGGCCCATTGTGCACCATCGACTCTATGACCCGGCGTGAAGCTGGCAAAATCCTGAAGGCAAGCGCGCTCCAATGCAAACCCTTCTACATCGACCACCCGCGGCACCAGCCCCGCCAGGGCCAAAACCGCCTCGCGCGCTTCGACCTGCTCACGCAGGCACGCCGCCAGCATCACCTCTACCCACTGCGGGCCTTGAGCCGATGGCCCTTGAACCTGAAAGTCGATGGCCACCTCGTCCAATGGATAGGGGATGAACTGGTCGGCTTCCATCTGGATCTTCCAGGCCATTTCCTCATCACTGAGGCCGGCGTCCATGTCAATCAGCCGGGTAATTACCGACGGGCCCGCAACCGCCACGGCGGCGTACCGGGCCGAGGTACCCAGGCGCGACAGTGCCTGTTGCAGCATACGGCCCACACCCTCAAGATCCAGCAAGGTACCGTCCACCACCGCCTGGGGCGGCAGCATTTGCATAACGTAGCCCTGGACGCTGAAACCGCCTGATGAACGGCCCAGTTCGATCAGCTTGATGCCGCTGTCATTGATATCGACCCCCAACACCGTGTCGACTTTTCGCCTGAAAAATCCCTTTCCCATAAAACTCCCCAAAACTTTCCCTGTCATACCGGCTGTCATCTCGCCTGATTGCTGCCAGGCACCTTGCATTCGGTCGGCTTGTTCAAGGCTCGCGAATGACGCCCCAAGCCGAAAAATGCTTTAATGCCCAGCGTTTTTTCCCGCTTTTTATCTGCTGCCCGGGTCGATCCATCGTTTGCCATGCATGCCCCGACGCGTAACTCTTTCTTTTCTCTGGAAATCCAAAAGCCTTGATTCGTCTGCTGAAGTTTTTCGGGTACTCCATTGTCGCCATCGTCTGCGGGCTGCTGCTCGTATTCAGCGGGGCCTACCTCTACCTTAGTCCGGGTTTGCCCTCCGTAGAGGCCCTCAGAAGTATCCAGTTGCAGATTCCTTTGCGGGTCTACAGCAGCGATGAAAAACTGATCGCGGAGTTCGGCGAAATGCGCCGCACACCGATCCGTTTCGCCGACATTCCACCCAATTTCATCAGCGCTTTGCTGTCTGCCGAAGACGATAATTTCGCCAACCACTACGGCGTAGACCCCAGCAGCCTGGTGCGTGCAGCCACGCAATTGGTAAAAAGCGGACACATTCAATCGGGCGGCAGCACCATCACCATGCAGGTGGCGAAGAACTTCTTCCTCACCAGCGAGCGCAGCTTTTCCCGCAAGGCCACCGAAATCCTGCTGGCGCTGCAGATCGAACGCCAGCTGACCAAGGATGAAATCCTCGAGCTGTACGTCAACAAGATCTACCTGGGCAACCGCGCCTACGGCATCGAGGCCGCGTCCCAGGTCTACTATGGCAAGTCGATTCGTGACGCCAGCCTGGCGCAAATGGCCATGATTGCCGGCCTGCCCAAGGCACCGTCGCGCTTCAACCCGCTGGCCAACCCGGCGCGCAGTAAAGAACGCCGTGACTGGATCCTGGGCCGCATGTACAAACTGGGCAAGATCGACCAGGCCGCTTATGAAAGTGCCGTAGCCGAGCCGCTGAACGCCAGCTATCACGTGCCGACCCCAGAAGTGAATGCACCCTATATCGCTGAAATGGCCCGCGCCGAGATGGTTGGCCGTTATGGCAGCGAGGCCTACACCGAAGGTTTCCGCGTCACCACGACGGTGCCGAGCAACTTGCAGGAAATCGCCAACCATTCGGTACATGAAGGCCTGATCACTTATGACCAGCGTCACGGCTACCGCGGTCCCGAGTCGCGCCTGCCGGGCAAGACCCTGAGTGCCTGGACCACCGAATTGGGCAAACAGCGTTCGATCAGCGGCCTGGACCCGGCCATCGTCACCCAGGTAACCAAGGACGGCATCCAAGTGCTGACCCGCTCTGGCGAAGCCCATGTAGCCTGGGACAGCATGAAGTGGGCACGCCCGTTCCTGAACACCAACAGCATGGGCCCGATGCCCAAGCAGCCATCCGACGTGGCCCAGGTGGGTGATTTGATCCGCGTGCAACGCCAAAAGGATGACAGCCTCAAATTCAGCCAGGTGCCGCTCGCCCAGGGCGCTCTGGTGTCCCTGGACCCGCAGAACGGTGCGATCCGCGCACTGGTCGGCGGCTTTGCCTTCGAGCAGAGCAACTACAACCGCGCTACCCAGGCCAAGCGCCAGCCGGGCTCCAGTTTCAAGCCGTTTGTCTACAGTGCCGCGCTGGACAACGGCTACACCGCCGCCAGCCTGGTCAACGACGCGCCAATCGTGTTTGTCGATGAATATCTGGACAAGGTCTGGCGTCCGAAGAATGACACCAACACGTTCCTCGGCCCGATCCGTATCCGCGAGGCGCTGTACAAGTCACGCAACCTGGTGTCGATCCGCCTGTTGCAGGCGATGGGCGTAGGCAAGACCATCGACTATATGACGCGCTTTGGCTTCGCCAAGTCGGACCTGCCGCCAAACCTGTCCCTGGCCCTGGGTACCGCGACCCTCACGCCGATGGAAATCGCCACCGGCTGGAGCACCTTTGCCAACGGCGGCTACAAGATCGCGCCGTACCTGATCGACAAGATCGAAAGCCGCAATGGCGACACCCTGTTCACCGCCAACCCGCCACGGGTACCCGGCGATGTGGTCAATGGTGTGGCCGCGACCGACGGGCTTGCGGTACCGAGCAACGGCGGTATCACCATCGAGGCGACGCCAGGCACACCGTCGGCCGCAAACGCCGGCGCACCGGCCGAACCGCAAGCGCCAGCGGTTGCCGAGCGCATCGTGGACGGCCGCACTACCTACATCCTCAACAGCATCCTGCAAGACGTGATCAAGAAGGGCACCGGCCGCCGCGCACTGGCTCTGGGCCGTGCGGATATCGCTGGCAAGACCGGTACCACCAACGAGTCCAAGGACGCGTGGTTCTCCGGCTACAACGGCGACTACGTGACCACCGTGTGGACCGGCTATGACCAGCCTGAAAGCCTGGGCCGCCGCGAGTTTGGTGGCACCGTCGCCCTGCCGATCTGGATGAGCTACATGGGCGCAGCGCTCAAGGACAAGCCGCTGCACACCCAGCCAGAGCCAGAAGGCATCCTCAGCCTGCGCATTGACCCGATCAGTGGCCGCGCAGCTTCACCGAGCACGCCGAATGCGTACTTCGAGCTGTTCAAGAGCGAAGACACACCGCCATCGGTCAACGAACTGGGCAACGGCGCAGTGCCGGGCAGCCCGCTGCCGGCGGATGAAGGCGCGCCGATCGATTTGTTCTGACCTGATCACGCTGATCGGCCGATCGTTCCCACGCTCCGCGTGGGAATGCATCCTGTGACGCTCTGCGTCACGATCTTAAAAGCAGACGCGGAGCGTCCAGGTGGGCATTCCCACGCAGAGCGTGGGAAAGATCAGCCACGGGACATCAGCCACAAAAAAGCCCCGACTGATCACTCAGGCGGGGCTTTTTTTGCGGGTGTGTCTACAACGGCTTAGCCGTTGAACACATCATCCACGCTTTGCAGCGGGTAGTTCTTTGGATACGGCAGGGTAGCCACACCAGTCTCGATAGCGGCCTTGGCCACGGCATCGGAGATCAGGGTGATCAGGCGCTTGTCCATTGGTTTCGGAATGATGTACTCACGACCGAATTCCAGCTTGGCGCCACCGTAGGCGTCGCACACGTCCTGAGGTACCGGCAGCTTGGTCAGTTCACGCAGGGCGTTGGCAGCGGCCACTTTCATTTCTTCGTTGATGCGCTTGGCGCGAACGTCCAGGGCACCACGGAAGATGAACGGGAAGCCCAATACGTTGTTGACCTGGTTCGGGTAGTCCGAACGGCCGGTGGCCATGATCACGTCGCTGCGAGTGGCGTGGGCCAGTTCTGGAGAGATTTCCGGATCCGGGTTGGAGCAGGCGAACACGATAGGGTTCGGCGCCATGGATTTGAGGCCTTCAGCGCTCAGCAGGTTCGGGCCGGACAGGCCAACGAACACGTCGGCACCGTCGAGGGCGTCAGCCAGGGTGCGCTTGGAGGACGGATGGGCAAACATCGCCTTGTACTGGTTCAGGTCGGTGCGCTCGGACTGAATCACGCCCTTGCTGTCGACCATGTAGATGTTTTCCAGCTTGGCGCCCATGCTGATGATCAGCTTCATGCAGGAAATGGCCGCGGCACCGGCGCCCAGGCAGACGATTTTCGCCTCGCCCAGGGTTTTGCCAGCAATTTCCAGGGCGTTGATCATGCCGGCTGCGGTAACGATCGCGGTGCCGTGTTGGTCATCGTGGAATACCGGAATGTCGCACTGCTCGATCAGGGCCTTTTCGATCTCGAAGCACTCAGGTGCCTTGATGTCTTCCAGGTTGATGCCACCGAACGTGATGGAAATGCGCTTGACGGTGTCGATGAACGCCTGCGGGCTTTCGGAATCGACTTCGATGTCGAAAACGTCGATGCCGGCAAAGCGCTTGAACAGCACGCCCTTGCCTTCCATGACTGGCTTGGAAGCCAATGGGCCGAGGTTACCCAGGCCCAGAATCGCGGTGCCATCGGAAATCACTGCAACCAGGTTGCCTTTGCCGGTGTACTTGTACGCCAGCTCTGGGTCACGGGCGATTTCACGTACGGGTTCGGCAACACCAGGGCTGTAGGCCAGCGACAGGTCGCGGGCAGTGGCAGTGGCTTTGGTGAGCTCTACACTCAGCTTTCCTGGACGAGGATGGGCATGGTATTCGAGAGCGGCAGTTTTCAAATCAGACATATCGGCATTCCGCTTTTACTGTTGGTCGACGGACCGCCGAGGATACGCGTGTCGTAAAGTCCCTACAAGACTGGGCAGTCACAGGTGTCAAGGGCCCTGCGCTACGACTTTTGGCCAAGAGCCACGGGATATAAGGGCTCAACTGTTCACAATCGAAATAAAAAATGTCTACAATTTTTTATTCAAAGCGCCGATTTCAGCATGCCGGGGTCGGTTATTGGCAACAGCCAGCGCGCTTGGCCTTTTTTCAGGCCGCCACGGCGGGCTCGATCCTGCACCCAACCGCGCGCCTCAATGGTGCGGCCTTGCAGACCATCGAGCATGGCCGTATCGAACTGGCTGATCAGCTCGGGCGCAATACGCAATACCAGTGAACCCTGCAGTTCAATCCAGATTCCACCGCGATTGCGCTCGATCTTGCTGACCCGACCGGCCACCAGGGCAAACCCGGAGCGCTTGAGATTCGCCACGCTGTGCACTGGCGATTGGCGCCACAGGCCGAGCCGTGCCTGGCGGGCGCTGTTTTCGGCCGCCTGCTGGCAGGCCATCAGGTCGACATTCGGCGCGACGCCCACTTGGTACCCCAAACCCTCGGCCAGCAGTTGCGCCTCCAGATTCTCGCCATTGGCGCCGTAGAGGTGAGCCAGGGTGCGCCCGTAATGATCTTTGCCTTCGCGCCCCGCCACCAGGCCGACACGCCCATCGCTGGCCTTGACCAACGCCTGCAGGCGCTGACGGGCGGCGACAGCGAATGGCTCGTCAGGGCGACCCTTCTTGCCGGTTTCCGGCGCGTTGAGGCCGATCATGCGCACGCTGCGACCGTCCTTGAGGCGCACCGTGTCGCCATCCACCACACGCTGTACCTCCACACGCACGATGGCCGCCGGGGCGGGGCAGAAGGGGTTGGCCTGAGCGGTCGCCAGCCAAATCCCAGGCACAAAAAAGGCGCCCACAAGGGACGCCTTTTTCAACAGCGGGTAAAAGCCCATAAGGCTCTTGAACCTTACTCTGCTGGAGTAGCAGCAGGCTTCTTGCCGAAAGCACCAAAGCGATCTGCGAAGCGCTGTACGCGGCCGCCGGTGTCCAGAGTTTTCTGCTTACCGGTGTAGAACGGGTGGCACTCGTTGCATACGTCAGTACCCAGTGGCTTGCACAGGTTCGAACGAGTTTCGAACTTGTTGCCGCAGCTGCAGGTGACTTCGATGGTTTCGTACGCTGGATGGATATCGGCTTTCATGGCACTTCCTCGGGCTAGCGTGCCGCCACTCGACACTATTGTCGAATACCGCACGTAATTAGGCCGCGGATTCTACCAGACCTTTTTAATCACGCAAGCGGCGGGAATGGTCGAAAACTTCCTTTCATCAGATATTCCTCACACACCGCCGTCAATGTGGGAGCCGGGCTTGCCCGCGAAGGCGGTGTGTCAGTCACTGCATCTGTTACTGCACTAGCGCTTTCGCAGGCAAGCCAGCTCCCACAAGATCCGGTTCCAGTACTGGAGACGTGACAACCCCGGTCTGCTAGGCTCCCGCCCCTGCGCCACCGCTTGCCTTAATAGATGAGACTCCTCGCGTGCCCGACGCCATTTTGCGCCTAGCCCTGCCCTCGCCTCTGCGCCGCCTGTTCGATTACCGGGCCCCGCCCGGCGTGTCGCGTGCGCAGTTGCAGCCGGGCATGCGCGTGCGCGTGCCGTTCGGACGCCGGGAAATGATCGGCATTCTGGTGGAAGTCACCGACCACAGCGAAGTGCCTGCCGAAAAGCTCAAGCCGGCAATTGCCCTGCTCGACGCCACACCACCGCTGCCGCCCGCGCTGTTCAAGCTGTGCCTGTGGACCGCGCAGTATTACCAACACAGCCTGGGCGATACCTTGAGCTGGGCGCTGCCGGTGCTGCTGCGCCAGGGCGAACTGGCCGAAGCGCGCCAGGAGCGTTTCTGGTCGATGGTGCCGGGCGCACGCCTCGACGACCCGCGCATCGCCCGCGCCCCGCGCCAGCGTGAGGCCCTGGCCACCTTGGCACAGCACCCACACGGCGTGGCCCATCAGCTATTAAGCAAGCTGATGCTGAGCAAAGACAGCCTCGACCTGCTGCTGGCCAAGGGCCTGGTGCAGGTGGAAATCCGCAAGCACGCCCCGGACCCGCGCCACGAACACTGGCTGGCCCAGCCGGAGTTGCCGCTGAACCCCGAGCAACGCGCCGCGTATGAGGCGATTCGCGCCGGTTTCGACAGTTTCCATGCATTCCTGCTGGCCGGCGTCACCGGCAGCGGCAAGACCGAAGTCTATTTGCAACTGATCCGCGAAACCCTGCAGGCGGGCAAGCAGGCACTGGTGCTGATCCCCGAGATCAACCTGGGCCCGCAGACCGTGGCGCGTTTCGAACAACGCTTCAATGCCCGGATCGCCTTGGTGCACTCGGCAGTCAATGACCGTGAACGCCTGGAGTCGTGGCTGGCGGCGCGGGATGGCGAGGCCGACATTATTATCGGCACGCGCTCAGCACTGTTCACGCCGATGAAAAACCCCGGGCTGATCATCGTCGACGAGGAGCACGATGGCTCCTATAAACAGCAGGAAGGTTTGCGCTACCACGCCCGCGACCTCGCGCTGGTACGCGCCCGCCAGGAAGACATCCCGATTGTGCTGGGCTCGGCCACGCCGTCCCTGGAAAGCCTGCACAACGCCTACACCGGCCGTTACGGGCTGCTGCGCCTGAACGAGCGTGCTGGCGGCGCCAAACAACCGCGCTTCCTGCGCCTGGACGTGAAAAGCCGCCCGCTGGACAGCGGTATTTCCGGCCCGATGCAACAGGCCATTGGCCAGACCCTGGCCGCCGGCCAGCAAGTATTGGTATTTCTCAACCGCCGCGGCTTTGCCCCGACGTTGCTGTGCCATGACTGCGGCTGGATGTCCGGGTGCGAGCGCTGCGATGCGCGCATGACGGTGCATCAGCGCCACGGCGAGTTACGCTGCCATCACTGCGGCCATGTGGAACGGGTACCGCGCCATTGCCCGCAGTGCGGCAAGGTGGACCAGCGGCCCGTGGGCGCCGGCACCGAGCGCGCCGAAGAACGCCTCGGCATTCTGTTCCCGGACTACCCGGTGCTACGGGTGGACCGCGACAGCACGTCGCGCAAAGACGCCATGAACCAACTGTTCGCCACCATACACAAAGGCCAACCGTGCATCCTGGTGGGCACGCAGATGCTTGCCAAAGGGCATCACTTCCCACGGGTCACCCTGGTGTCGATCCTGGATGCCGACGGTGGGTTGTTCTCCGGGGATTTTCGCGCCAGCGAACGCATGGCGCAGTTGATCGTGCAGGTGGCAGGACGCGCCGGGCGGGCCGAAGAGCCAGGCAGGGTGATTATCCAGACGCACCTGGCCGACCACCCGCTGCTGATTCAACTGACGGAACAAGGCTACTTTGCCTTCGCCGAACAGGCCTTGAGCGAACGCCGCGCCGCCGGCCTCCCGCCCTTTGCGCACCTGGCGCTGCTGCGTGCCGAAGCCCACAAACCCGGGCAGGCCGAAGGCTTTCTTGATGAGGCCTGCAGCGCCGCTGAGCGTTTATTGGGCGAACTGGCCCTCAGTGGCATCGAACTACTCGGCCCGGTGCCAGCGCCCATGGAGCGGCGCGCCGGACGTTATCGCGCTCAGCTACTCTTGCAGGCAACCTCCCGCGCCCCGCTGCATCGGCTATTAAGTCGCTGGATGCTTGAGCTGGAGCAACTGCCCAGCGGTCGGCAAGTGCGATGGTCGTTGGATGTAGACCCGGTAGATTTGTATTGAGGGTAATTACGTCATCGCAGGCAAGCCAGCTCGCACATTATGAAATGTGAATACCCTTAAATGTGGGAGCGGGCTTGCCCGCGAAGAGGCCCGCAGGTCCGCCATATAGTCTGAACGGTTGGCAAGCCCGCCCTCGCCACGGATAATGCCCAGTTTTTCCACCTGCGCATCGCGCGCCGCCGCTTGCGGTCGAAAGAGAACACCATGAAAGACACCATTCGCCAGCTGATCCAACAAGCCCTCACCCAACTCGTCAACGAAGGTGTGTTGCCTGAAGGCCTGTCGCCGGCGATCCAGGTGGAGAACACCCGCGACAAGACCCATGGCGACTTCGCCAGCAACATCGCGATGATGCTGTCCAAGCCGGCCGGCATGAAGCCGCGTGACCTGGCAGAAAAAATCATCGCAGCCCTGCCGGCTGACGCCAGTGTCACCAAGGCCGAAATTGCCGGCCCAGGCTTTATCAACTTCTTCCAGAACACCCAGGCCCTGGCGTCGCGCCTGGATGCCGCCCTGGCAGATGCGCGCATCGGTGCACGCAAGGCCGGCGACAGCCAGCGCGTGGTCATCGACCTGTCGGCACCGAACCTGGCCAAGGAAATGCACGTGGGCCACCTGCGCTCCACCATCATTGGCGATGGCGTGGCACGGGTGCTGGAATTCCTCGGCGACACCGTGATCCGCCAGAACCACGTGGGCGACTGGGGTACCCAGTTCGGCATGCTGATGGCCTACCTGCAGGAAAACCCGATCACGAGCAACGAGCTGGCCGACCTGGAAAACTTCTACCGCGCCGCCAAAAAGCGGTTTGACGAGTCTGAAGAGTTCGCCGACCGCGCACGGGGCCTGGTGGTCAAGCTGCAAGCCGGCGACGAAGAGTGCCTGGCGCTGTGGAACCGCTTCCGTGAAATTTCCCTGTCCCATTGCCAGGAAATCTACGAACTGCTCAACGTGAAACTGACCATGGCCGACGTGATGGGCGAAAGCGCCTACAACGACGACCTGATCAACGTGGTCAACGATCTCAAGGCCAAGGGCCTGCTGGTCGAAAGCAACGGCGCCCAGTGCGTGTTCCTCGAAGAATTCAAGACCGCCGACGGCGAGCCGCTGCCGGTGATCATCGTCAAGGCCGATGGCGGCTACCTCTACGCCACCACCGACCTGGCCGCCGTGCGTTACCGCAGTGGCGTGCTCAAGGCTGACCGTGCGCTGTACTTCGTCGACCAGCGCCAGGCCCTGCACTTCCAGCAGGTGTTCGAAGTGGCGCGTCGCGCCGGTTTCGTCACCCACCCGATGCACATGGAGCACATGGGCTTTGGCACCATGAACGGCGCCGATGGCCGCCCCTTCAAGACCCGCGACGGCGGCACCGTGAAGCTGATCGACCTGCTGACCGAAGCCCAGGAACGTGCCTACAACCTGGTGAAGGAAAAGAACCCGGAGCTGGCCGAGGCCGACCTGCGCAACATCGCCCGTGTGGTGGGCATTGGCGCGGTGAAATACGCCGATCTGTCCAAGCACCGCACCAGCGACTACAGCTTCAACTTCGACCTGATGCTCAACTTCGAAGGCAACACCGCGCCGTACCTGCTGTACGCCTACACTCGCGTGGCCGGGGTATTCCGCAAGCTGGGCAAGGACTTCAGCGAAGTCGAAGGCCAGATCGCGCTGGACGCCGTCCACGAACAGGAACTGGCGGCCAAGCTCGCGCAATTTGGCGAAGTGCTCAACAGCGTTGGCGAAAAAGGCACGCCGCACATCCTGTGCACCTATTTGTACGAAGTGGCCGGCCTGTTCTCCAGTTTCTACGAGAACTGCCCGATCCTGACCGCCGACGACGAAGCCCAGAAACAAAGTCGCCTGCGCCTTGCCGCCTTGGCTGGACGCACCCTCAAGCAAGGCCTGGAACTCTTGGGCCTGGAAACTCTGGAGCGTATGTAAGTTGGCTGCCAAGAAAAAACCTGCACCCAAGCGCGGCGCCAGCCGCTACCAGGCCCCGGCGAAGCAACCGATTCCGGGTTGGCTGTGGATGGCCATCGGCCTGACGGTCGGCGCATTTATCGTGTTTCTGATGAAGCTGGAGCCCGGTCAGGGCGATGACGTCAAGCGCGTCAAACAGGAGCAGCAAAAGGCCACGAAAATCGCCGAAGCCAACAAGACCGCGCCGAGCCCGACCGCACCGGTAAAGCCCAAGTACGACTTCTACACGCTGCTGCCGGAATCGGAAGTGATCGTGCCGCCTGACGCCGTGCCGGAAAAAACCCTGCCGACGCCACAAGTGCCGACCACGCCGGTAACCCCAGCGGAAGCGGCAAAAATCGACACGGCGCGCGCCCAGGCCGCGCTGGCCGGTATCACGCCGCCGCCAGCACCGCCAGTGGCAGCCACCAAGGCTGCGCCGGTGACCAAGTTCTTCCTGCAAGCGGGCTCGTTCCCGAAACAGGCGGATGCGGACCGTGTACGCGCACAGATCATTCTGTTGGGCCAATCGGTATCGGTTGAGTCCGGCACGGTGAAGGACGCGACCTGGTATCGCGTATTGGTGGGGCCGTTCAGCAACCGCGAACAGCTGACCGTGGCGCAAAAGCAATTGGCCGGCGCCGGGTTTAGCAACCTGTTGTTACAACAACGCCAGAGCCGCTGACTCATACTCACTGATCGTTCCCACGCTCCGCGTGGGAACGTGTCCCTTGACGCTCTGCGTCACAGAGCAGGCGCAGAGCGTCAAGGCGGCATTACCACGCGGAGCGTGGGAACGATCACCACTCGTCTGCCCTGCCTTCCTACGGTTGAAATCCCCCTCGCCACCCCCATATGAGTTTCCATCAGGGCATTTTCGCCCCGCTGCGTGGAGACTCTCCCCTTGACCACCATCGTTTCAGTACGTCGCCACGGCAAAGTTGTCATGGGCGGCGACGGCCAGGTTTCCCTGGGCAACACCGTGATGAAAGGCAACGCCAAGAAAGTGCGCCGCCTGTACCACGGCCAGGTGCTTGCCGGCTTCGCAGGCGCAACCGCCGACGCCTTTACCCTGTTCGAGCGTTTCGAAGGCCAGCTTGAGAAACACCAGGGCCACCTGGTGCGCGCCGCTGTGGAACTTGCCAAAGAATGGCGCACCGACCGCTCCCTAAGCCGCCTGGAGGCCATGCTCGCGGTTGCGAACAAAGACGCTTCCCTGATCATCACCGGCAACGGCGACGTGGTTGAACCCGAGCATGGCCTGATCGCCATGGGTTCAGGTGGCGGCTACGCCCAGGCTGCGGCCAGCGCGCTGCTGAAGAAAACCGACCTGTCGGCCCGTGAAATCGTCGAGACCGCCCTGGGTATCGCTGGCGATATCTGCGTGTTCACCAACCACAATCAGACCATTGAGGAGCAGGACCTCGCCGAATAAGCCCTGGGCTTATTCAGGCTTGAGGCCGCCAAACACTATGTCCATGACTCCCCGCGAAATCGTCCATGAACTCAACCGCCATATCATCGGCCAGGACGATGCCAAGCGCGCCGTTGCCATTGCGCTGCGTAACCGCTGGCGCCGGATGCAACTGCCGGAAGAACTGCGCGTTGAAGTAACGCCCAAGAACATCCTGATGATCGGCCCTACCGGCGTCGGCAAAACCGAGATCGCCCGACGCCTGGCCAAATTGGCCAATGCACCGTTCATCAAGGTCGAAGCGACCAAATTCACCGAAGTCGGTTATGTGGGCCGCGATGTCGAGTCGATCATTCGCGACCTGGCTGACGCCGCCCTGAAGATGCTGCGCGAACAGGAAGTGACCAAGGTCAGCCATCGCGCCGAAGACGCCGCTGAAGAGCGCATCCTCGACGCCCTGCTGCCACCGGCACGCATGGGTTTCAACGAAGACGCCGCACCTTCGTCGGATTCCAACACCCGTCAGCTGTTCCGCAAGCGCCTGCGTGAAGGCCAGTTGGATGACAAGGAAATCGAGATCGAAGTGGCCGAAGTGTCCGGCGTGGATATCTCTGCCCCGCCTGGCATGGAAGAAATGACCAGCCAGTTGCAAAACCTGTTCGCCAACATGGGCAAGGGCAAGAAGAAAAGCCGCAAGCTCAAGGTCAAGGATGCGCTCAAGCTGGTGCGCGACGAAGAAGCCGGGCGCCTGGTCAATGAGGAAGAACTCAAGGCCAAGACCCTGGAAGCGGTCGAGCAACATGGCATTGTGTTTATCGATGAGATCGACAAGGTGGCCAAGCGTGGCAACTCCGGCGGCGTGGATGTCTCCCGCGAAGGCGTGCAGCGCGATCTGCTGCCGCTGATCGAAGGGTGCACGGTCAACACCAAGCTGGGCATGGTCAAGACTGACCACATCCTGTTTATCGCCTCCGGTGCCTTCCACCTGAGCAAGCCGAGCGACCTGGTGCCCGAGCTGCAAGGCCGCCTGCCGATTCGGGTGGAGCTCAAGGCACTGACGCCGGGCGACTTCGAGCGCATCCTCAGCGAACCGCATGCCTCGCTCACCGAGCAGTACCGCGAGCTGCTGAAAACCGAAGGGCTGGGTATCGAATTCCAGGCTGACGGTATCAAGCGCCTGGCGGAGATCGCCTGGCAGGTCAACGAGAAGACCGAGAACATCGGTGCCCGTCGCCTGCATACCTTGCTTGAGCGCCTGCTTGAGGAAGTGTCTTTCAGCGCCGGCGACATGGCCGGTGCGCAGAATGGCGAAGCGATCAAGATCGATGCTGACTACGTCAACAGCCACTTGGGCGAATTGGCGCAGAACGAAGACTTGTCTCGTTATATCCTGTAAGCCTCACTCAATATGGGAGTGGCTTGTGTGGGAGCTGGCTTGCCTGCGATAGCATCACTTCAGTGTTCCTGAAACACCGAGGTGCCTGCATCGCGGGCAAGCCCGGCTCCCACATTGGTCCCTCCCACATTTTGAGCCGGTTCCTACAGGGTTTTCTCCAATGTCGAAATTTCCTACTGCTGTAAACCTGCATAAAACCTCCAATACCCTCGGCCTGACCTACGGGCCAGACGAAACCTACCAGTTGCCCGCCGAATTCCTGCGGGTGCACTCCCCTTCCGCCGAGGTCCAGGGCCACGGCAAACCCATCCTGCAATTCGGCAAGCTCAACGTCCGGTTGATCAAGCTGGAACCCGCCGGCCAGTACGCACTGAAATTGACCTTCGACGACGGTCATGACAGCGGACTGTTCACCTGGGACTATCTCTATCAGCTGGCCGTACGTCAGGACGCTCTATGGGCCGACTACCTGGACGAGCTCAAAGCCGCTGGAAAAACCCGCGATCCGAGTGAGTCGGTCGTGCGGCTGATGCTCTAGCACAGGGGTCTTGCTGTTTAGAGCGCATTTTCTAATTTCATCTGCTTGAATGCCCTGTCGCGTGGCCAACGATTGGCCTGCTTGCGAAAAAAAATAAACTCGGGTAACCAATGGAGCTGGCAAGTTCCCTGCATTTGACGATGCGGTATCAACGGTCACCCGAGTCGCAGTACCAGGCTGGTGTCGTGTATCGAAATAGGGTGCGCAGCAATCGCCGGTACTCGTCTTTCGGACAATGGAGCGTCGTAGATGAGTAACAAGAATAACGATGACTTGAAACGCCAGGCCTCGGAAAACACCCTGGGGTTGAACCCGATCATCGCGTTACGCAAAAAGGATTTATTGGCCTCGGCCAAGATGGTGCTGACCCAAGCCATCAAGCAACCGTTGCACAGCGTCAAGCACGTCGCCCACTTTGGCGTTGAATTGAAGAATGTGATGTTCGGCAAATCCGCGCTGGTGCCCGAGGGCGACGACCGTCGCTTCAGCGACCCAGCCTGGAGCCAGAACCCGCTCTACAAACGTTATTTGCAGACTTACCTGGCGTGGCGCAAGGAGCTTCACGACTGGATCGACGACAGCAACCTGTCGGCACAAGACATCAGCCGCGGCCACTTCGTGATCAACCTGATGACCGAAGCCATGGCCCCCACCAACAGCGCGGCCAACCCGGCGGCGGTCAAACGCTTCTTTGAAACCGGCGGCAAAAGCCTGCTCGACGGCCTTTCCCACCTGGCCAAGGACATGGTGCACAACGGCGGTATGCCCAGCCAGGTCAACATGGGCGCCTTTGAAGTCGGCAAGACCCTGGGCACCAGCGAAGGCGCGGTGGTGTTTCGCAACGATGTGCTGGAGTTGATCCAATACAAGCCCATCACCGAACAGGTACACGAACGCCCGCTGCTGGTGGTACCGCCGCAGATCAACAAATTCTATGTCTTCGACCTGTGTCCGGATAAGAGCCTGGCGCGCTTCTGCCTGCGCAATGGCCAGCAGACCTTTATCGTCAGTTGGCGCAACCCCACCAAGGCCCAACGCGAATGGGGCCTGTCGACTTATATCGAGGCGCTCAAGGAAGCAGTGGATGTGGTCACGGCGATTACGGGCAGCAAGGATGTGAATATGCTCGGTGCCTGCTCCGGCGGTATCACCTGCACCGCACTGTTGGGCCACTACGCGGCGCTGGGCGAGAAGAAGGTCAACGCCCTGACGCTGCTAGTGAGCGTGCTGGACACCACCCTGGACACCCAGGTGGCGCTGTTTGTGGATGAACAGACCCTGGAAGCGGCCAAGCGCCATTCTTACCAGGCCGGCGTGCTGGAAGGCCGCGACATGGCCAAGGTATTTGCCTGGATGCGCCCCAACGATCTGATCTGGAACTATTGGGTCAACAACTACCTGCTGGGCAACGAGCCGCCGGTGTTCGACATCCTGTTCTGGAACAACGACACCACACGCTTGCCGGCCGCGTTCCATGGCGACCTGATCGAACTGTTCAAGAACAACCCACTGGTACGCGCCAACGCCCTGGAAGTGTGCGGCACGCCCATCGACCTCAAGCAGGTCACCGCCGATATCTACTCCCTGGCCGGCACCAACGACCACATCACGCCGTGGCAGTCCTGCTACAAGTCAGCGCAGTTGTTCGGCGGCAAGGTCGAGTTTGTGCTGTCCAGCAGCGGGCATATCCAGAGCATCCTCAACCCGCCGGGCAACCCCAAGGCACGCTACCAGACCAGTGAGGGCCTGGCCGGAAGTGCGTTGGAGTGGCAGGAGAATGCGACCAAGCACACCGATTCGTGGTGGCTGCACTGGCAGGTGTGGCAGGCGGAGCGGGCGGGAAAACTGAAAAAAGCCCCGACGACATTAGGCAATAAAACCTATGCAGCCGCTGAAGCGGCGCCGGGTACCTATGTACATGAACGCTAGGCATTCTTGTGATTGAAATGAGATCAGATGTGGGAGCTGGCTTGCCTGCGATAGCGATGGGCCTGCTCACTAATCGCGGCCTGAAAGAATGCCATCGCAGGCAAGCCAGCTCTCACACTGACCGAGTTCCTACAGACCAATAGCACCACTTCACAGGGCTTGAGCATGGCGCAACCGTTCATCTTCCGTACCATCGACCTGGATGGCCAGACCATCCGCACGGCGGTACGCCCGGGCAAGCCGCACTTGACCCCGCTGCTGATCTTCAACGGCATCGGCGCCAACCTTGAGCTGGTGTTTCCGTTCGTCCAGGCCCTGGACCCGGACCTGGAAGTGATCGCCTTCGACGTGCCCGGCGTGGGCGGCTCCTCGACGCCGAACCGACCCTATCGCTTCCCCGGTCTGGCCAAACTCACCGCGCGTATGCTCGATTACCTCGACTATGGCCAAGTGAACGCCGTGGGCGTGTCCTGGGGCGGAGCGCTGGCCCAGCAATTTGCGTATGACTACCCCGAGCGCTGCAAGAAATTGATCCTCGCGGCCACCGCGGCCGGGGCCTTCATGGTGCCGGGCAAACCGAAGGTCTTGTGGCTGATGGCAAGCCCCAGGCGTTATATCCAGCCGTCCCACGTGGTGCGCATTGCACCGATGATTTATGGCGGTTCGTTCCGCCGTGATTCCAAACTGGCCGCCGAGCACGCCAGCAAAGTGCGCTCGGCCGGCAAGCTGGGCTACTACTGGCAACTGTTTGCCGGGCTGGGCTGGACCAGCATTCATTGGCTGCACAAGATCCGCCAGCCCACCCTGGTGCTGGCCGGGGACGATGACCCGCTGATCCCGCTGGTCAACATGCGCATGCTCGCCTGGCGCATCCCCAATGCACAGTTGCACATCATCGATGACGGCCACCTGTTCCTGATCACCCGGGCCGAAGCCGTGGCGCCGATCATCATGAAGTTTCTGGAGGAGGAGCGCCTGCGCGCCGTGATACATCCGCGACCGGCGGTGTGAAGGAACACACCACCGCGCAACTTGCCAGGAACCTACTATGGTTCTGGATTGGCGTGCCTGCTTGATGACTTGACGAAGGAGTGTTGGCTCATGCGAGAAAGACCCGTGACGAACCCGGCGCCCACCCCCGCTGCGTTCATCAACGCGCAAAATGCGATCACCGGCCTGCGCGGCCGGGACTTGCTGTCGACCCTGCGTACCGTCGCCGCGCACGGCCTGCGCAACCCGGTGCACACCGCCCGCCACGCCCTGGCCCTGGGCGGCCAGCTGGGCCGCGTGCTGCTGGGTGAGACCGTGCACGAACCCAACCCCAGGGACCATCGCTTCAGCGACCCCACCTGGAAGCTCAACCCACTGTACCGGCGCAGCTTGCAAGCCTATCTGAGCTGGCAAAAACAGACACGGCAGTGGATCGACGACAGCACCCTCAGTGACGATGATCGCGCCCGCGCGCAGTTCGCCTTCGCCCTACTCAACGATGCTGTCTCCCCTTCCAACACCCTGCTCAACCCGCTGGCGATCAAGGAGCTGCTCAACTCTGGCGGCAACAGCGTGGTGCGCGGCGTGAGCAACTTGTTCGAAGACCTGCTGCACAACAACGGTTTGCCGCGCCAGGTCAGCAATCACGCCTTTGAAGTGGGCAAGACCGTGGCGACCACGCCCGGTTCGGTGGTGTTTCGCAACGAACTGCTGGAGCTGATCCAGTACAAGCCCATGAGCGAAAAACAATACGCCAAGCCGCTGCTGGTAGTGCCGCCGCAAATCAACAAGTACTACATCTTCGACCTGAGCCCGGCCAACAGCTTTGTGCAATACGCACTGAAAAACGGCCTGCAGACCTTTATGGTCAGCTGGCGCAACCCGGACGTGCGGCATCGCGAATGGGGCCTGTCCACCTACGTCGCGGCGCTGGAAGAAGCGCTCAACGTATGCCGGGCCATCACTGGCGCCCGCGAGGTCAACCTGATGGGCGCCTGCGCCGGCGGCCTGACCATCGCCGCGCTGCAAGGCCACCTGCAAGCCAAGCGCCAGTTGCGGCGCATCTCCAGCGCCAGTTACCTGGTAAGCCTGCTGGACAGCCAGATCGACAGCCCCGCAACATTGTTCGCTGATGAACAAACCCTGGAAGCCGCCAAGCGCCGCTCCTACCAGCAAGGCGTGCTGGATGGCCGCGACATGGCCAAGATATTTGCCTGGATGCGCCCCAACGACCTGATCTGGAATTACTGGATCAATAATTACCTGCTGGGCAAGGAACCGCCGGCGTTCGACATCCTGTACTGGAACAACGACAACACGCGTCTGCCCGCCGCCCTGCACGGCGACCTGCTGGACTTCTTCAAGCACAACCCCCTGAGCCATCCCGGTGGCCTGGAGGTATGCGGCACGCCCATCGACTTGCGCAAGGTCTCGGTGGACAGCTTCAGCGTGGCCGGCATCAATGACCACATCACGCCGTGGGACGCGGTGTACCGCTCCACGCAACTGCTGGGTGGCGAGCGGCGCTTTGTGCTCTCCAACAGCGGGCATATCCAGAGCATCCTCAACCCACCGGGCAACCCCAAGGCCAACTACGTCGAGAACCTCAAGCTGAGCAGCGACCCGCGCGCCTGGTATTACGACGCCCAGCACGTCGAAGGCAGTTGGTGGCCACAATGGCTGGAGTGGGTACAAAAACGCTCCGGCGTACAACGCGAAACCCTCACCGCCCTGGGCAACCAGAATTACCCACCGATGGAAGCGGCGCCGGGTACTTACGTGCGCGTGCGCTGAGCTCAGCAATCAACTTTAAGAAGACTGGATGAAGACCCGCGACCGTATCCTTGAATGCGCCCTGCAGTTGTTCAACCACAAGGGCGAACCGAACGTATCGACCATGGAGGTGGCCAATGAGATGGGGATCAGCCCCGGCAACCTCTACTACCACTTCCATGGCAAGGAGCCGTTGGTGCTGGGGCTGTTCGAGCGCTTTCAGTGTGAGCTGGCGCCACTGCTGGACCCTCCTGCGGATGCGCAACTGGAAGCTGAGGACTACTGGCTGTTTTTGCACCTGATTGTCGAGCGCATGGCCCACTATCGGTTCCTGTTCCAGGACTTGTCGAACCTGGCGGGGCGCTTGCCCAAGCTGGCCAAGGGGATCCGTCACCTGCTCACGGCGCTCAAGCGCACCTTGGCGTCATTGCTTGCGCGGCTGAAGGCGGCAGGGCAACTGGTTAGCGATACCCAGGCGTTGGGGCAACTGGTGGAGCAGATCACCCTGACATTGCTGTTTTCGTTGGATTATCAACGGATTCTGGACCGTGAAGGTGAGGTACGGGTGGTGGTGTACCAGATCATGATGCTGGTGGCGCCGCATCTGCTGCCAACGGCGCGGCAGGCGACCGAGCGGTTCGCCTTGAAGTACCTGGATGACACCGATTAAACATGTAGGAGCGAGCTTGCTCGCGAAAAACGTCAACGATAACGAGTGCCTCCTGAATAAACGCGGCGTCTTTGAGTTTTTCGCGAGCAAGCTCGCTCCTACAAAATGGGGAATGCGGCGTTTTTGAGGCTTGCATAAAAAACGCCCAATCTTCGCAGACCGGGCGTTTTATGTGTCCCGTAAAAATCAGGACTGACTGGATGGCGTCGGGGTAACCGGCGTTGCAGTCGGGGTAGCAGCCGCATGCGTCGGCGCGGACACCGAATTGGCGGTAGAAGCAGCCGGTGCTGGTGCCGTGGCTGGCTTGGCCGCCGCGGCTGGCTTTGCGGCTGCCGGTTTTTTCGCTACCGCAGGCTTTTTGGCCGCTGCAGGCTTGGCAGCTGGTTTCGCAGCGGCGGGCTTGGCAGCAGGTTTAGCGGCAGCGGTTTTAGCCGCAGGTTTGGCAGCCGGTTTAGCCGCAGGTTTCGCGGCGGCTTTAGCGGCCACTGGCTTAGCGGCAGGCTTGGTAGCCGGTTTGGCGGCAGCAGTTTTAGCCGCTGGCTTGGCCGCAGGTTTCGCCGCGGCTTTGGCCGGCGCTTTGGCAGCGGGTTTGGCAGCTGGCTTAGCGGCGGCTTTAACCAGAGGCTTGGCGGCAGTTTTGGCGGTGGGTTTTGCAGCGGCGGTTTTAGCCGCAGGTTTGGCCGCCGGTTTTGCTGCAGGCTTGGCCGCGGCGGTCTTGGCGGGAGCCGCTTTGGCGCCGGTGAGCTTTTCGATTTGCTTGGTCAAGGTATCAACCTTGCTATGCAGCGCCTTCAACTCAGCCTTGCTCGGTACGCCCAGTCGCGAAATAGCACTGTTGAGGCGCTTGTCGAACGTTTCTTCCAACTTGCCCCAGGTATCCGAAATACTCGATTTGGCGGAACCCGCACTCGCCTTGGCAGCGTCGACTTTTTTACCGACCGTGCTCTTGGTCAACTTCTCGGCCTTCTCGCCGTCTTTGACCAAGGTCTCGAAGAGTTTGCTGCCGTCACTGTCGATCTTCGAGTACACGCCTAAACCAGCGAGCCAGATTTTGCGGGAATATTCTTCAACTTTCCCGACCCACGAGCTGCCTTCTTTCTGAGTAGTCTTTTTAACAGCCATCCCGATGTCTCCTTAGTGTTTACGCGCGACACGTTCGAGCAATGCCGTCAGCTCTTCGAGCTTAGCAGAGAGTGTCTCCACGTCATGTTTAGACGCAATGCCGATCCGATTCAAGGCACTGCCGACACGAGTATCAAAAGCTTTTTCAACTTTATCCAGTTGAACTTCGACCAGGCCTTTGACGCCGGAGACGTTACTCTTTACTTGGTCAATCTGACTGTTGGCGGCATCAAGTTGTTCAACTACAACTTTTTTACCTTTACTTTCAACACGTTGACCGCTTCTAACGAGTTCCTTGAAGTACTCGCCGCCTTCGCTGCCGACCTTGGCATAGGCGCCAAGACCCGCCAGCCAGATCTTGCGGGCGTAGCTTTTAACCTCACTCAGGGGGGTGGTCTGAACGTCGATTTTTTTCTTCAAAATAACTTTGGCCATGGTGCACCTCACACAGAATTGGGTGGCGGACGGCCCGCAAGAGTTGAGGGCTTGGGCACAAAGTAAGGTTTAAAATTAGAATCGGCACCCTAAGCACAGCCGTATCAAGCCAGGGCCTTATCCAGGGCCTTTTCGATTTCGGACTTGATCGTGCCACTCATGGCCGACATCAGCAGGCCAAGTTCCACATCAATGCGCAGCGAATCATCGGCCACCAATACCGTGCCTTTTACCCCGGAGCGCTTGAGCTTCAGGGTGTCGCCAGCCCACGAAGACTCCACCCCATATTTATCCTCGAGTTTGCGCGCCAATTGCTCCGCCTTGGCCCGCGCCTGTTCTTTTCCCAGGGTATGTTCACGCTCAACGGTAATACGGGCCATTGCAATGACTCCTCTTTATAACGACTCAGAACACCCGCCATGCGGCAAAAGGTCTCGATGAGCGTCTATCTTACCTGCAGCCTTGCCAAGACAAAGCAGGCCTTGGGGATTATCATGTCCCGCATTCTCTTTTGGTGACAGCGATATGACTGATCAGCGCAAAGGCAGCGATGCCGAACCCACCACTCACTTCGGCTTCAAGAACGTCCCGGAAAGCCAAAAGGCGGAAAAAGTCGCTGAGGTGTTCCACTCCGTGGCAGCCAAGTACGACCTGATGAACGACGTGCTCTCCGGCGGCATGCACCGCCTGTGGAAGCGCTTCACCATCGAGTTGTCGGGCGTACGCACCGGCAACCGGGTGCTGGACATCGCCGGTGGCACAGGCGACCTGGCGGCCAAGTTCTCCAAGCTGGTTGGCCCCACCGGCCAGGTGGTATTGGCCGATATCAACGGCTCGATGCTCAAGGTTGGCCGCGACCGACTGCTCGACAAAGGCGTGGCCGGCAATATCGAGTTCGTCCAGGCCGATGCCGAGAAGCTGCCGTTCCCCGACAACCATTTCGACTGCGTGACCATCGCGTTCGGCCTGCGTAACGTGACTCACAAGGAAGACGCGATCCGCTCGATGCTGCGCGTACTCAAGCCGGGTGGCCGCCTGCTGGTGCTGGAATTCTCCAAGCCGACCAACGCGCTGATGTCCAAGGTCTACGACACCTATTCGTTCGCCTTCATGCCACTGATGGGCAAGCTGATCACCAACGACGCCGAGAGCTACCGCTACCTGGCCGAGTCGATCCGCATGCACCCGGACCAGGAAACCCTGAAGTCGATGATGGTGGAGGCCGGTTTCGACCGCGTGACCTACCACAACATGACGTCCGGCATCGTTGCCCTACACCGCGGCATCAAGCCCTGATGCTGCTGCAAGGTCTTCTCGCCAGCGTTGAGCACGGTATCAACCGTGTACTGCGCCTGGACAGCACCGCCCTGGCGCGGCTCGCGCACCTGACCGGCAAAGTCATTGCCGTTGATTGCCGCAGCCCCGCCGTGCAGCTGTTTATCCTGCCCAGCGATGAAGGCCTGCTGCTCGCCACCCAATGGGCCGCTGAAGCCGACTGCACCCTGCGTGCACCAGCCTCAAGCCTGTTGCACCTGGCACTGAGCCGCAACAAGACCGCCATCCTCCACAGCCCCGAGGTGGAGCTGGAAGGCGACAGTGCGGTGCTGATGGACTTGGCCGCCGTGCTGCAAGACCTGGAGCTGGACTGGGAATATGAACTGTCGCGCTGGATCGGCCCCGTCGCCACCCAGTTGATCAGCGGGCACCTGCGCAGCCGCTCGCGCTGGTACCAGCAAGGGTTCGCCAGCCTCAACCAGAACCTTGCCGAATACCTGAGCGAAGAATCGCGCACCCTGGTCGGGCAACGGGAAGCGCAAGCGCGCTTTCGCGAGCTCGACAAGGCCAAAATCGACCTGGAACGCCTCGAGGCCCGCTTCGAGCGCTTGAGCCGTTCCCTTGATCCAAGCGATAACGCATGAAGCTGCTCGCCGTCCGCCGTTTGTTTCGTATCCAGCGCGTCGTAATCCGCTACCGTCTCGATGACCTGCTGTTTGCCCTGCCCTTGCCGTGGTTCCTGCTGGCGGTGCGTTATGTGCTGCCGTGGCGCTGGTTGCCCCGCAAGCCGTCGCCGTTGAGCCGTGGCGCCAGCCTGCGCTTGGCGTTGCAGGATTTGGGGCCTATCTTCATCAAGTTCGGGCAGATCCTCTCCACCCGCCGCGACCTGTTGCCCGAAGACATCGCCGACGAGCTGATGCTGCTGCAGGACCGCGTGCCGCCGTTCGATTCGCAGCAGTCGATGGCGCTGATCGAAGAACAGCTGGGCCAGAAGATCAGCGAGGTGTTCAGCCGCTTCGACGTCGAGCCCCTGGCCTCGGCCTCGGTCGCGCAGGTTCACGCCGCGCAGCTCAAGACCGGCGAAGAAGTGGTGGTGAAAGTCATTCGCCCAGGCCTCAAGCCGATCATCGGCCAGGACCTGGCATGGCTGTTTATCCTCGCCCGCGCCGCCGAACGCTTCTCCGCCGATGCGCGCCTGCTGCACCCGGTGGACGTGGTCGCCGACTACGAAAAAACCATCTACGACGAACTCGACCTGCTGCGCGAAGCGGCCAATGCCAGCCAATTGCGACGCAACTTCGAAGGCTCGCAACTGCTGTATGTGCCGCAGGTGTATTGGGACTGGTGCCGGCCAAAAGTGCTGGTGATGGAGCGCATCTACGGCGTGCAGGTTACCGACCTCGCGACCCTGGCCGACCAGCGCACCGACATGAAGATGTTGGCAGAACGCGGTGTGGAGATTTTCTTCACCCAAGTGTTCCGCGACAGTTTCTTCCACGCCGACATGCACCCGGGCAACATCTTCGTCAGCACCGTCAACCCGTGGAGCCCGCAGTACATCGCCATCGACTGCGGTATCGTCGGCAGCCTCACCCCGGAAGACCAGGATTACCTGGCGCGCAACCTGTTTGCCTTCTTCAAGCGCGACTATCGCCGTGTGGCGCAGTTGCACATTGATTCGGGTTGGGTGCCAGCGGAAACCAAACTCAACGAATTCGAAGCGGCGATCCGCACCGTGTGCGAGCCGATCTTCGAAAAACCGTTAAAGGATATTTCGTTCGGCCAAGTGCTGATGCGCCTGTTCCAGACCGCGCGGCGCTTCAATATGGAAGTGCAGCCGCAACTGGTGCTGTTGCAGAAGACCCTGCTGAACATCGAAGGCCTGGGCCGCCAGCTCTACCCGGACCTCGACTTGTGGAACACTGCGCAACCCTTCCTGGAACGCTGGATGCGCGAGCGCATGAGCCCGAAAACCATGCTGGGCAACCTGCACAGCCAGTTCGAGCAACTGCCGCACCTGGCCAACATGACCCGCGACCTGCTGGAGCGCATGTCCCAGCCCCATGCCAAGGACCCTGAGCCACCGTGGCGCAAGCGCAAGGACGACTGGTTCCTGCGCCTACTCGGCGCCGCGCACCTGGTGGGCGGCGTGATGCTGGCGATTGGTGGGCCATTGAACCCACTAGGCCACTGGCCAGCGGGCATCATGGTCGCCGTGGGCGTTTATCTGATCGTGCGTCGATAGCCCATCCGGTTATACACTGTCGCAAATTGCCGGAGCCGAACATGAAAGACTGGCTGGATGAGATCAAATGGGACAGTGACGGCCTGGTGCCGGCCATTGCCCAGGACTACAAGACCGGGCGCGTGCTGATGATGGCCTGGATGAACCGCGAGGCCCTGAGCCTCACCGCCGCCGAGCAGCGCGCCATCTACTGGTCACGTTCACGTGGCAAACTGTGGCGCAAGGGCGAAGAGTCCGGGCACGTGCAGACCCTGCACGAGCTGCGCCTGGACTGCGATGCCGACGTGGTAATCCTCAAGGTCGAGCAGATCGGCGGCATTGCCTGCCACACTGGCCGCCACAGTTGCTTCTATCGCGTGTTCGAGAATGGCGAATGGAAGGTTGTGGAGCCGGTGCTCAAAGACCCGCACGCCATCTACCCAGCAGGACACTGAACATGAGCGATACCCTGAACCGTGTGGCCCAGGTGCTGGAAGACCGCAAAGGCGCGGATGCCGACAGCTCCTACGTCGCCAGCCTGTACCACAAGGGCCTGAACAAGATTCTGGAAAAACTCGGCGAAGAATCCGTCGAGACCATCATTGCGGCCAAGGACGCGCAAATCAGCGGTGATTACAGCGATGTAATCTATGAGACCGCAGACTTGTGGTTCCATAGCCTGGTGATGCTCGCCCAACTGGGGCAGCACCCACAGGCCGTGCTGGATGAACTGGACCGTCGCTTCGGCTTGTCCGGGCACGCCGAGAAGGCCTCGCGCCCGTCCGCCTGAATAACTGAGACTTGAGGATTTGAAGCATGGGCATTTTTGACTGGAAACACTGGATCGTCATTCTGGTGGTAGTGGTATTGGTGTTCGGCACCAAGAAGCTCAAGAACCTGGGCACCGATGTGGGCGAGTCGATCAAGGGCTTTCGCAAAGCCATGAACGATGATGAAAAGCCGGCCGAGCCAAGCGCCAATCCGGTGCCACCGGCCCAGCCTGTTCACCCGCAGGCCACCCAGCCGATCACCGAGCGCCGTACCTTCGACGTGCAGGCTGAAAAGGTCCAAGAGCCGACCCGCAAAGACTCGTGAGCACTGACTAATGTTTGGTATCAGCTTCTCTGAACTGCTGCTCGTCGGCCTGGTGGCCCTGCTGGTACTGGGGCCGGAACGCCTGCCCGGTGCCGCACGCACCGCCGGCTTGTGGATCGGGCGCCTCAAGCGCAGTTTCAACGCGATCAAACAGGAAGTTGAACGGGAAATCGGTGCCGACGAAATCCGTCGGCAATTGCACAACGAGCACATCCTCTCGTTGGAGCAGGAAGCCCGCAAGATTCTTTCCCCGGTGCAAGAGCCGGCCAAGCCGGTAACGCCGGTGGCCGAGCACAGCATCGCGCCAGCCCCTGTGGCCGACGCCACACCGGCAGCGCCCGCCCCACCGACGCCTGCGCCGACGCCCGTCGCGTCGCCCGCGCCCCATGACCCTACATTGCCGCCGCGAGCCCCATGAGCGCTGATAAACCGGAAAACGACCAGCACATGCCGCTGGTCTCGCACCTCACCGAGTTGCGAACCCGCCTGCTGCGTTGCGTGGCGGCGATCTTCATCATCTTTGCCGGGCTGTTCGCCTTTACCCAGCAGATCTACACCTTCGTCTCGACGCCCCTGCGCCAGTACCTGCCGGCCGGCGCGACGATGATCGCCACCGATGTGTCGTCGCCGTTCCTGACCCCCTTGAAGCTGACCATGATGGTCTCACTGTTCCTGGCGATCCCGGTGATCCTGCATCAGATCTGGGGCTTTATCGCGCCGGGCCTGTACAAGCACGAGAAGCGCATCGCTGTGCCATTGCTGGTGTCGAGCATCTTGCTCTTCTACACCGGCATGGCCTTCGCCTACTTCCTGGTGTTCCCGCTGATCTTCAAGTTCTTCGCTGCCGCCACCCCGGCCGGCGTGGAGATGATGACCGATATCACCAGCTACCTCGATTTCGTGATGACGCTGTTCTTCGCCTTTGGCGTGGCATTCGAAATTCCGGTAGCGGTAGTGTTGCTGGTGTGGATCGGCGTGGTCGACGTCAAGTACCTGAAAAAGATCCGCCCGTACGTGATCATCGGCTGCTTCGTGGTCGGCATGATCCTCACGCCACCGGACATCTTCTCCCAGACCTTGCTGGCCGTGCCGATGTGGATGCTGTTCGAAGTGGGCATCCTGTTCAGCGGCCTGATCAGCAAGCGTGGCGAACACCCGGATGACGCGCCTGCCGACGACGACCAACCGCCAGCGACCCAGCCGTGAACCTGCTGCTGCTCGAAGAGGCCGACTTTATCGCGGCCGACCGCGTAGTGCTGCGTGATCGTCGCCTGGTGCATATGCAGGAGGTTCACCGCGCCGCCGTCGGTGACACCCTGCGTGTGGGCCGCATTGGCGGGCTGATGGGCAATGCCCAACTGCTGCGCCTGGAAGCCACTGAAGCCGAACTGCAAGTGAGCTTCGACCAACCGCCACCGAGCAAACTACCCCTGACCTTGCTGCTGGCCCTGCCCCGCCCGAAGATGCTGCGCCGGGTGCTGCAAACCGTGGCGGCCATGGGCGTGCCCAAGGTGGTACTGGTCAACAGCTACCGCGTGGAAAAAAGCTTCTGGCAAACCCCGTTCCTGGAGCCGGAAGCGGTGCGCGAGCAACTGATTCTCGGCCTGGAACAAGCGCGGGACACGGTGCTGCCCGAGATCATTATCGAGAAACGCTTCAAGCCGTTTGTGGAAGATCGTCTGCCGGCCATGGCGGCTGGCACCTTGGGCCTGATCGGCCATCCGGGCGATTACCCGGCCTGCCCCCGAGCCCTCGAGGAACCGGTGACCCTCGCGATCGGCCCGGAAGGCGGCTGGATTCCCTATGAAGTGGACCTGCTGGCCAAGGCTGGTTTACAGCCGGTGCAACTGGGTGCACGTATTTTACGCGTCGAAACCGCCGTAACGGCCCTGCTCGCCCGTCTGTTCTAACCCCCGACTGATCGTTCCCATGCTCTGCGTGGGAATGCCGCTCAGGACGCTCTGCGTCCGCCCTTGTGACGCAGAGCGTCACGCCATTCATTCCCACGCAGAGCGTGGGAACGATCAAGTATCCCCGTGCGTTGCCGATAGCCTTTGAATAAGTCCAAGCCTTGTTCCAGGGGAGTTCGCAGCATGTATCGTTGGTTAGCCGAGAAGTTGGGGAATGTAAGCGTCAACCGCAAGCTGAGCGTGGGCTTTGGCCTGGTGTTGCTCCTGACGCTGTTGATCACCTTTACCGGCTGGACCGGCCTGGGGGATGTGATCAGTCGCGGCGACAAGCTGGGCTTCATTTCCAGCCTCAATGGCCTGACCAAAGACCTGCGCCTGGCACGCCTGGACTTCGATATGCGCCGTGGCGAGCAAGGCACGGACAAGGTCGACGGCCTGCTCGCCCACCTCGACAGCGGCCTGAAGACCGCCGCCGAGCTGATCGAGCAACCTGACGACAAAGCCCTGGTCGAGCAACAGCAGGAAGCCTTGAACCAATACAAAAAGGCCTTCGCCGCCATGGTCCAGGCGGGCCTCAAACGTGAGGGCGCCCGCAGCAAGCTCGGAGACACCGCCGACAATGCCGTCGCCAAGATCAACGAAATCGAAAAAGCCCTGCTGCAAGGTGACAGCGTCGCCCAGTTCAACAGCGTGGTCGAGCAGAGCAAGCTGATCCAGCAATCGCGCTTCCAGGTACGCGGCTACACCTACAGCGGCAAGGTCGAAGCCGAGCAACCGGCCCTGGATGCCATCGACAACGCCCTGAAAAAAATCACCGAACTGCAAGGCCAGTTGCCTGCGCAATACCAGGCCAACCTGCAAGAAGCCGGGGCTTCACTGCAAGCCTACCGCGCCGCCGTCAGCCAGTATCGCGATTCCCAGGTCGCCAGCGCAGCAGCGCTGAAAACCATGATCGCCCAGGGCGACATCCTGCTGGGCCACAGTGAAAAACTCACCGTCTCCCAGACCGCCGTGCGTGACGCAGATGCCGCGCAGGCCAAATACCTGTTGCTGCTTGCCACCGTACTGGCCCTGATCGTCGGCGTCTTCGCGGCCTGGGCCATCACCCGCCAGATCGTCATCCCGCTGAACCAGACCCTCGAAGTCGCCGAGCGTGTGGCCTCCGGCGATCTGAGCCACAACCTGGAATCGGGCCGCCAGGACGAACTGGGTCAATTACAGCGTGCCATGCAAAGCATGACCGTGGGCCTGCGCGAGTTGATCGGCGGGATCAGCGACGGGGTCACCCAGATCGCCAGCGCCGCTGAGCAGTTGTCAGCCGTGACCGAACAAACCAGCGCCGGGGTCAACAGCCAGAAGGTCGAGACCGACCAGGTGGCCACCGCCATGAACGAAATGGCGGCCACCGTGCAGGAAGTGGCGCGCAATGCCGAAGAGGCCTCGGAAGCCGCCGTGGCTGCCGACCAGCAAGCCCGTGAAGGCGACCAGGTGGTGGGTGAAGCCATCGCCCAGATCGAGCGCCTGGCCACCGAAGTGGGTAATTCCACGGTGGCCATGGGTGAACTCAAGCGCGAAAGCGACAAGATCGGCAGTGTGCTCGACGTGATCAAATCCGTGGCCCAGCAAACCAACCTGCTGGCCCTTAACGCCGCCATTGAGGCGGCGCGTGCCGGTGAGGCCGGGCGCGGCTTTGCCGTGGTGGCCGACGAGGTGCGCAGCCTGGCCCAGCGCACGCAGAAGTCCACTGAAGAGATCGAAGAGCTGATCGTCGGCCTGCAAAGTGGTACCCAGCAGGTGGCAACCATCATGGACAACAGCCGCGGGCTGACCGAGAGCAGTGTTGAGCTGACGCGCCGGGCCGGCCACGCGCTGGGCAATATCACCCGTACCGTCTCGACCATCCAGGCCATGAACTCACAGATCGCCACCGCCGCCGAGCAGCAAAGCGCCGTGGCTGAAGAGATCAACCGCAGCGTGCTGAATGTGCGCGACATCTCCGAGCAAACCTCGTCGGCCAGCGAAGAAACTGCGTCCTCCAGTGCCGAACTGGCGCGCCTGGGGATCTACCTGCAGACCCTCGTCGGGCGCTTCCGAGTCTGAATTACCCTACACGGCGGCTTACCAAAGCCGCCGCAACTTGTGAAATCTCCTACACAGTTATCAGCCCTCCACGGTCCCGAATCGAATTAGCGTTTCATGTGTCGCGAAACGCTTTCTCTGATTCGGAGGTTCACCATGTTTCTTCGGCTGACCCGCATGCTGGTCAATGCCAGCGTCCGCCTCAAGCTAGCCCTGGGTTTTGGCCAAGTGCTGATCCTCAGTTTCCTGATCGCAGCCACCGGCTGGCAAGCCTTGAGCGCCGTGCTTTACCGATCCGACAGCCTGACGGTCCTGGGCCATCTGGCTGTCGAAGCCGAGGCCATGCGCGCCGACCGCATCGTGTACCGCACGCTGATGGACAGCAACAGCCTGGACAAGATGAACCAAAGGATTGAACAGATCGACCAGTATCTGACCGGCCTTTCGAGCCGCTTGCGAGCCGCCACCGACCGACAATGGCTGGAAGAAGCGGCTCTGTTGGTGTCGGGCTCGAAAGCCGCGCTCGTACAGTTGCCACCGTTGCTGGCCGCGCGCGAGCAGATCCGTCCAGCGCTCAAGAAGTCCGCCCTGCAGGCCAGTGACACCCTCGCTCAACTGGCCAGTGACTTGCCCGATCAAAATGACGAGAAGGCCCTCGACGCCATCGAGAACCTGCGCCAGGCCATGGAGCAAGCCGAAGATCGAGCGCAGAGCCCCGCCTGGGCGGCCGTTACCTTAAAGGCCTACGCCAATGCGTTCGACCAGTCGCTTGATGAACTGCAGGCCGCGCTGGCTTCCGTCACCGCGCTCCCGGTGGACTCGACGCTGCTCAAGACCGATTTGGCCAACTACCGTGAACAACTGCTAAAGCTCGAGCAAGCCCAGCTCGATACCGAAACCGTGCAAAACAGCCTCGAACAGCGACTCAACGAGCTGCGGGACAAGAGCAATCTGCTGAGCCAGAGCCAGAACGCCAGGCGCAACAACGAGGCGGACCAAACCCGTACGTTGCTGATCAGCGTGACAGTGGCCGCCCTGGCACTGGGCACGCTGGCCGCCTGGTGGATCGCCCGGCAGATTGCGGCGCCACTGCGAGAAATTCTCGGCGCCGCCCACCGTGTTGCCAAGGGCGACCTCAGCCATGACATGGCGGTCGACCGTCGCGACGAACTCGGCCAGTTGCAGCAAAGCATCGGGCAAATGACCGGCAGCCTGCGTAGCCTGATCAGTAGTATCGGTGACAGCGCCCGGCAGATCGCCGGAGCGGCCACGCAGTTATCCACCGTCACCGAGCAGACCCGCAGCGGGCTCAACGAGCAGAAAGATGAAACCGACCAGGTGGCGACGGCAATGAATGAAATGCTCGCCACTGCCCAGGAAGTGGCGCGCCACGCCGAACGCGCCTCGGTGGCGGCCCAAGAAGCCGACCATCAGGCCGGCGCCGGTGAGCAGGTGGTCACCCAGGCCGTGGAGCAGATTGGCAACCTGGCCAGTGAAATGGCGCTGTCAGGCCGTGCGATGCTCGCGCTGCAACAGGAGAGCCAGAAGATCGCCAGTGTGCTGGACGTGATCAAGTCTGTTTCTCAGCAGACCAACCTGCTGGCCCTGAACGCCGCCATTGAAGCGGCACGTGCGGGCACTGCCGGCCAAGGCTTTGCGGTGGTCGCCGACGAAGTGCGCAGCCTGGCCCAACGCACTCAGGAATCGGCCGAGGAGATCGAAGGGCTGATCCTCGGCCTGCACAATGGCACTCAGCAGGTGGCAGACATCATGGACAGCAGCCGCAACCTGACCGACAACAGCGTCGCCCTGACCCGCGACGCCGGCGACGCTCTGAGCGCCATTGCCCGCACGGTGTCGATCATCCAGGAAATGAACCCGCAGATCGCCGCCGCAGCGGAACAGCAAAGCGCTGTGGCCGAGGAGATCAACCGCAGTGTGTTGAAGGTGCGGGACGTGTCGGAACAAACCGCCGCCGCCAGCGAGGAAACGGCGGCCGCGAGTGTTCAGTTGACAAGGTTGAGCCTGGACTTGCAGACGCTGGTCGACAAATTCAAGCTTTGACCTGTGGCGAGGGAGCTTGCTCCCGCTGGGCTGCACAGCGGCCCCAAAATCTTGGGAGCGCTTCGCACTCCAGCGCGAGCAAGCTCGCTCGCCACAGAGGCAAATATTTCTACAGGACTTGGCGCAGGAAGGCCTGGGCACGCGGGTCTTTTGGCGCATTGAAGAACTCGGCCGGGGCGGCGTCTTCCAGCAGTTTGCCGTGATCGAAAAACAACACCCGGTCTGCCACTTCCCGGGCAAAGCCCATCTCGTGGGTGACGCACACCATGGTCATGCCTTCCAGGGCCAGGGTCTTCATCACGTCGAGCACTTCACCGACCATTTCCGGGTCGAGGGCCGAGGTGGGCTCGTCAAACAGCATCACCTTGGGCTCCATGGCCAGGGCTCGGGCAATGGCGACTCGCTGCTGCTGGCCGCCAGACAGGCGCGATGGAAACTCGTGGGCCTTCTGCGCAATACCGACCTTTTCCAACAGCGCCAGGGCCTTGGCCTCGCGCTCTTGCTTGCCGCGCTTGCGCACGACCTTTTGCGCCAGGCACAGGTTTTCCAGCACGGTCATGTGGGGGAACAGGTTGAAGTGCTGGAACACCATGCCGACTTCACGGCGGTAGGCATTCACGTCGGTCTTAGGGTCGGCCAGTTGCAGGCCGTCGATGCTCACCGAACCCGAATCGAACGCCTCCAACCCATTCAGGCAGCGCAAGAAGGTGGACTTGCCGGACCCCGAAGGACCGATCACCACCAGCACCTCGCCCTTGGCCACTTGGGTGGTGACGTGATCCACCGCGCGCACCAGTTGCCCACGGGTATCGAAGACTTTTACCAGATCGCGTACTTCAATCACTTTGGGCAAGCCTCCGCTCAAGCCGGCTGGCCATCTTCGACAGCGGCAGGTTGATCAGCAGGTACAAGCCCGCCACACAAAACAGGATTTCAAACGGCGAGAAGGAGGTGGTGATCACTTCGCGGCCGCTCTTGAGCAACTCGGTAATCGCGATCACCGACACCAGGGACGTGTCCTTGACCAGGCTGATAAATTGCCCGGCCAGGGGCGGCAGCACACGCTTGAAGGCCTGCGGCAGTACCACGTGGCGCATCGACTGGCTGGCGCTCAAGCCCAGGGAACGCGCCGCTTCATCCTGGCCACGGGTGATGGACTGCACGCCGGCGCGCACGATTTCGGCCACGTAGGCACCCGTGAACAACGACAGCGCGGCAATCCCGGCAAACTCCCGGGACAGGTTGAGCACCGTGCCGATAAAGAAATAGAAAATGAAGATCTGCACCAGCAGCGGCGTGCCCCGCACCAGCTCGACATAGATTGTCGACAGATCGCGCAAGGTGGGATTTTTCGACAGCCTGCACAGCCCGGTCGCCAAGCCAATCGCCAAACCCAGGATGCCGGACACCACCGACAGCCACAGCGTGGTCCACAAGCCCCACATCAATGGTCCCAATGCCCATTGCCGGGTCACGCCGACCACATCGCCTTCAGCCACATCGTCGCCGCGCGCCACTTGCAGACTGTTATCGGCGACTGTGAGCTTTTGCTCGACTCCGGCGTCGTTGCGCAGGGTGACTTCGGCCGTATCGCCTTTGCGCACCAACTCGACCACGGTGGAAATATCCGCGGCGCGCTGGGAGGTCTCGGCTTGATAGGCGAAGTATTGGGGGACGCGGTTCCAGCGCCATTCGTAGGACATCAACGACGTGGCGTAGTACAAGGCACCCGCCAGGCCGACCAGCACCACCACCGTCAGCAGGTGCCAGGGCCATTGGGCTTTTTTATGTTTCATTTCACTTTCCGCATAGGTGTCGCCTGATAGGCCGCCATCGCGGGCAAGCCCGCTCCCACAGATTGATGTGTGAATACAGTCAAATGTGGGAGCTGGCTTGCCTGCGATGCAGGCAACTCGGTGTCAGGCCTTATTCCATGTCCTTGAGCCACTCGGAGCTCTTGAACCACTTGTCATGGATGCGATCGTAGGTGCCGTCGTTACGGATCTGGTGCAGGAAGTTGTTGATGAAGTTGATGCTGTCGTAATCGCCTTTCTTCAAACCGAACGCCAGGGGTTCAAAGGTGAAGGGTTCTTCCAGGAACACCAGCTTGCCGTTACCGACCTTCTTTTCGGCCACCACGTTGTACGGTGCGTCGTAGACGAACGCATCAGCCTTGCCGTTGACCACGTCGAGCACGCCTTCCTGCTCGTTGTCGTAGCCGTGGTACTTGGCCTTGGAGATCAGCTTCTTGGCAACCATCTCACCGGTGGTGCCGAGCTTGGAGGTCAGGCGGTATTTCTCGTCGTTCAGGTCTTTGTAGGACTTGATGGTGCCTTCCAGTTCCTTGCGGATCAGCAACGTCTGGCCGACCACGATGAAGGGTTCGCTGAAATTCAGGCGCAGGTTGCGTTCCTGGGTCAGGGTCATGCCGCTGCCGATCATATCGAACTTGCCGGTCAGGAAGGCCGGGATGATGCCGTCGTAACCGGTGGACACCAGCTCCAGCTTGACGCCCATGGACTTGGCCATAGCCTTGAGGATGTCGACTTCGAAACCGATGATTTCACCGCGCTTGTCGGTCATTTCGAACGGCATGTAGGTGGGGTCCATGCCAACTTTCAACGTGCCGCGCTTGACAGCCTCATCAATGGCGCCGGCCTGGGCCGCAGTGGCAGCGACCAGCGCAGTGACGCCGAGCATCAGCATCGAAAGATACTTTTTCATCATCAAGACCCCTGAACGATTCTTATAAGGTTGGCGCACAAGAGGGCTGCGCCATTTCGGGGTGCGATCCTAACCCACTCGTTGTCCGCCACAAAGGTTTCACCGGTAAATGTTATCGGCGTGTGTCGGAAAACCCTGACAGCGACCCGGCCAAACACAGGCGCAGACGCTTCAGAGCGGCCTCTCGATCAGGGATTGATGTGTAAGCAGTTATGACGATCAGTCGATCTCGGCTATCCAGGCCGTATCCCTGAACCACTTGTCATGCAGGCGATCGTAGGTGCCGTCCTGGGCGATCTGGTTGAGAAAATGGTTGATCCAATTCAGGCTGTCGTAATCGCCTTTTTTCAGGCCAAACGCCAAGGGCTCAAAGGTGAAGGGTTGCTCAAGTGCCAACAATGCACTGTTCTGTGGCCGACTCATCGCGATCAGGTTGTAGGGCGCATCATGGATAAAAGCATCGGCCTTGCCTTCAACGACCTGCCGCACGCCTTCTTCCGGGTTGGGCACACTGCTGAGCCGCGCTGATACGAGAAAGCGCTGTGCTGCGGCTTCACCGGTGGTGCCTTGGGTGGTAACCACGTGGTAACTGGCGTCGTCCAGTTCTTCAATACTGGAGACTTTCCCGGCCATGCGTGGGTGCAGCAGCACCGTCTGGCCCACCACGACAAACGAGTCACTGAAGTTGAGTTTGAGGTTGCGCTCTTGAGTGACCGTCATGCCGCTGCCAATCAGATCAAACTTGTTCGTCATCAGCCCCGGCAACAGATCCGTGTAAGGCACTGCCACCAATTCAAGCTCTACGCCAAGTGCGCGGCTCATGGTATGGAGCAAGTCAATTTCAAAGCCGACGATGCGTCCCTGCTTATCGAGCATTTCGAAAGGGACGTTATTGGGGGTTGTGCCGACCTTAAGCACGCCTCGGCGCACAGCGTTGTCCAGCGCGCCCGCGTAAAGCAAACCTGCGTGCCCCCCCAGGAAAAAGCCCATCAGCAATGCCAAACAATACCTTTTGATCATGAATGCCCCGTGGCGAGTCCAATTTGGGGGGCGATCCTAACCCAGCCGCGGGCACGGCAATACGCTTCGAACAAAGGTCTTTTGTTTCGAAATAACAAGGAGTTAGCGATAAAAAGGAAGAAGCGAAAAACGCTGTAGGACCAACGTTTGAAACACCCCCGAAGTGAGCCTTCGGGGGTGCCTGAATCAGGCCGGTTGGGCCTGGGGCGACTGTGGTTGCAGAGGCAGCAACGGCGCGTGCGGATCAGCCTTGATCGAAGCACGCCAGGCACCGAGCCACTCGGCATGACCTTCGCTCCACACCTGCTCATGCAGGCGAGCCAGGGCCACCGGGTCACTGAGCAGGGCCAGGCGTTCGCTGTTGTTGAGGCCAGCCGGGCCGACTTTCAACGCGTGGCGAACACGCTCCATGCGCAGGTATTCGATGGGCTCGGCCTCACGGTGCCGCGAGGTCGCCAAGGCGCAGGCCAGGGCGTTCTGCTGCGGGTCTACCACCGAACGCACAAAGCCGTCGTTGAGGGCGTGCCAACGGTTTTCGTGGGTGTACTTCTCGGTCGAGAGCAAGGCTTGCGGCGGGTTGTATTCCTCAGGGATCAGGAACAGGCTCTCGTCGCGGGACTTGAGGCCCAGCTTGACCCGGCTGGAAATCACCGACACCGGGATCGACAGCATCAGCGAACCGACGATCGGCACCAACCACCACAGGAAGCTCGGGTTCAGCCACACCACCAGCAGGGCCCACAGGAAGCCCAGCAGGGTTTGCGGACCATGACGCTTGACCGCTTCGCTCCATGGCGTGGAGTCATCGTCACGTTGCGGCGAGTTCCAGGTTGCGGCCCAACCGAGGAACGCGGCGAGGACGAAACGGGTGTGGAAGATCATCCGCACCGGCGCCAGCAGCATGGAGAACAACATCTCCAGCAGCATCGACAGGGTCACCTTGAACTTGCCACCGAACTCTTTGGCGCCCTTGGCCCAGATCAAGATGATGCTGAGCAGTTTAGGCAGGAACAACAGCACGATGGTGGTGGAGAACAGCGCCACCGCCTTGTCCGGGTGCCATTGTGGCCACAGCGGGTACAACTGGCGCGGCGCCATGAAGTATTGCGGTTCCATCAGGGTGTTCACCGCCAGCAAGGCCGTGGACAACACCAGGAAGAAGAACCACAACGGCGCCGACAGGTAGGACATCACGCCGGTGAGGAACACCGCACGGTGCACCGGGTGCATGCCTTTGACCAGGAACAGGCGGAAGTTCATCAGGTTACCGTGGCACCAGCGACGGTCACGCTTGAGTTCGTCCAGCAGGTTCGGCGGCAGTTCTTCGTAGCTGCCCGGCAGGTCGTAGGCAATCCACACGCCCCAGCCGGCACGGCGCATCAGCGCGGCTTCAACGAAGTCGTGGGAGAGGATCGCACCGGCAAACGCGCCTTTACCGGGCAGCGGCGCCAGGGCGCAGTGCTCGATAAACGGCTTCATACGGATAATGGCGTTGTGGCCCCAGTAGTGGGATTCACCCAACTGCCAGAAGTGCAGGCCGGCGGTAAACAACGGGCCATAGACGCGAGTGGCGAACTGCTGCATACGCGCATACAGGGTGTCCATGCCCGACGCACGCGGCGCGGTCTGGATAATCCCGGCATCCGGCGTGGCTTCCATCAGGCGCACCAGGCTGGTCAGGCACTCGCCGCTCATCACAGAGTCAGCGTCAAGAACGACCATGTACTTGTAGTCACCGCCCCAACGACGGCAGAAGTCGTCGAGGTTGCCGCTCTTGCGCTTTACGCGACGGCGACGACGGCGATAGAAGATCTTGCCGAAACCACCCGCTTCGCGGCATACGTCGAGCCAGGCTTGCTGTTCGGCGATGCAGATGTCGGCGTCGTTACTGTCGCTGAGCACGAAGAAATCGAAGCGGTCCAGGTCACCGGTTGCGGCCACCGATTCGAACGTCGCACGCAAACCGGCGAATACACGCGGCACGTCTTCGTTACAGATCGGCATCACCAGGGCGGTGCGCGCATCTTTTGGAATCGGCTCGTCACCGGCACTTTTACCGGAGATACGATATTTATCGTGACCGGTCAGCAGCTCCAGGAAACCCATGAGCGCAGTCCAGAAACCGGCCGACACCCAGCAGAACAGAATCCCGAACATGATCAGGATGCTGGTTTGCAGCGCGTAAGGCAGTACCTGGGTAGCGGTTTGCAGCAGGGTCTGGTTGCGGATCTCGTCGAAGTCGACCAGCGACCAGCCCTGGTACGGCATGATGCCTTTCATGTACCAGCCGGCCACGATGGTCTGGCCCAGCATCAGCACCAACAGGATGTAACGACGGATCGAGCCCACGGTACGCCAGCGCGCAGCCGGCAGCACCCGCTCGTCTTTCGGTGGCTTGGGCGGGTTGGTGCGCCCGGTCATCCGGCGCCAACCGCGCACCAGGATGTTGGTGCGCCAAGGCTCGGGCACCACTTTGGTCCGACGGATCGGCGGCGTGGCCTTGAGGCACACACGACCGCTGGCATCGAGCGCCAGCATCTCGGCGTCTTGCAGCTCTTCGGCGCTGTTGAGGGTCAAGCGGCGGCCAACCGACGCTTGGGCAGCGTCGGTCGGTGCGTCGAAGGTCTTGGACGACAGACGTTCGTGCAGCTCGCTGAAGGACTTGCAGCCCGCCAGCTCGGCGCGCTGCTCAGCCGTCATGGGTAGATGCGCCAGGTACTCGGACAGAGTCTCTGGCTTGACTTGAGAATTACTCATCGGCAGGCAACTGATAGCTCCAGGTTTCGGTCAGGACTTGCTCGGTCTTGATCGGCTCCGGTGTGGCTGGGGCAGCCTCAGGCTGTTTGGCTTCCTTGTCCTTGGCGTCTTTCTTGGCCTGTTTCTCATGCTGCTTGGCCACGACTTTGTCGGCCTTGAGCACATGGTTGGAAACCGACTCAGCCTCAGGCTGCACGATATCCTGCACCAGTGCCGCACGCATTTCGGTCGGCTTGCTTGCGTCCTTGATCTTCATACGCAGGGTCAGGCGCCAGCCTTTGGTGTGTTCGTTGTAGCGCACGCTGTTTTCAACCAGTTCAGCGTTATCACCCACACTCACCTGGCTACGCACCGGGGCGTCCGGCAGCAGTTTCTTCAGGGACGGGCCCTCGAAGTCCACCAGGTAGGCCACGCTGCCATCCGGCTGACGGATCAGGTTCGATTGCTTCACATCACCCGTGGAGCGCAGGGTCTGCTTGACCCAGGCACTGTCCGGCGAATGGAAGGCCGCGTCGTCCAGTGTCCAGTGCAGGCGGTAGGCCACGTCCAGCGGCTTGCCGACTTCCGGCAGTTCGGCCGGGCTCCAGAACGCCACGATGTTGTCGTTGGTTTCATCGGCGGTCGGGATCTCGACCAGGTCGACAGAGCCTTTGCCCCAGTCACCTTCAGGCTCGATCCAGGCGCTTGGGCGCTTGTCGTAGTTGTCGTCCAGGTCTTCGTAGTGGCTGAAGTTGCGGCCACGTTGCAGCAGGCCGAACCCACGCGGGTTCTCGACGCTGAAGTTGCTGACCGACAGGTGTTTAGGGTTGTTCAGCGGACGCCAGATCCACTCGCCATTGCCGGCGTGAATCGACAGGCCGCTGGAATCGTGGAGCTCGCGGCGGTAGTTGAGGACCTTGGACGGCTGGTTGGCGCCGAACAGGAACATCGAGGTCAACGGCGCAACGCCCAGCTTGCTGACCTTGTCACGCAGGAACATCTGGGATTTGACGTCCACTACGGTGTCGGTGCCAGGACGCAGGATCAGGCGATAAGCGCCAGTGGCGCGTGGCGAATCCAGCAGCGCGAAAATCACCAGGTGCTTGTCACCCGGCTTTGGACGCTCGATCCAGAACTCGGTGAAACGCGGGAATTCTTCGCCAGACGGCAACGCGGTGTCGATCGCCATGCCACGGGCAGACAAGCCGTACACCTGATCCTTGCCCACGACGCGGAAATAGCTGGCGCCGAGCATGGTCATGATTTCGTCTTGCTTGTCGGCCTTGTTGATCGGGAAAAGCACACGGAAACCGGCGTAACCCAGCTGTTCGGTGGCTTTAGGATCAAATTTCACGTCGCCGAAATCGAAACGCGTCGGGTCGTACTTGATTTCATGCACGCTGTCGGCGGTGACTTCGTTGATTTTCACCGGGGTGTCGAAATGCATCCCCTGGTGATAGAAGGACAGCTTGAACGGGGTGTTCTGATCGGCCCACTCGGCTTTTTCATTGCGGAAACGAATCTTCTGGTAGTCAGCGAATTTCATTTCGCGGAATTCGTTCGGCAAATTGCTGCGCGGAGCTTCGTATTTCTGCCCAGCCAGCTCTTTTGCCTTGGCCGACACATCATCCAGACTGAACGCCCACAGTTGACCCGCGCCGAACAGGCAAAACAGGGCAGAGCCCGTCACCAGTGCGTTTCGTAACCGTTTGGCAGACAATTTTGGTGCATTACAGGGACTAACAATCACGAGCAACCCTCGCCGAAAACAGATCAAAAAACCAACGGCCAGCTATCTATATGCCAGGTTGGCGAGCAATGTTCCGACTCCTCTGGGGCGAAATGATTCCCCATGCGGTTGTCGGACAAGGCTCTACCTAAGTCAAAAATGGACCAAACAACGCTGATCCCCGTAGCGCGCGATTATCTAGTAGCCCGCGAGACAACGCATCAGGGACAGTGAAGTATTTGTAGCGAAACCCTGCGTTTTTAGGCATTAACGTCGTTTTTCATACATTCATGTCTGTAAGAGGAAGGTCACAGGGCCATCATTGACCAAGTGCACCTGCATATCCGCGCCAAAACGCCCCGACGCCACCTTGCCATGCAATTGTTGCGCTTGTAACAACAAGTGCTCAAAAAGCGCCGCTCCCAGGGCCGGAGGAGCCGCTGTGGAGAAGCTGGGCCGTAGCCCGCTTTTGGTATCCGCCGCCAGGGTGAACTGCGACACCAGCAGCAAACCGCCGCCGATGTCCTTGAGGGACAGGTTCATCTTGCCCTCCTCGTCACTGAACACCCGATAGTTAAGCAGCTTGTGCAGCAGTTTGTCGGCGCTTTCGGGCGTATCTGAAGGCTCGACGGCCACCAGCACCAGCAAACCCTGGTCAATCGAGCCTATCACCTCCCCTGCGACCTCAACCCGGGCGCCACGCACCCGCTGCAACAAGCCCTTCATGCTTCTTCAGGCGGCAGGTCGAGCAGGCGCCGGGCCATTTCGCCGGTCGCACGCACCAGTGCGTCGGTGATGCCCGGCTCGGACGCCGCGTGCCCTGCTTCGCGGATCACCTGCAACTCGCTGTTGGGCCAGGCCTGATGCAGCTCCCAAGCGTTATCCAGCGTGCAGATCATATCGTAGCGGCCATGGATGATGACGCCAGGCAGATGGGCGATCTTGTGCATATCGCGAATCAGCTGGTTGGGTTCCAGGAAGGAGTTGTTGGTGAAGTAATGGCATTCGATACGTGCGATGGACAAGGCGCGCTGCGGCTCGGAAAACCGTTCCACATGCTGCGGGCTCGGGCACAGGCCCAACATACGGCCTTCCCAGCCCGACCAGGCTTTGGCCGCATGCATCTGGGCGATCTGGTCGTTGCCGGTCAGGCGCTTGTGGTAAGCGGCAATCATATCGTGGCGCTCTTCCACCGGGATGGGTGCCACATAGTCCTGCCAGTAGTCCGGGAACAGGCGGCTCGCGCCCTCCTGGTAGAACCAGCGAATATCCTGCGGGCGGGCGAGGAAGATGCCGCGCACGATCAGGCCATGCACGCGCTCGGGGTGGGTTTGCGCGTAGGCCAGGGCCAGGGTCGAACCCCAGGAACCGCCGAACAGCACCCATTTGTCGATGCCCAGGTGCTCGCGGATGCGCTCAAGGTCGGCGACCAGATCCCAGGTGGTGTTGTTCTCGAGACTGGCCCTTGGCGTAGAGCGGCCGCAGCCACGCTGGTCGAAGGTGACAATATGGTAGAGGTTCGGGTCGAAATAGCAGCGGCTCTGGGCGTCGCAACCGGAGCCGGGGCCTCCATGGATGAACACGACAGGCAAGCCTTCGGGGGAGCCACTTTCATCGACGTACAGGGTGTGGGTGTCATCGACAGCCAGATCGTGCCGGGCGTAGGGTTTGATCTGCGGGTACCAAGTCTGCATTGCGTGCTCCGTAGGGTGTCGGGTTCATCCCTGGGGGGACGTCTATTATTTTGCCGTCTGGCATCATAAACCCGAATTGTGCAATGAGCATGTCCTTGAGCACTTAGACCTGTGTCAGCAGTTCGCGCCTCAGGTAACCAAGCAGATAGTCATACAGCCGATCCACCTCCGGCACCTGGCCGCGTGCCCGCAAACAACCGTGGGCCAGCCCTTTGCCGGGATGGCGGTGTGTCAGTTGATAAAAGTGTTGCTGAACCCCCGTTGTCGCAGGCAAGCCAGCTCCCACATCTCGAGCGCATTCTCATGATAGAGCGCGGTCAAGCGGGCTTGCTCGCGAAAGCTATTGCAGCAGCACCAACAATTACCGGTAGTGCTTCTGCCCCCAAGCCAACAGCCCTTCCAGCAACTGCCTCAACACCACCTGCGTCGGCTCGGCCAAATCATGGCGATAACGGAACGGCTCGAACTCCTCCATATAGGTGCTCTGGCACAACTCCAGCTGCACCGCATGAATATCCTGCGCCGGGTTGCCGTAGTGACGGGTGATATGGCCGCCCTTGAAGCGCCCGTTCAGCACATGGGTATATTGCGGATGCTGAGCGCAGATGGCTTCCAGCTGGCTGGCCAGCTGCGGGTCGCACGCAGCGCCGTTGAAGGTACCCAAATTGAAGTCCGGCAATTTGCCGTCAAACAGGTGCGGGATCAACGAGCGGATCGAGTGCGCATCGAACAGCAACGCATAACCGAACTCGGCCTTGAGGCGTGCCAGTTCTTCTTGCAGTTGGCGGTGGTACGGCCCCCAGATTTTTTGCAGGTAGCTGGCCCGCTCTTCGTCGGAGGGCGTTTGCCCTTCACGGAACAACGGCACGCCATCGAACAGCGTCTCTGGGTACAAGCCGGTAGTAGCACCGGCATACAGCGGCGCGTTGTCGGAGGGCCGGTTGAGGTCGATGACAAACCGCGAGTACTCCGCCGCCAGGGTGCTGGCGCCCAGCTCTTCGGCAAAGTCATACAACAGCGGGATATGCCAATCGGTATCCGGCAGGCTTTGCGCCTCGGGGATCAACCCGGCCTCGACCGCAGGGGTGAGCCGCAGGCCGGCGTGGGGCATGCTGATCAGCAGCGGCACGCGGCCTTGTTTGAATGTCAGAACCTTATCCACAACTGCATCCTCTCAAACAGTGACGTCGACGCCGTGGCGCACGACGCGTTTATCCAGTTCGCCACCCAGCCAGTAGGCCAGGTCGGCGGGGCGATCGATCTGCCAGGCGACAAAATCCGCGACCTTGCCCACTTCCAGGGAACCATGGGTATCGCCCAGGCCCAACGCGGTGGCCGCGTGTTGCGTGGCGCCGGCCAGGGCTTCTTCCGGGGTCATGCGGAACAGGGTGCAGGCCATGTTCAGCATCAGCCGCACCGACAGCGCCGGTGATGTGCCGGGGTTGAGGTCGCTGGCGATGGCGATCTTCACGCCGTGTTTGCGCAGGGCGTCCATGGGCGGCAACTGGGTTTCACGCAGGAAGTAGAACGCGCCCGGCAATAGCACGGCGACGGTACCGGCCGCAGCCATGGCGATGGCGTCTTCTTCAGTCATGAATTCCAGGTGGTCGGCCGACAACGCGTGGTAGCGCGCCGCCAGGCTTGAGCCATGCAACGACGAGAGTTGCTCGGCGTGCAGCTTCACCGGCAAGCCAAGTTGCTGGGCGACCTTGAATACCCGCTCAACCTGCTCGGGGGAAAATGCCAGGTATTCACAGAAGGCATCGACCGCATCCACCAACCCCTCAGCGGCCAGGGCCGGCAGCATCTGGCTGCAGATGTGCTCGATGTAATCGTCGGCGCGGTCCTTGTACTCCGGCGGTAACGCGTGGGCGGCCAGGCAGGTGGCGCGCACGCTGACCGGCAGCGCTTCACCCAGGCGCCGGACCACGCGCAACATCTTGCGTTCGTTGGCCAGGTCCAGGCCGTAGCCGGACTTGATTTCCACCGTGGTCACGCCGTCACGCAGCAAACTGCGCAGGCGCTTTTCAGCGCACAAGAACAGCTCATCTTCGCTCGCCGCACGGGTTGCGCGCACAGTGCTGGCAATGCCGCCGCCCTTGGCCGCGATCTCGGCGTAGCTGACACCTTCGAGGCGCTGCTCGAATTCGCCGCTGCGATTGCCACCGAACACCGTATGGGTGTGGCAATCGATCAGCCCGGGAGTGACCCACGCGCCTTGCAGGTCATGCACCTGGGCGTAATCCGCGGTTGGCGCCTGGCTGCGGGGGCCGACCCACTCGATGAGCGAGCCGGCAGTCACCATGGCGGCATCCTCGATGATCGAGTATTTGCCGTTGGCCATGGTTGCGACGTGGCAGTGTTGCCAAAGCGTTTTCATCAACGCCTCCCTAAGTTATCGATGAGACAAAACCGGGTCGTAATCGACCTTGGCCGTTTGCCCGGCGGCAGGCTTGACCCACAGCCAGTAGGCGATGATCAGCAGCACGATCCACACGGCGCCTACCATCAACGCCGCCTGGGTATCCGGGAAGTAACCGAGTACACCAAACACAAACAGCATGAACACAATGGCCGCCGCCGGCGCATAAGGCCAGAACGGTACCGGGAATTTCAGTTCGGCGATCTGCGCCTTGGTCATCGAGCGGCGCATGGCGACCTGGGTAAACAGGATCATCAGCCATACCCACACGGTGGCGAAGGTGGCAATCGAGGCGATCAGCAAGAACACGTTTTCCGGGATCAGGTAGTTGAGTACCACACCGCCGAGCAAGGCGGCGCCCATGACCACCACGGTCATCCATGGCACGCCTTGTTTGGACAATTGCGCGAAGCCCTTGGGCGCCTGCCCTTGTTGAGCCAGGCCGTACATCATGCGCCCGGCGCCGAAAATGTCGCTGTTGATCGCCGACACCGCCGCCGAGATCACCACGATGTTGAGGATGGTCGCCGCCGAGCCAATCCCCAGGTTGCTGAAGATCTGCACGAACGGGCTGCCCTGGCTGCCGATCTGCGGCCACGGGTAGATGGCCATCAACACGAACAGGGTGAGCACGTAGAACAGCAGGATACGCAGCGGCACAGCGTTGATCGCCTTGGGGATCACCCGCTGTGGGTCCTTGGCTTCACCGGCGGTGATGCCGATGATTTCGATGCCACCAAAGGCAAACATCACCACCGCAAACGAGGCGATCAGCCCACCGATGCCGTTGGGCATGAAGCCGCCGTGGGCCCACAGATTGCTCAAGCCACTGGCCTGGGTTTCGCCTGCCGAGTGAATACCAAACAGCATGATGCCAAAACCGCCGAGGATCATCGCCACAATGGCACCGACCTTGAGCAACGACAGCCAGAACTCCATCTCGCCAAAGACTTTGACGTTGCACAGGTTCAGGCCGCCGATCAGGAATACGATGCCCAGCACCCAGACCCAACGGGCCACTTCGGGAAACCAGAAGCCCATGTAGATGCCGAACGCGGTGACGTCGGCGAGGCAGACGATGATCATTTCAAAGGCGTAGGTCCAGCCGAGGATAAACCCGGCCATGGGCCCCAGGTAGGTGCTGGCGTAGTGGCCGAAGGAGCCAGACACCGGGTTGTGCACGGCCATCTCACCGAGGGCGCGCATCACCATGAATACAGCAGCGCCGCCGATCAGGTAGGCCAGCAGCACGGCAGGACCGGCCATTTGGATGGCGGAGGCAGAGCCATAGAACAGCCCGGTGCCGATCGCGGAACCGAGGGCCATGAAGCGAATATGTCGGGCGTTGAGCCCGCGTTTCAAACCTTTTTCTGGCTGGTGCATTTCTCGTCCCTAATTATTCTTATGAGGAGAAGATCGTTCCCACGCTCGGCGTGGGAACTCCGACCTGGACGCTCCGCGTCCGCTTTTAGAGCGGTGACGCAGAGCGTCACAGGATGCATTCCCACGCGGAGCGTGGGAATGATCAGGCACAGACCGAGTCGCGGTCAGAGGCTTGGCAGCAACTTGGCCGGCACCAGCTCATTCAGGCAGCGGCTGGCGAGCAGTTCGCTGGCGGCGTTGATGTCCGGGGCGAAGAAGCGGTCCTTGTCATAGAACGCCACCTTGTCGCGCAGGATGCCACGGGCTTTTTCCAGCTTGGGCGAGGTCTTCAGGCCGTCGCGCAGGTCCAGGCCCTGGCACGCCGCGAGCCATTCCACCGCGAGGATGCCCCGGGTGTTTTCGGCCATTTCCCACAAACGCTTGCCCGCAGCCGGTGCCATGGACACGTGGTCTTCCTGGTTGGCCGAAGTCGGCAAGCTGTCGACGCTATGGGGATGGGCCAGCGCCTTGTTCTCGCTGGCGAGCGCGGCAGCGGTCACCTGGGCGATCATGAAACCGGAGTTCACCCCGCCATTGCCCACCAGAAACGGCGGCAGTTGCGACATGTGTTTGTCCATCATCAACGAGATACGACGCTCGCTCAGCGAGCCGATTTCGGCAATCGCCAGGGCCATGTTATCGGCGGCCATGGCCACCGGTTCGGCGTGGAAGTTGCCGCCGGAAATCACATCGCCTTCGGCGGCAAATACCAACGGGTTATCCGACACTGCGTTGGCTTCTACCACCAGCACCTCGGCGGCCTGGCGCAATTGAGTCAGGCATGCACCCATGACCTGCGGCTGGCAACGCAGGGAATACGGGTCTTGCACCTTGTCGCAGTTCTGGTGCGATTGGGACACCTGGCTGCTCTCACCGAGCAGGTCACGATAGGCCGCTGCCGAGTCGATCTGGCCACGCTGGCCACGCGCCGCATGAATACGCGCATCGAACGGCGAACGCGAACCCAGTACCGCTTCCACAGTGAGGCCGCCGCAAGCGAGGGCAGCGGCGAACAGGTCTTCGCCTTCGAACAGGCCACGCAGGGCATAGGCCGTGGACACCTGGGTGCCGTTGAGCAGCGCCAGGCCTTCTTTGGCGGCCAGGGTCAGCGGGGTGAGGCCGGCGATTTTCAGTGCCTCGGTGGCTTCCAGCCATTCGCCCTTGTAACGCGCCTTGCCTTCGCCAAGCAGTACCAGGGACATGTGCGCCAGCGGCGCCAGGTCACCGGAAGCACCCACTGACCCCTTGAGCGGAATGTGCGGGTACACCTCGGCGTTGATCAGCGCGATCAGCGCGTCGATCACCTGGCGACGAATCCCGGAGAAGCCACGGCTCAGGCTGTTGACCTTGAGCACCATGACCAGTCGCACCAGTGCATCGCTGATCGGCTCACCGACGCCGGCGGCGTGGGACAGCACCAGCGAACGCTGGAGGTTTTCCAGGTCTTCGCTGGCGATGCGGGTCGATGCCAACAGGCCAAAACCGGTGTTGATGCCGTAGGCGGTGCGGTTCTCGGCGAGAATCTGCTCCACACAGGCAACGCTGGCTTCGATCTGGGCCGAGGCGCTGTCATCCAGGCTGAGGGTTACTGGCTGCTGGTAGATGGCACGCAGTTGGGCGAGGCTCAGTTGGCCTGGAATCAGGTTTAGCGCAGTCACATTCATACTCCTTGTGAATTGTTCTTAGGTGTTCAGTGCAAATTCGGTAAAGCAGTGTCTTTAAGCAATTGGGCAGCGGCGGCAATATCCGGCGCCAGCCAGCGGTCCTGTTCATACGCAGGGACCACTTCGCGCAGCAAACGCCAGGCGCGGTCGGTACCGGCGCCGAAGCGCTGGTCCTTGAGAAACTCGAAAGCCTGGGCCGCCAGCAGGTACTCGATGGCAAGAATCTGGGTGACGTTGGCCAGCACCTGGTGCAACTTGAGCGCGGCGTTGGTGCCCATGCTCAAGTGGTCTTCCTGCAGGCCCGAGGTGACGAAGTTGTCGAGCACGGCCGGTTGCGCCAACTGGCGGTTCTGCCCGCACAAGGACGCGGCGACGTACTGCACGATCATCATTCCGGAGTTGACGCCCGGGTTACTCACCAGGAAGGCAGGCAGGCCGCTGACATGCGGGTTGACCAGGCGGTCCAGGCGACGCTCGGCCACCGAACCGATCTCGGCCATGGCGATGGCGAGCATGTCGGCCGCCAACGCGACGGACTGTCCGTGGGGGTTGGCCTGGGACACCACGCGGTAGCTGTCTGGGGTGCCCAGCACCAGCGGGTTGTCGGTGGCGCTGTTGAGTTCGGTCTCGATCTGGCGCGTGGCGTGTTCCACCTGGTCGCGGGCCGCGCCGTGAATCTGCGGGATCGAGCGAATACTCAAGGCGTCCTGGGTGCGAATACCCTTGCTGCTGGCAATCACCTCACTGCCATCGAGCAGGGCACGCAGGTTGATACCCACTTGCTGCATGCCAGGATGCGGTTTGAGAGCAATGATTTCTTCGTCAAAGGCGTCGATCTGGCCGCGCTGGGCTTCGAAGCTCATGGCACCGATCACGTCGGCCCACTGCAGCAAGTGATGCGCGTCGGCCAGGGCCAGGCAGCTCAGGCCGGTCATGCACGGCGTGCCGTTGACCAGGCACAGGCCGTCCTTGGCGCCGAGCACCACCGGCTGCAAGCCTTCAGCCTGCAACGCGTGTTGCGCCGTGACGATCTGGCCGCGATAACTCACATTACCAACGCCCAGCAGGGCCACGCCGATATGGGCCATGTGGGTCAGATACCCCACCGAGCCTTGGGACGGTACTTGCGGGGTGATGCCGTGGTTGAGCAGCGCCAGCAGCGCGTGCACCACCTGCGGATGCAGGCCGGATTTGCCGTGGCTGTAGTTGATGATCGCCGCGCAGATGATCGCACGGGTTTGCTCATCGCTGAGCACCGGGCCGACGCCGCAGGCGTGGCTCAACAGCGTATTGCGCGACAGTTGGCTCAGTTGCTCGGTCTTGAGCGAGACGTTGCACAACGCGCCCAGGCCGGTGTTGACACCATAGGCACGCTCGCCGCTGGCGACGATGCGCTGCACGATGGCCTGGGCATTGTCGATACGCGCCCAGGCGTGGCCCGACAGTTCGAGCATGGCGCCGTGGCGGGCGACGGCGGTGACGTCCTGCCAGCGCATGGGGGTGTCGGCGATGATGATTTTGGTTGCCTGGGACATCTTCATACCTTCTTCAATTCTTAGGCAGCATTGATCGTTCCCACGCTCTGCGTGGGTACGCCGCCTGGGACGCTCTGCGTCCCCCCAAGTGACGCGGAGCGTCACGAAATGCGTTCCCACGCGGAGCGTGAGAACGTTCAAGCCCGGATCAGACCACCGCCGCCCGCCGCTGAACAAAGCGGTCCACATACTCATCCGCCGGCGAGTGCAGAATCTCTCGCGGCGTGCCGACCTGGATCAGCTTGCCGTCCTTGAGGATCGCAATGCGGTTGCCGATGCGCACGGCCTCGTCGAGGTCGTGGGTGATGAACACGATGGTCTTGTGCAGGGTCTTTTGCAGCTCGAGCAACTGATCCTGCATCTCGGCGCGGATCAACGGGTCGAGGGCGCTGAAGGCTTCGTCCATCAGGATGATGTCGGTGTCGGCCGCCAAGGCGCGGGCCAGGCCCACGCGCTGGCGCATGCCACCGGACAGCTGGTGGGGGTATTTGTTTTCGTAGCCTTTGAGGCCCACGGTTTCGATCCAGTGCAACGCACGTTCGGCGCAGACTTGCTTGGTTTCGCCACGCACTTTCAGGCCGTAGGCAACGTTGTCGAGCACGCTCTTGTGCGGCAGCAGGCCGAAGCTCTGGAACACCATGCTGATCTTGTGCCGACGGAATTGGCGCAGGGCTTCCATGTCCAGTTGCAGGATGTCTTCGCCATCCACCAGGATCGCGCCGCTGGTGGGGTCGATCAGGCGGTTGAAGTGGCGCACCAGGGTGGATTTGCCCGAACCCGACAAGCCCATGATCACAAAGATCTCACCGGTGCCGATGCTCAGGGACAGGTCATTCACACCGACCACGCAACCGGTCTCGGCCAGTACCTGGTCTTTGGTCTTGCCCTGGCCGACCATGGCCAGCGCATCCTGGGCGCGTGCGCCGAAAATCTTGAAGACGTTTTTGACTTCGATTTTGCTGACAGTCGTCATTTGCTCGCCTCATGCCGTGGGCGGCCATAAGCCTGGGTAATGCGGTCGATGACCACTGCAAGAATCACGATCGCCAGCCCGGCTTCAAGGCCACGGCCAACGTTGAGGGTCTGGATGCCGACGAGCACGTCTTCACCCAAGCCACGGGCACCGATCATCGAGGCGATCACCACCATCGACAGCGCCATCATGGTGGTCTGGTTGATCCCGGCCATGATGCTTGGCAGCGCCAGCGGCAATTGCACGCCGAACAGTTGCTGCCAGCGGTTGGCGCCGAAGGCGTTGATGGCTTCCATGACCTCGCCATCGACCTGGCGAATACCCAAGTCTGTCAGGCGAATCAGCGGCGGCGCGGCGTAGATCACCGTAGCGAAAATCGCCGGGACCTTGCCCAGGCCGAACAGCATCAGCACCGGGATCAGGTACACGAAGCTGGGCATGGTTTGCATGATGTCCAGCAGCGGCATCAGCACCGAACGCAGGCGATTACTGCGCGCCGACAAGATACCCAGGGGGATGCCGATCAACACCGAAATCACCGTGGCCACCATCATCAATGCCAGGGTTTGCATCAGCTTGTCCCACAGGCCAACGGCGCCCACCAGGAACAGCAAACCGACGATCACCGCCGTGGTCACCACCTTGCGTGTGGCGTGCCAGGCGATGCCCCCGACGATGGCCAGCATCAGCCACCAGGGCGCTGCGCGCAGCAGGCCTTCCAGGTTGACGATGGCCCACAGCAGCGTATCGGAGATGTGCCGGAACACATCGCCGTAGTTGGTGACCAGTGCGTCCACCCAACCGTTGACCCAGTCGGCGATGGAAAAGGTAAAGCTCTCAGGAAACATATCGTGCTCTCGATCCAGTGGGTTGTGGCCAGCCGCCCGGCCACCCTTGAGGGTAGCCGTGCACACTTGACCTACAAGGCCGCGTCGATTTTCTTGGCTGCGTCTTCGCTCACCCAGGCGTGCCAGACTTCAGGATGTTCCTTGAGGAATATTTTCGCCAGTTTCGGCGACTCGATCCGCTCCTTGGCCATGCGGCCCAGGTTCTGGTTCAGCAGGTCGATGGGCAGGTTGACCTTTTCCAGCACGGCCACCAGCTCCGGGGCTTGTTCGTGGAAAGTCTTGGAGAGGCCGACCTTGATGCTCACGGTTTTGTCCACGCCGGGCTTCTCTTCCAACTTGACCAGGTCGACCTGGCCCATCAGCGGTGTGGGTGACCAGTAGTAGAACAGGATCGGCTCGCCGCGCTTGTAGCTCGACAGCACCGCCGCATCCAGCGCCGGGCCGGTGCCCGGGCGGAAGTTGGTGTAGGTGCTTTCCAGGCCGTAGCTCTTGAGCATTTCGCTGTTGTCCAGCTCGCAGGTCCAGCCGGCCGGGCAGTTGTAGAAGCGGCCTTTGGACGGCTCTTCCTGGTCCTTGAACACCGAGGCGTATTTGGCCAGGTCGGCGATGCTTTTCAGGTCCGGGGCCTTGGCTTCCAGCTTGCGCTTGGCGTCGCCTTCGATCACATAGCGCGGCACGTACCAACCTTCGACCGCGCCGACTACCGGAGCCCCGACGCCCACGACTTTGCCGGCCTTCTCGGCTTTGTTCCAGACCTCGCTGCGGCCTACCCACTCCTCGGCGAACACTTGGATGTCGTTGCTGCCCAGGGCGTTTTCCATGGTGATGGAATTGCCCGGCAAGCTGTCGGTTTTGCAGTCGTAGCCTTTTTCCAGCACGGTTTGCAGGATGTCGGTGAGCAACATGCCGCTTTCCCAATTCAGGCCGGCGAATTTCACCGGTTTACCCGACTCGCACCAACCGGCCGCCTGGGCGCCGGCACTTGCCAGCACGCCAGCCGCGAACAAAGTAGCCAGCAAGGTCTTATTCATAGTCATTGTTGTGACGCTCCCAATCTTGAAATGGATTACGGCAGTCAGTAGGCGTCCTGCCCTGTCCACGTCCCATCAGGCTTGTGCAGCCAGCTCGTTTGTTATGGGTGAAGCGCCCTGCTCTTTTGGCAGGATCAGGTGATCGGGTACCGTGCCGTGCCATTTTTTCGCACACACGTAATACAGGGCCGCCGGCAGTACCAGGCCGATGATCCAGGAGATATCCACATCACCCAGCGCGGCCACCAGGGGGCCGGTGTAGAACTTGGTGGAGATGAACGGCAACTGCACCAGTACGCCGAACACATAGACGCTGATGCCCAGCAGGTTCCAGCGGCCGTAGCGACCGTTCGGGTCGGCCAGCGCCGGCACGTCATAACGCTCGCGGGTGATGCAGTAGTAATCCACCAGGTTGATCGCGCTCCAGGGCGTAAAGAACGCCAACAGGAACAGGATGAACGACTTGAATGCACCGAGGAACGAATGCTGGCCGAGCAACGCGATCAGCGTGGCCGTGCCGACGATCATCAACACGAACACCAGACGCTGCAGACGCGTGACTTCCAGACGCCCACGAAAGCCGCTGATGATAGTGGCGATGCACATGAAGCTGCCGTAGGAATTGAGCGTCGAGATGGTGACCTTGCCGAACGCGATGCTGAAATACAGCAACGCAGCGGTGGCCCCCGTGCCGCTCAAGCCAACGATGTACGCCACCTCGTGACCGGCAAACTGCCCGTTGGACATGGCCGCGGCAAACACGCCGAGGACCATCGCCACTTGGGCCCCGATGACCGAACCTGCGCCAGCAGCGAGAAAGGTTTTAACCGATGACGTGTGGCTCGGCAGGTAACGCGAGTAATCCGCCACGTAAGGGCCGAACGCAATCTGCCAGGAGGCCGCCAGCGACACGGCCAGCAGAAAACTGCTCCAGCTGAAGTGGCGGATCTGCAGGAGCGCGCCAACGTCGGTCTGGCTCATCAGGCGGCTGAACAGGTACACAAAGGCAACCACGCCAATCAGGCTGGCAACCCGGCCGATGAAGTGGATCACTCGGTAACCCAGCACCGTGACCAGCACGATGACACTGGCGAAGATCAGGATGCCGACGCTGTCGCTGACCCCGAACAACTGGCCCAGCGCCTGGCCCGACAACACGGTACCGGTGGCGGTGAAACCCAGGTACATCAAGCACACCAGCACAATCGGAATGGCCGCGCCATACACGCCGAACTGCACCCGGCTGGAAATCATCTGCGGCAGGCCAAGCTTGGGCCCTTGCGCCGCATGCAGCGCCATGACGCCACCGCCGATCAGTTGACCGATGAGCAAGCCGATCAACGACCAGAACACATCACCGCCCAGCACCACGGCCAACGCCCCGGTGACAATCGCAGTGATCTGCAGGTTGGCACCCATCCACAGGGTGAATTGACTGAATAGACGACCATGTCTTTCCGCTTCCGGGATGTAGTCGATCGAACGTTTCTCGATCAACGGGGTGGTGTCGTTTGCAGCCATGTTGTTCAACCTCTGATGGATTGTTTTGTATGCATCTTGCTCTTCTGTGGGCGCTGGCTTGCTGTGGCGAGGGAGCTTGCTCCCGTTCGACAGCGAAGCTGGAGCCGGCTTTTTGGGGCTGCTTCGCACCCCAGCGCAAGCAAGCTTGCTCGCCACACAAGCCCACCCCACATTGAGTTACTTGATCATCGGCAGGTTCAGGCCTTGTTCCTTGGCGCAGTCGACAGCGATCTGGTAACCCGCATCCGCATGACGCATCACCCCGGTCGCCGGGTCGTTGTGCAGCACGCGGGCAATCCGCTCGGCCGCTTCGTCAGTACCGTCGCAGACAATCACCATCCCCGAGTGCTGGGAGAAGCCCATGCCCACGCCGCCACCGTGGTGCAGCGAGACCCAGGTGGCGCCGCTCGCGGTGTTGAGCAAGGCGTTGAGCAGTGGCCAGTCGGACACAGCGTCGGAGCCGTCCTGCATGGCTTCGGTTTCGCGGTTCGGGCTGGCGACCGAGCCGGAGTCCAGGTGGTCACGGCCGATCACGACCGGCGCGGACAGTTCGCCGCTGCGCACCATTTCGTTGAACGCCAGGCCCAACTTGGCACGCTGGCCCAGGCCGACCCAGCAGATACGTGCCGGCAGACCCTGGAAGCTGATGCGCTCGCGGGCCATGTCCAGCCAGTTGTGCAGGTGGGCATCGTCCGGGATCAGTTCTTTGACTTTGGCGTCGGTCTTGTAGATGTCTTGCGGGTCGCCGGACAGCGCCGCCCAACGGAACGGGCCGATGCCACGGCAGAACAGTGGGCGGATGTAAGCCGGTACGAAACCTGGGAAGTCGAACGCGTTTTCCACGCCTTCTTCCTGGGCCATCTGGCGGATGTTGTTGCCGTAGTCGAAGGTCGGGATGCCTTGCTTCTGGAATTCGAGCATGGCTTTGACGTGGACGGCCATCGACTGCTTGGCGGCCTTGATCACGGCGGCCGGCTCGGTCTTGGCGCGAGCGCGGTATTCGTCCCAGGTCCAGCCGGCCGGCAGGTAGCCGTTGAGTGGGTCGTGGGCGCTGGTCTGGTCGGTGACCATGTCCGGGCGCACGCCACGCTTGACCAGTTCCGGCAGGATCTCGGCGGCGTTGCCCAGCAGGGCGATGGAGATGGCCTTGCCTTCTTTGGTGTACTTGGCGATACGGGCCAGGGCGTCGTCGAGGTCGGTGGCCTGCTCGTCGACGTAGCGGCTGTTCAGGCGGAAGTCGATGCTGACTTGCTGGCACTCGATGTTCAGCGAGCAGGCGCCGGCCAGGGTCGCGGCCAGTGGCTGCGCGCCGCCCATGCCGCCGAGGCCGGCGGTGAGCACCCAACGGCCGGTCAGGTCGCTGTTGTAATGCTGGCGGCCGGCTTCCACGAAGGTTTCGTAGGTGCCTTGAACGATGCCCTGGCTGCCGATGTAGATCCAGCTGCCGGCGGTCATCTGGCCGTACATGGCCAGGCCCTTGGCATCCAGTTCGTTGAAATGCTCCCAACTGGCCCAGTGCGGTACCAGGTTGGAGTTGGCAATCAGCACGCGCGGGGCGTCGCTGTGGGTCTTGAACACGCCGACCGGCTTACCGGATTGCACCAGCAGGGTTTCGTCGTCGTTCAGATTGGTGAGGCTCTCGACGATCTGGTCGTAGCACTCCCAGTTGCGCGCCGCACGGCCGATACCGCCGTACACCACCAGTTCTTTGGGGTTCTCGGCCACTTGCGGGTCGAGGTTGTTCATCAGCATGCGCAGCGGCGCTTCGGTCAGCCAGCTTTTGGCGGTGAGCTTGTTACCGCGGGCGGCGCGGATTTCGACGTCACGGTATTTTGTAGGCTTGGTCACAGCTAGGACTCCTCGGCGATCGATGCGCGAACATGGATGGTGCGAAGTCTTACGCACACATCTTTACTTGTATGTACAAGCATATGCAATCGAGCGGCCAACTTTAGCCAGGAGTGGTTGGGATTTTTTTCACGGGGCGTGCGAGCCTTGTAAATCAAGGCTTCAAAGCTTGATGAAATTTCTTACGGAGGTTTGTTGCAGCGCGGGGAATTTGTCACGGCAGCGAAGCTTTGCGTCACGCTGGGGCATTCGGTAACAAATTGGTGCGCGGAGTGGAAACAGATTTTGTGAACAATGCAAAAACAAAGGTGGGAGCTGGCTTGCCTGCGATAGCGGTGTGTCAGTCAGCGCATCAGCTACTGATATACCGCTATCGCAGGCAAGCCAGCTCCCACAGTTTTTAATCGCGTGCGGTCAGTTCGACTACGCAGCTGCGGCCGCTGACCGAGATATCCAGCAGGCCCGTATTACCGTCCACTTGCAGGCAATCATGGTGGCCGAGCTTCTCGCCCAGCACCTTCACTTCATCCGCCACGCTGAACACCAACAGCGTCTGCGCCGTGCTGAAAAACCGCTGCACGCCATCCACCCACTGCAAGCGTGCATGGTAACGCTCGGGCGAATAGATAAGATTGAAGTCGCGGATCGGCCCGGTGATCAAACGGCATGACACCTGGCTTTCGCCCTTGAACGCGAACGGCTGCAACGGTAACAACCCGCGCTGCTCCTCACCGTCTACGGTCAGCACCATGCCGGCGCCTTTGATCACCGTAATCACGCGCTGGTAACCGGCGAAGGTGGAGAACCCACCCGACTCGGCGATATCAGCAATCGACAAACGCCAGCCAAATCCATCCAGGCCGGTGCCGGCGTCGCGACTGATTTCTTCGGTACTGCCGCCGCCGTTCTTCCACGGCATGCGCACGTAGTCGGCGGCGCGCCAGACGTTGATCTCACTCATTTACTGAAGCGTCCTTCGAGGCTGTGACGGGAACCGGGGTGGATCAACCGCGCCGCAGTCACCGGCTGGCGACCCGACCAGGTGCGTCGGCGAATCAACAGGCACGGCTCGCTCGGCTCGATCTGCAACAACTTGCACTCGGCGGCATCGGCGAGAATCGCCTCAACCACATGCTCACCCTCAGTCAACGGCGCGACCTGGTTCAAATAGGCATACGGGGTTTGCTGGGTGAAGTCCTGCTGCAGGTATTCCGGCGCGACCAGAGCGTTGACGAAACGGTCTTCGATTTGCACAGGAATGTCGTTCTCGTAATGCACGATCAACGAGTGGAACACCCGCCCGCCTTCGCGCATTTCCAAGGCGACGGCGCGCTCGGAACCAGCAGCTTCTTCGCCCAGGGTGATGACCTGGCAAGTGTGCCGATGCCCGCGGGAGGCGATTTCATCGGCGATGTTGTGCACTTCAAACAGGGCCGACTGGCTTTTCGGCTCGGCAACAAACGTACCCACACCCTGCATACGCACCAACAAGCCTTCGGCGGTCAGCTCGCGCAGGGCGCGGTTGATGGTCATGCGGCTGAAGCCCAACTCGCTGACCAGCTCGCTTTCCGACGGCACGCGGTAATGGGGCGGCCAGTTGCCGTTGAGGATCTGCTGGCTGATCATCTGTTTGACGCGGGCATACAAGGGCGCCGGACTTTCGTCCATGTGGGCAGCCAGCGAAGAGTTGGCGGGCGGAGTCGGCACAGGGAATCCTTGCAGGGGAAAAAGATGCATAGATTGCCGGAGTTTACCGAGCAGGCAAACGTCTGTATATGTATATACAAATAAACACACGACCGGGGTGCCTTGATCATGTCCGCTTTCTTTGCCGAACGCGCACTTCTGCCTAATGGATGGGCCAACGATGTACGTCTTGAAGTCAGCACCGATGGCCTGCTGACAAAGGTTGAGCCCAATGCCAGTGCAGAAGGCGCGGAACGGCTCAGGGGCCCGGTGTTGGCGGGCATGCCGAACCTGCACTCCCATGCCTTCCAACGCGCCATGGCGGGCTTGGCCGAAGTGGCCGGCAACCCCAACGACAGTTTCTGGACCTGGCGCGACTTGATGTACCGCATGGTCGGCAAGATCAACCCCGAGCAGTTACAGGTCATCGCCCGTCAGCTGTATATCGAAATGCTCAAGGCCGGCTACACCTCGGTAGCCGAGTTTCATTACGTGCACCACGATCTCAGCGGCCAGCCCTATGCCGACCGTACGGAGCTGTCCCGCCAGATCAGCCAGGCGGCCGCCAGCAGCGGGATCGGCCTGACCTTGCTGCCGGTGCTCTACACCCACGCGGGTTTTGGTGGCCAAGCGCCGAATGAAGGCCAGCGACGGTTTATCAACAGCACGGAACACTACCTGGACCTGCAAGCACGCCTGCAGCCCATTCTGGCGGCACAACCGGCGCAGCAACTGGGCCTGTGCTTCCACTCCCTGCGCGCCGTAACCCCCGAACAAATCCATACCGTGCTGGGCGCCAGTGACAAAAACTGCCCCGTGCATATCCACATCGCCGAACAGCAAAAAGAAGTCGACGACTGCCTGGCCTGGAGCGGCAAGCGCCCGTTGCAGTGGCTGTATGACAATGTCGAGGTGGATGATCGCTGGTGCCTGGTGCATGCCACCCATGCCGATGCCGACGAAGTCACGCGCATGGCCAACAGCCGAGCGATTGCCGGTTTGTGCCTGACCACCGAAGCCAACCTGGGCGATGGGATTTTTCCGGCGGTGGACTTCCTCGCTCAGGGCGGCCGCATGGGCATCGGTTCCGACAGCCATGTGTCACTGAGCGTGGTGGAAGAACTGCGTTGGCTGGAATACGGCCAGCGCCTGCGCGATCAACGGCGCAACCGCCTGTATCGCAGCGATCAGCCGATGGTGGGTCGCACGCTGTTCGATGCTGCGCTGGACGGTGGCGCACAAGCGCTGGGCCAGCCGATTGGTCGACTGCAAGTGGGCAAGCGTGCGGACTGGATAGTGCTGGACGGTAGCGACCCGTACTTGGCGACGGCCAGTGAGGATGGAATTCTCAACCGCTGGCTATTTGCCGGTGGTGATCGGCAAGTGCGCGATGTACTGGTCAATGGCAAATGGGTGGTGCGAGATGGGCATCATGCTGGCGAAGAAGACAGCAGTCGGGCATTCACCCAGGTCCTGAAGGACTTGCTGAACTGACGACCAACCCATAACAACTGTGGGAGCTGGCTTGCCTGCGATACAGACACCTCGGCGCTTCAGTTACACCGGGTTGATGCTATCGCAGGCAAGCCAGCTCCCACATTTGATTGAGGGGCCGCAAATTACTGAGACGTCTTCGCCATCTGCTTATCCGACGTGCGCCAGATCAACCGCGTGGTGTCATAGCCTTGCTGTCGCGCCCTGCTCAGCAGGTCTTCGCGGGTATCGGCACTCACCGTCGGCGTGCGCGACAGGATCCACATATAGCGACGGCTCGGGCTGCCGACGATGGCGGTCTTGTAGTCATCGCTGACATACAGCACCCAGTAGTCGCCCTTGGCAACGCCCGGCAACAGCGATGTAAACCAGTTATTGAATTCCACCCACAGTTTGTCGGTCTTGCCTGGCACCTGCGGCGTTGCCGTGCCTTTGGCCTCTTGCCACTTCCACTCAGGCGTCAGGCAGCGGTTGAAAACCGACATGTCACCATCAGGCAGCAAGGAGTAGCGGGCTTCGGATTGCGCACAGTTGCGCTGGAAGTACATCGGCAACCGGGCCAACTCATACCAGGTGCCCTGGTAACGCTTGAGGTTGACGTTGCTCGCAGTCTTGGGTTGCAGATCATCGCCAGAATGGCTGGCGCAGCCCGCCAAAAACAGGCTGGCGCAAAGGAACAAAACAAAACGCATCATTCTTCTTCTCCCGCAGGCTCGCGCCCCGGTTTACTTCAGGCCTTGCCCGGAAAACATCAGAACTTTGTCACCGGCGTACTGCACGCTGATAAAGCTGTTTTTATCGCCCCAGGTGCAGCTGGACATGCCCAGTGCGCCGGAACAATCGGTTGGCTTACCCAGCAACGACTCCACCTCGGCCTTGGCCATGCCGGCCGAGAGCTTTTGGTAGTTTTCTTGGGTGACCTTGCTGCAAGCGGCTAAGAGCACGCAAAAAGCCAGCAGGGCGAGACGGCGTATAGACATGGAAAAGCTCCTGGAGAGACAAAGCAGCTGGGGTATCTGCCAGAAGCTTAGAAGGAAAAAGGGGTGTCTGGTTCCCGACGAGCGAAAACAAAAAAGCCCCGAAAACGCTGAAACGTTTCGGGGCTTCTTTAACGGTGATCCATCTCACAATACAGCGGCTCACCGCTCGTTACGGCTTACTTCTTGTGATAGGCCGTCACGCGCTCAACTTCTTCCTTCGAACCCAGGAATACCGCCACACGCTGGTGCAGGCCTTCAGGCTGAATGTCGAGGATGCGCTGGTGGCCGTCGGTGGACGCACCGCCTGCCTGTTCAACCAAAAACGACATCGGGTTGGCTTCGTACATCAGGCGCAGCTTGCCTGGCTTGGACGGCTCGCGGCTGTCGCGTGGGTACATGAACAGCCCACCACGGGTCAGGATGCGGTGTACGTCGGCAACCATCGCGGCCACCCAGCGCATGTTGAAGTTCTTCTTCAGCGGGCCTTCTTCGCCTTCCATCAGCTCGTTGACGTAGCGCTTCACCGGTTCTTCCCAGTGGCGCTGGTTGGACATGTTGATGGCAAATTCCTGGGTAGAAGCAGGAATCGAAATGTCTTCGTGGGTCAGCACGAAGCTGCCCATTTCACGGTCCAGGGTGAAGCCCTTGACGCCGTCGCCCAGGGTCAGCACCAGCATGGTCTGTGGGCCGTAGATCGCATAGCCGGCAGCAACCTGCTCGGTGCCTGGCTGCAGGAAGGCCTTTTCGTTCAGGGCTTCGTTCTGGCTCAGGTATTCGTTGGGGCAACGCAGTACCGAGAAGATGGTGCCGACCGGTGCGTTGATGTCGATGTTGGACGAACCGTCCAGTGGGTCGAATACCAGCAGGTATGCGCCCTTCGGGTATTTGCCTGGGATCTGGTAGGCATTGTCCATTTCTTCGGACGCCATGCCGGCCAGGTGGCCGCCCCATTCGTTGGCTTCGAGCAGGATTTCGTTGGACAGAACGTCCAGTTTCTTCTGCACTTCGCCCTGCACGTTTTCAGTGCCCATGCTGCCCAGGACACCGCCCAGTGCGCCTTTGGAAACGGCGTGGCTGATTTCCTTGCAAGCACGCGCCACCACTTCGATAAGGAAGCGCAGATCGGCAGGCGTGTTGTTGCTGCGGGTCTGCTCGATCAAATAGCGACTCAAGGTAACGCGGGACATGGACGGCTCCGGAGAATGGGGGGCTAAAAACCCGCGCAGTTTAGCGCGAGTCGGGGCTGATTTCCTCTAATCAGAGGATTTAACGCCAATAGAGTTCACGACCCAACGCAATAGCCCTCTGTAGGAGCGAGCTTGCTCGCGAAAAACTCACACGCGCCGCGTTCATTCAGCAAGCACGCGTTATCGTTGGAGTTCTTCGCGAGCAAGCTCGCTCCTACAGGGGTATCAGTTAGTCGAGGGCTTTCCAGATCTCGGTGGCGTACTCGCGGATGGTGCGGTCAGAGCTGAACCACCCCATGCGCGCCGTGTTGAGCACCGCCGAGCGCCACCAGGCCTTGGAGTCGTGCCAATGCGCCTCGACCCGCGCCTGCGCGTCCCAGTAGGCGTCAAAGTCGGCACACACCAGGAAGCGATCGTAGTCGATCAGCCCATCGATCAGGCCCACATAGCGGCCCGGGTCATCCGGCGAAAATACCCCACCACGGATCGCTTGCAGCACGTCGTTCAAGCGATGGGACGCGGCGATGTCCGGCCCGGCGCTGAACTCGCCGGCGTGCTTGCGGGCTTCTACCTGCTGGGCGCTGAGGCCAAAGATAAACATGTGCTCGGCGCCGACCCGCTCGTGCATCTCCACGTTGGCGCCGTCCATGGTGCCAATGGTCAGCGCGCCGTTGAGGCCGAACTTCATGTTGCTGGTACCCGACGCCTCAAAGCCGGCCGTGGAAATCTGCTCCGACAAATCCGCTGCCGGAATGATGCTTTCCGCCAGGCTGACGTTGTAGTTGGGCAGGAACACCACCTTGAGCAGGCCGCGTACGGTCGGGTCGTTGTTGACGGTGCGGGCGATGTCGTTGGTCAGCTTGATGATCAGCTTGGCCTGGTGATAACTGGCCGCTGCCTTACCCGCGAAGATCTTCACCCGCGGCACCCAATCGATGCCCGGCTCGGCACGGATCGCCTGGTACAGCGCCACAGTGTGCAGCAGGTTGAGCAGTTGGCGCTTGTATTCATGGATGCGCTTGACCTGCACGTCGAACATCGCCGCCGGGTTGATCGCAATGCCCAGGCGCTCATGGATGATCTGCGCCAGTGCGCGCTTGCTGTGCAGGCGCTGTTCAGCGAACGCTTTGCGGAAGGCCGGTTTCTCGGCAAAGGGTTCCAACTCGATAAGACGCTGCTCGGGCTGGTCCAGAATATCCGGGCCCAGGGCTTCCACCAGCATATCGGTCAACTTGGGGTTGGCCTGGTACAACCAGCGACGGAAGGTAATGCCGTTGGTTTTGTTGTTGATGCGCTCGGGGTAGAGCTTGTGCAGTTCGGAGAACACCGTGCTGCGCATTAGCTGGGTATGCAAACCGGACACGCCGTTGACGCTATGGGAGCCCAGGAATGCCAGGTTGCCCATGCGCACGCGGCGGCCGTTGTCTTCTTCGATCAGCGACACAGCGCGCAAGACATCAAAGTCGTGGATGCCTTTGGCACGCAGCGAGTCGATGTGCTGGGCGTTGATCAGGTAGATGATCTGCATGTGCCGCGGCAGCATGCGCTCCATCAAACCGACAGGCCAGGTTTCCAGGGCCTCGGGCAGCAAGGTGTGGTTGGTGTACGAAAGGGTCTCGACGGTGACATCCCACGCGGCTTCCCACGGTACATCGTGCAGGTCGACCAGTTGGCGCATCAACTCGGCCACGGCGATGGACGGGTGGGTGTCGTTGAGCTGGATGGCGGCGTGCTCGCCCAGGCTGAGCACCGAACCGTGCATGTTCTTGTGGCGGCGCAGCAAATCCTGCAGGGACGCGGAGACGAAGAAATATTCCTGGCGCAGGCGCAGTTCCTGCCCTGCTTCGGTGCTGTCAGCCGGGTAAAGCACTCGGGAGATGCTTTCGGCACGGGCCACCTCGGCGACGGCGCCCAAGTGGTCACCGGCGTTGAAGCGCTCCAGATGCAGGTCTTCTACAGCCCGCGCACGCCATAGGCGCAGGGTGTTGACGCTGGCGCCGCGCCAACCGACGACCGGCGTGTCATAGGCAACAGCACGCACGGTTTCGTTGGGCGACCATACCTGGATCATCTTGCCGGAGGCGTCCGCAACGGTTTCGACGCTACCGCCAAAGCCGATCGGGTAAATCACTTCGGCGCGCTCGAACTCCCAAGGGTTGCCGAAATCCAGCCAGCGTTCGGTCTGTTCCTGTTGCCAACCGTCGACAATCGCCTGGCGGAACAAGCCGTGCTCATAACGAATGCCGTAACCGTGGCCGGCAACGCCCAGCGTCGACATGCTTTCCATAAAGCACGCCGCCAGCCGGCCCAGGCCACCGTTGCCGAGCGCCGCGTCGGGCTCCAGCAGGCGGATGCGTTCCAGATCCACGCCCAGCTCCGACAGCGCTTCGCGAGCGATCTCCAGCACACCCAGGTTGCTCAGGCTGTCGTAGAGCAACCGGCCAATGAGAAATTCCAGGGACAGGTAATAAACGCGCTTCTGGCCTTTGCGATAAATACGTCGCGTGTGATCCATCCAGTGATCGACCATCTGGTCGCGGGCGGCCAGCGCAATGGCTTCGAACCAATCATGGTCGAAGGCGTGATCCGGGTCCTTGCCCACCGCGTAGGTGAGTTTGGTCAAGACAGCATCGCGGAATGCGGCTACCTCTGCTTCTCGTGCAAGCGGTTCCTGAGACATCGGTGCGACCTCGGGCGAGATTGAAGGAGTTGCTAGAGCCTAGTCGGTCTGACAGACGGTAGACGTGCTGGTTCGGCAGTTTTTTAACTCATTCGCCATGGGCTGAATTTGATGCAGGGGTCGTGCCCGATCAGACCGTGGCTAAACCTTTGAGCTGAAACCTGCAAAATATTGTTCAAAAAACCACCAATCCCGGTATGATCGCGCGCCCGGATAACGCCCCACCTTGGAACCTTGATGAAGCCTCAACTGATCGCCGCCGCGGAACTCGACCGTCTAGAGACCTGGCAGAAATATTCCGCCCATATGTGCGGCGGCTGCGTGTCCAGCTGCTGCACGCTGCCGGTGGAGGTGAAGATCAAGGACCTGATCCGCATTGGCATCGTCGATGAGTTCGAGCGCGGCGATCCGCCGAAGAACATCGCCAAGCGTTTGCAGAAAGAAGGCATCGTCGAGCGGTACAACAACAAGTCCGAAATTTTTACCCTGCAGCGCATGAGCAACAACGACTGCCTGTACCTGGATCGTAAGACGCGCTTTTGCACTATTTATGACAAGCGCCCGGATACGTGCCGCAACCACCCGAAAATCGGGCCGCGGCCGGGGTATTGCGCGTATAAGCCCAAGGAAGTGGTGCGCGAGACCAACTTCAAGACCCTCGACAAGTTCTAAGTTTTTGATCGTTCCCACGCTCTGCGTGGGAATGCAGCTGTGGACGCTCTGCGTCCGCTCTTGAAAGCAGGACGCGGAGCGTCCCAAGCGGCGTTCCCACGCGGAGCGTGGGAACGATCACAACACACAAACTGCAGGCATAAAAAAACGCCCCCGGCCTTTCGACCGGGGGCGTTTTTCATTCAGCCTGAGTTAACTCAGTTCTTGGCTTTCTTGGCAGCGCGGGTACGCTCGCCTTCGTCCAGGATCTTCTTACGCAGGCGGATCGACTTAGGCGTGACTTCGCACAGCTCGTCGTCCTGGATGAATTCCAGGGCCTGTTCCAGGGTGAAGCGAACAGGTGGAACCAGAGCGATGGTTTCGTCTTTGCCCGAAGCACGCATGTTGTCGAGCTTCTTGCCTTTGGTTGGGTTCACGCCCATGTCGTTGTCGCGGCTGTTCAGACCAACGATCTGGCCGTTGTAGATCTCTTGACCGTGTTCAACGAACAGCTTGCCACGCGCCTGGAGGGTTTCCAGGGAGTAGGTCAGCGCCTTGCCGGTTTCTACCGATACCAGAACACCGTTCTGACGGCCGGACATGTCGCCGGACTTCATGGTGTCGTAGCGATCGAAGATCGAGGTCAGGATGCCAGCACCGTTGGTCAGGGTCAGGAACTGGTTACGGAAACCGATCAGACCACGAGCAGGGATGTTGTATTCCAGACGCACACGGCCTTTGCCATCCGGCACCATGTTGGTCAGGTCGCCCTTACGCAGGCCCATCTCTTCCATGACCTTGCCCTGGGACTCTTCCGGGGTGTCGATGGTGACGTTTTCGAACGGTTCCTGCTTCACGCCGTCAACCTGACGGATGATCACTTCCGGACGACCAACACCCATTTCGAAGCCTTCGCGACGCATGGTTTCGATCAGTACCGAGAGGTGCAGCTCACCACGGCCGGAGACCTTGAACTTGTCAGCCGAGTCGCCTTCTTCAACGCGCAGAGCAACGTTGTACAGCAGCTCCTTGTCCAGACGCTCCTTGATGTTACGGGAGGTCACGAACTTGCCTTCTTTACCGCAGAAAGGCGAGTCGTTTACCTGGAAGGTCATGGAAACGGTTGGCTCGTCAACGGTCAGAGGCTTCATCGCCTCGACGTTGTCCGGCTGGCACAGGGTGTCGGAGATGAACAGCGAGTCCATACCGCTCACGCATACGATGTCGCCAGCGAAAGCTTCTTCAACGTCGATGCGGTGCAGGCCGTGGTGACCCATCAGCTTCAGGATACGACCGTTACGCTTCTTGCCGTCAGCGCCGATAGCGACAACCGGGGTGTTCGGCTTGACGCTACCACGAGCGATACGGCCAACGCCGATAACACCCAGGAAGCTGTTGTAGTCCAGTGCCGAGATTTGCATCTGGAACGGGCCTTCACGGTCGACTTTCGGTGCTGGTACGTTGTCGACGATCGACTGGTACAGCGGAGTCATGTCTTCAGCCATGTCGGTGTGGTCAAGACCAGCAATACCGTTCAGGGCCGAAGCGTAGATGACTTGGAAGTCCAGCTGTTCTTCGGTGGCACCCAGGTTGTCGAACAGATCGAAGATCTGGTCCAGAACCCAGTCCGGACGCGCGCCTGGACGGTCAACCTTGTTGATGCACACGATCGGACGCAGGCCGGCTTCGAAAGCCTTCTTGGTCACGAAACGGGTTTGCGGCATAGGGCCGTCTTGAGCGTCAACCAGCAGCAGAACGGAGTCAACCATCGACATTACGCGCTCTACTTCGCCGCCGAAGTCGGCGTGGCCCGGGGTATCCACGATGTTGATGTGGTAGCCGTTCCAGTTGATAGCGGTGTTTTTTGCCAGGATGGTAATACCGCGCTCTTTTTCCTGGTCGTTGGAGTCCATCACGCGCTCGTCGTTGAGCTCGTTGCGCTCCAGGGTGCCGGATTGACGCAGGAGTTTGTCTACCAGGGTGGTTTTACCATGGTCAACGTGAGCAATGATGGCGATGTTACGTAGATTTTCGATCACTTGTGTATCTCGATCAGAGGATTCGGTGTGCTGACAGGTCGTGGCAGCGATTAACAGTAGAGTCAGGCCTTGCCGTTACAGCTTGACGGCAGAGTCGGGGGGCCGGTGACGCAGGCCACAGGCAAACAGCCCCGGGCTCTTAGCTCGGTCGATAAACGCGCACATTGGCATGCCCCTCACTGAGCAAATGGTGGGCATGCAGGCGACTCATCACGCCTTTGTCGCAATACAACAGGTACTGACGGCTGTTATCCAGTTCCTTGAAACGCGCGTTCAGTGCGTAGAACGGCAGCGTTTGCACGTCGATGCCAGCGATTTCCAGCGGCTCATCTTCGGCGGCATCCGGATGACGGATGTCGACGACGATCTGGCCCGCCAGGGCTTCGCTGACTTCTTCGATCTGCACATCCTGGCCCAATTCGTCGATCACTCGATCGATTGGCACCAGCTTGGCGTTCTCGAGCGCACGCTCCAGAATCGCCATGTCGAATTCTTTTTCTTCATGCTCCACGCGGTGACGCTTGGCGTGAGTCTTGGGGTTCACCGAAATGACCCCGCAGTATTCAGGCATATGCTTGGCAAAGTCGGCGGTGCCGATTTGCTCTGCCAGGTCGATGATGTCCTGCTTGTGGCTGGCGATCAGCGGGCGTAGCACCAGCTTCTCGGTCACGCAGTCAATGATCGACAGGTTAGGCAGCGTCTGGCTGGAAACCTGGGAAATCGCTTCGCCGGTCACCAGGGCGTCGATCTGCAATTGATCGGCGATTCGGGACGCAGCGCGCAACATCATACGCTTCAATACTACGCCCATATGACTGTTATCGACTTTGCCGAGAATTTCGCCCAGCACTTCCTCGAACGGTACGCTTACAAATAGCACGCGTTGGGAGCTGCCGTATTTCTTCCAGATAAAGTGCGCAACTTCCATCACGCCCAATTCATGTGCACGCCCGCCCAGGTTGAAGAAGCAGAAGTGGCTCATCAGGCCGCGACGCATGATCTGGTAGGCCGCAACCGTGGAATCGAAACCGCCGGACATCAATACCAGGGTCTGTTCCAGGGCACCCAGCGGGTAGCCGCCGATGCTGTTGTGCTGGCTGTGGATCACGAACAACCGTTGGTCGCGAATTTCCATGCGCACTTCAATTTGTGGCGCTTTCAGGGAAATTCCAGCGGCACCGCACTCGCGACGCAGCTTGCTGCCGACGTATTTCTCGATGTCCATGGAGCTGAACGGATGCTTGCCGGCACGCTTGCAGCGCACCGAAAAAATCTTGCCTTCAAGCGCACTACCGTAGTGCTGCTTGCACTTTTCGGTGATGTCGTCGAAGTCGCCCAGCGGGTACTCATCCACCTGCAGGAAATGCGCGATGCCCGGCATGCAGCTCAGGCGCTCGGTCATGTCCTTCAAGGCTTTGGCGTCGGTAATGCGGGTTTCCAGCTCGAGGTTGTCCCACACGCCGTTCACCACCACAGCCGGGTCCAGGTCACGGAGCACGGCACGGATGTTCTTGGCCAACTGACGGATGAAACGCGTCCGTACCGGTCGGCTTTTGATGGTGATCTCGGGGAAGACTTTAACGATTAATTTCATGGAAACAGCGCGCGCCGGGCCTGCTGAAAAAGGGGGGCGCGGATTATAGCGGAAATCGCTCAAGGTTTAACCAGTTAATATGCATTGCATACGCAATGCACCAAAACGGGTCATTTGCACAAATAAACGCTACATTGCAGTGCGCGATTTATGCCGTTTTTGCCGATTGCACCGTTATAGGGGCCATTTTGAGGCAAAACGGCCATGTTGGCGCACTGGCATGCAATTTGCTCTCTTGTGAGGCAGGTTGCCTTGGCGGAGTATCCGCGCCGGCATCACCCAAATTCTAAGGGCTAACTCCACTACCCCAAGCCCGAAGCCACCCGGAGGACACCATGTCGAAGTCGGTTCAACTCATCAAAGATCATGACGTTAAATGGATTGATCTGCGCTTCACGGACACAAAAGGCACTCAGCACCACGTGACCATGCCGGCTCGCGATGCGCTGGAAGATGACTTCTTCGAAGTCGGCAAGATGTTCGACGGTTCCTCCATCGCAGGCTGGAAAGGCATCGAAGCCTCCGACATGATCCTGCTGCCAGACGACAGCACCGCCGTACTCGACCCATTCACCGAAGAGCCGACCCTGATCCTGGTGTGCGACATCATCGAACCTTCGACCATGCAAGGCTATGACCGCGACCCACGCGCCATCGCCCACCGTGCCGAGGAATACCTGAAGTCCACCGGTATCGGCGACACCGCATTCTTCGGCCCTGAGCCAGAGTTCTTCATCTTCGACTCGGTGAAGTTCAAATCCGACATCTCCGGCTCCATGTTCAAGATTTTCTCCGAGCAAGGCTCGTGGATGTCCGACCAGGACGTGGAAGGCGGCAACAAAGGCCACCGTCCAGGCGTGAAAGGCGGCTACTTCCCAGTACCACCGTTCGACTTCGACCATGAAATCCGTACTTCCATGTGCAACGCACTGGAAGAAATGGGCCAGACCGTTGAAGTTCACCACCACGAAGTGGCGACTGCCGGCCAGAACGAAATCGGCGTGAAATTCAACACGCTGGTGAAGAAGGCTGACGAAGTTCAAACCCTGAAATACTGCGTGCACAACGTTGCCGATGCCTATGGCCGCACCGCTACCTTCATGCCTAAGCCGCTGTACGGCGATAACGGCTCGGGCATGCACGTTCACGTATCGATTTCCAAAGACGGCAAGAACACCTTCGCCGGCGAAGGCTATGCCGGCCTGTCCGACACCGCTCTGTACTTCATCGGCGGCATCATCAAGCACGGCAAGGCCCTGAACGGCTTCACCAACCCGTCGACCAACTCCTACAAGCGTCTGGTCCCAGGTTTTGAAGCGCCGGTGATGCTGGCCTACTCGGCACGCAACCGCTCCGCCTCGATCCGTATTCCTTACGTCAACAGCCCTAAAGGCCGTCGTATCGAAGCGCGCTTCCCAGACCCGGCTGCCAACCCTTACCTGGCCTTCGCCGCCCTGATGATGGCCGGCCTGGACGGTATCCAGAACAAGATCCACCCTGGCGACGCCGCCGACAAAAACTTGTACGACCTTCCGCCTGAAGAGGCCAAAGAGATCCCACAAGTGTGCGGCAGCCTGAAAGAAGCCCTGGAAGAACTGGACAAGGGCCGTGCGTTCCTGACCAAAGGCGGCGTTTTCAGCGACGACTTCATCGACGCTTACATCGCCCTGAAAAGCGAAGAAGAAATCAAAGTACGCACCTTCGTACACCCACTGGAATACGAGCTGTACTACAGCTGCTAATCCGGTAGCGCTGCTTGAGGTAGCGTGATGAGAAAGACCTCCTTCGGGAGGTCTTTTTTTTGCCTGGGCGTTACGCTACGCCAGCTCTGCAAACCCAATCAAAGTGTGGGAGCTGGCTTGCCTGCGATAGCGCACTGCCGGCCACCTGCTGTATCACTGACACACCGCCATCGCGGGCAAGCCCGCTCCCACAGGAGATCACCTTTGAGATATCGACTTGTATTTGCCCTGCTGTTCATCAGTGCCAGTGCCAGTGCGAGCGCTGCGCCGCCTACGTTCGAACCCTTGCTCAACAGCATCGCCGAACGCCTGGAGATTGCCGACCAGGTAGCACTGAGCAAATGGGACAGCCACAAACCCGTGGAGGACAAGAAGCGCGAGCAAGAGGTGATCGCCAGCGTCACTGCCCAGGCGCCGAGCTACAAGCTGGACCCGGCCGCTGCCGAGCAGTTTTTCGCCGCCCAGATCGAAGCCAACAAACTGGTGCAATACACCCATCTGTCCGATTGGCAGTTCCAGGGCAAAGCGCCCGACGACCCGCGCCCGGACCTGGTCCAGCAGATCCGCCCGCAACTGGACGATCTGCAAAAAAGGCTGCTGCAGCAGTTGGCCGACTTCACCCCCCTGCGCACAGACCCCAAATGCCCCCAATGGGTGGCCGAGGCCGTGCACGAACCGCTGAATGATCCGCTGCGCCAACTGGCGATGATCCGCGCCACCGCCGAGCTGTGCATCTACAAAGGCGAGTGACTGCAACCCCATTCAAACATGTGGGAGCTGGCTTGCCTGCGATAGCGCTGTTGAATGCACCACCGCTATCGCAGGCAAGCCAGCTCCCACACTGACTGCGATTCGCCTTAAATCTTCAGTTGCTGAACAACCTTCACAAAACCGCACTATATTGGTGCGATAGCCTGCACCCTTCTCAATTGCCCAGCCCATTTTGGTTCGAAACTTCCCGTTGAGGCTGGCAGAACGCCACAGTTTCGCGCCTGAAACCCTTATTTCAGGGCATTAGCGCTTCTTTTCGGAGCCTTGGTTTGGTTTTTGCATTTTCCTTGTATCAGCGTGTGCCTCAAGCCCACGCCTTGCTCCAAAAGAGGTCCCGATGACCATCAGCGATGCACTGCACCGTTTGTTACTCGACAACCTGACCACCGCGACCATCCTGCTCAATGCCGACCTGCGCCTTGAGTACATGAACCCGGCGGCGGAGATGCTCCTGGCCATCAGCGGCCAGCGCAGCCATGGGCAGTTCATCAGCGAATTGTTCACCGAGTCGGCCGAAGCCTTGAGTTCGTTGCGCCAGGCCGTGGAGCAGGCACACCCGTTCACCAAGCGCGAAGCGATGCTCACCGCGCTCACCGGGCAAACGTTGACCGTCGACTACGCCGTGACCCCGATCCTGAGCAATGGCGCGACCCTGCTGCTGCTCGAAGTCCACCCCCGCGACCGCCTGCTGCGCATTACCAAGGAGGAAGCGCAGCTGTCCAAGCAAGAAACGAGCAAGATGCTGGTGCGCGGCCTCGCCCACGAGATCAAAAACCCGCTGGGCGGTATTCGCGGCGCGGCACAGTTGTTGTCCCGCGAGCTGCCGGACGAGCACCTCAAGGACTACACCAACGTCATCATCGAAGAAGCCGACCGCCTGCGTAACCTGGTGGACCGCATGCTCGGCTCCAACAAGCTGCCGTCCCTGGCGATGACCAACGTGCATGAGGTGCTGGAGCGGGTCTGCCAATTGGTCGAGGCCGAAAGCCAAGGCTGCATCACCTTGGTGCGCGACTACGACCCAAGTATTCCCGACGTGTTGATCGACCGCGAACAGATGATCCAGGCGGTGCTCAACATCGTGCGCAACGCCATGCAGGCCATCAGCAGCCAGAATGAGCTACGCCTGGGCCGCATCAGCCTGCGCACCCGCGCCCTGCGCCAGTTCACCATCGGCCATGTGCGCCACCGCCTGGTGACCAAGGTCGAGATCATCGACAACGGCCCCGGCATTCCTGCGGAGCTGCAGGAAACCATCTTCTTTCCCATGGTCAGCGGCCGCCCGGACGGTACCGGGCTGGGCCTGGCCATCACCCAGAACATCATCAGCCAGCACCAGGGCCTGATCGAATGTGAGAGCCACCCTGGCCACACCACGTTCTCGATCTTCCTGCCATTGGAACAAGGAGCCCCCACGACATGAGCCGTAGTGAAACTGTCTGGATCGTCGATGACGACCGTTCTATCCGCTGGGTCCTCGAGAAAGCCTTGCAACAAGAAGGCATGACCACCCAGAGCTTCGACAGCGCCGATGGGGTGATGAGCCGCCTGGCACGTCAGCAGCCGGACGTGATCATTTCCGATATCCGCATGCCTGGCGCCAGTGGCCTGGACTTGCTGGCGCGCATTCGCGAGCAGCACCCGCGCCTGCCGGTGATCATCATGACCGCCCACTCGGACCTGGACAGCGCTGTCGCGTCCTACCAGGGCGGCGCCTTTGAATACCTGCCCAAGCCATTCGATGTGGATGAAGCGGTGGCGCTGGTCAAGCGCGCCAACCAGCACGCCCAGGAACAACAGAACCAGGAAGCGCCGCCGACCCTGACCCGCACCCCGGAAATCATCGGGGAAGCGCCGGCGATGCAGGAAGTGTTTCGCGCCATCGGGCGCTTGAGCCACTCCAACATCACTGTGCTGATCAACGGCGAATCGGGGACCGGTAAAGAACTGGTGGCCCACGCCCTGCACCGCCACAGTCCACGGGCGGCGTCGCCGTTTATCGCGCTGAACATGGCGGCGATCCCCAAGGATTTGATGGAGTCCGAGCTGTTCGGCCATGAGAAAGGCGCGTTCACCGGCGCAGCCAACCTGCGTCGCGGGCGCTTTGAACAGGCGGACGGCGGCACGCTGTTCCTCGATGAGATCGGCGACATGCCGGCCGATACCCAGACTCGCTTGCTGCGCGTACTGGCTGACGGCGAGTTCTACCGTGTGGGCGGGCATACGCCGGTGAAGGTGGATGTGCGCATCATCGCGGCCACCCACCAGAACCTGGAAACACTGGTGCATGCGGGTAAATTCCGTGAGGACTTGTTTCACCGCCTCAACGTGATCCGCATCCACATCCCGCGCATGTCGGACCGTCGCGAAGATATCCCCACCCTCGCCCGCCACTTCCTCAGCCGCGCCGCTCTGGAGCTGGCGGTGGAGCCCAAGCTGCTCAAAAGCGAGACCGAGGAATACCTCAAAAACCTGCCGTGGCCCGGCAACGTGCGCCAGCTGGAGAATACCTGCCGCTGGATCACGGTGATGGCCTCCGGGCGTGAAGTGCACATCAGCGACCTGCCGCCGGAGCTGCTGAGCCTGCCGCAGGACTCGGCTCCCGTGACCAACTGGGAACAGGCGTTGCGCCAATGGGCGGACCAGGCCTTGGCACGCGGCCAGTCGAACCTGCTGGACAGCGCGGTGCCGGCGTTCGAGCGGATCATGATCGAGACTGCCCTGAAGCACACTGCCGGCCGTCGTCGCGATGCGGCCGTGCTGCTGGGTTGGGGGCGCAATACCCTGACGCGCAAGATCAAGGAATTGGGGATGAAGGTTGATGGTGGGGATGATGATGAGGGTGATGAGGCCTGAACCCCAAGACCGCTGAAGGCCCAGTGTGGGAGCCGGGCTTGCCCGCGATGGCGGTGTGTCAGTCACCCGATAGAGGGCTGACACACCGCCATCGCAGGCAAGCCAGCTCCCACATTTGTTTTGTGCAATGCCTGCAGACTGTGCACCGCTTCAATGCACGATGAACCGCCATTGAGCACAGACCCGAAACCTCACAGAGCGCTTTCGCTACAAAGTTCTTAACCGTAGAAACAACCAAAGCCCCGTATTCCGGGGCTTTGCGCTTTTTGGCATTTTTTTTCCAGCAGCAATTGCAAGTTTTGGCACGCCCCCTGCAATAACCTCAGTACTACCCAGTTTCGGGGACCTTGGTACAGGCAGGCCGAGAATCCCCTCTTTAACACCGAAGCCTTAGGCTTCACCCCGTTTTGGGAGCCCTGGTACAGGCAGGCCGGGAACTCCCTCTTTTATTGCTCTTGGAGATGGATCTCCAGCCGCCAGCGGCCATCGACCTCTGCACCGCTCCACTCCCCACGCAACGGCCGAGCCGCCACCAGGTTCAGCAGCAGGCCAGCGTCGGTCTTGCGTATGCGCCAATTCACGTCCTTGTCATTGACCTTGAGTTGCCCGCTGGCAGCCTTGCCCTGGGCGTCAAACAGCAACGCCACGGTGCCGTCGATATGCTCGCCGTGCAGCTTGGGTTCGTTGTTGAACCACACCACCAAACCATCCGCCGCAGGTTCTACCTGTTGCAGCTCAAGCGGCTCGGGGGTGGTCAAGCGACCGATCATCAAGCCAATCATCAAGCCGACAATCGCCAATGAGCCCAACACCCTCGGCAATAGCTTCGGTCTCGGGTCGTCTTCGGGGGTAGAATGCAGCGCATCTTTGCCTTCGGAGCCGTGCATGTTTCACGTCGTCCTTTTTCAACCAGAAATTCCGCCGAATACCGGCAACGTTATCAGGCTGTGCGCCAACAGTGGCTGCCACCTGCATTTGATCGAGCCGTTGGGCTTTGACATGGACGACAAGCGCCTGCGCCGTGCCGGGCTGGACTACCACGAGTACGCCACCCTCAAGCGCCATGCCGACCTCGCCAGTTGCCTGGAGAGCCTGGGCCACCCTCGGCTGTTCGCGTTCACCACCAAGGGCTCGCGGCCGTTTCATGATGCCAGCTTTGCCGAGGGCGACGCGCTCCTGTTCGGCCCGGAGAGCCGAGGCCTGCCGGCCGAGGTGCTTGACGCATTGCCCGATGGCCATCGCCTGCGCTTGCCGATGCGTGAAGGCTGCCGCAGCCTGAACCTGTCGAACACCGTAGCCGTTGCCGTCTATGAAGGCTGGCGCCAACTGGGCTTTAAATAACACCGCATAACAAATGTGGGAGCGGGCTTGTGTGGGAGCCGGGCTTGCCCGCGAGGCAGGCACCTCGGTGTGTCAGTCACACCGCAGTGATGCTATCGCAGGCAAGCCAGCTCCCACACAAGCCCGCTCCCACATTTTAGAACGGCATCGCTCAGCAAATTACTGAACGGTTGGCGCGCCTTCCTGTTGCATGCGCTGCAGCTCTTGGGCGTACAGGGCATCGAAGTTCACCGGGGCCAGCATCAGCGCCGGGAACGAACCACGGGTGACCAGGCTGTCCAGGGTCTCACGGGCATACGGGAACAGGATGTTCGGGCAGAACGCACCCAGGGTGTGGCTCATGGACGCTTCGTCCAGGCCCTGGATCAGGAAGATACCGGCCTGTTGCACTTCAGCGATGAAAGCGACTTCTTCACCATTCTTGACGGTGACCGACAGGGTCAGCACGACTTCGTGGAAGTCACCTTCCAGGGATTTCTGACGGGTGTTCAGGTCCAGCGCAACGCTTGGGGTCCACTCCTGACGGAAGATGGCCGGGCTTTTTGGCGCTTCGAACGACAGGTCACGCACGTAGATCCGCTGCAGCGAGAACTGTGGGCCTTGAGCTTCTGCTGCTTCGGTGTTCTGTTGATCAGTCATCGCAGATCCTTCTTTATCTTGGGTTCTTGAGGGTTTAGGCGTCAGGCGGACAGCAGCGCATCAAGTTTACCGGCGCGCTCCAGAGCGAACAGGTCGTCGCAACCACCGATATGCCGGGTGCCGATCCAGATCTGCGGGACCGACGTGCGGCCAGCCTTCTGGGCCATTTCGGCGCGCACCTGGGGCTTGCCATCGACCTTGATCTCTTCAAAGGCAACACCCTTTTTCTCAAGCAAGGCCTTGGCCCGCATGCAGTAAGGGCACCAATCGCTGGAATACACGACAACCTGGCTCATATCACTTCACCAACGGCAGGTTATCGCCACGCCAGCTGCTGATACCACCCGACAGCTTGGCGGCGGTGAAGCCGGACTTGAGCATCTCACGGGCGTGGGTGCCGGAGTGCTGGCCCTGGGCATCGACCAGGATGATGGTCTTGGCCTTGTGCTTCTCCAGTTCGCCCAGACGCGCAATCAGCTTGTCCTGGGGAATGTTCAGGGCGCCAACGATATGGCCGGCGGCATAATCCTTGGCCGGGCGAATATCGACGACGACGGCCTCATCCTTGTTGACCAGCGCGGTCAGCTCCGACGTGCTCAGGCTGCGACCACCGCGGCTCAGTTCGTGAGCGATCAGCAGCGCCAGCAGGATGACGAAGGCGCCCACAAGCAGGTAGTGGGCAGTGGCAAATGCAATCAGGTGATCAACCATCAAGGAGGTTCCAGGGCGTTAAAATGGCGGTAAGTATACACAGCCGCCAGGGGGGGCCAACCCCCGTAAAGCGGTGACGTGGTTGGAACTTCGCTTTAAACTGCCACTCCCTTTTCAATTGTCTTCCTTTATTAGCGCCGCGAGAGGATCTATGACTACCACGCCTAAACCTTTGGTCCTGATAATTCTCGATGGCTTCGGACACAGTGAAAGCCACCACGACAACGCGGTGTACTCGGCCAACAAGCCGGTACTGGACCGCCTGACCGCCACCGTGCCCAACGGCCTGATCTCAGGTTCCGGCATGGACGTGGGCCTGCCGGACGGCCAGATGGGCAACTCGGAAGTCGGCCACATGAACCTAGGTGCCGGACGAGTGGTGTACCAGGACTTCACTCGTGTCACCAAGGCGATCCGCGATGGCGAGTTCTTCGAAAACCCGACCATCTGCGCGGCGGTCGATAAAGCCGTTGCCGCGGGCAAGGCCGTGCACTTCATGGGTCTGTTGTCGGACGGCGGCGTACACAGCCATCAGGATCACTTGGTCGCCATGGCCGAACTGGCGTTCAAGCGCGGCGCTGACAAAATCTATCTGCACGCCTTCCTCGACGGCCGCGACACGCCGCCTAAAAGCGCGCAATCCTCCATCGAACTGCTGGATACCACCTTCGCCGCCCTGGGCAAGGGCCGTATTGCCAGCCTGGTGGGCCGTTACTTCGCCATGGACCGCGACAACCGCTGGGACCGTGTCGCCCAGGCCTACAACCTGATCGTCGACGGCCAGGCCGAATTCAACGCGGCCACCGCCCAGGAAGGTCTGGAAGCGGCCTACGCCCGCGGTGAAAGCGATGAATTCGTCAAAGCCACCACCATCGGCGAGCCGGTGAAAGTCGAAGACGGCGACGCCGTGGTGTTCATGAACTTCCGCGCCGACCGCGCCCGTGAACTGAGCCATGTGTTCGTCGATGAAGGCTTCAAGGACTTCGAACGCGCGCGCCAGCCGAAGGTCGAGTTCGTCATGCTCACCCAATACGCCGCCAACATCCCGGCCCCGTCGGCGTTCGCCCCGGGCAGCCTGGAGAACGTGCTGGGCGACTACCTGGCCAAGAACGGCAAGACCCAACTGCGCATCGCCGAAACCGAGAAATACGCCCACGTGACGTTCTTCTTCTCCGGTGGCCGCGAGGAGCCGTTCCCCGGCGAAGAGCGCATCCTGATCCCGTCGCCAAAAGTCGCTACCTACGACTTGCAGCCGGAAATGAGCGCACCGGAAGTCACCGACAAGATCGTCGACGCCATTGATCACCAGCGTTATGACGTGATCGTCGTCAACTACGCCAACGGCGACATGGTTGGCCACAGCGGCAACCTGGAAGCGGCGGTCAAGGCCGTGGAATGCCTGGATAAATGTGTTGGTCGCATCGTCGACGCGCTGGAAAAAGTCGGCGGCGAAGCGCTGATCACCGCCGACCATGGCAACTGCGAACAGATGTCCGACGAATCCACCGGCCAGGCGCACACCGCGCACACCACCGAACCGGTGCCGTTCATCTACGTCGGCAAACGTAACCTGAAAGTGCGTGAAGGTGGCGTGCTGGCGGATGTGGCGCCCACCATGCTCAAGCTGATGGGGTTGGAACAGCCGAAGGAGATGACCGGGACCTCGATCCTGGTCTGATCCAAAGTACGCCACAAAACAGTGTGGGAGCGGGCTTGCCCGCGATAGCGGCTAATCAGTCGACATCTATGTCGCTGACCCACCGCAATCGCGGGCAAGCCCGCTCCCACATTGGTTTTGTGGTGTTTGATAGATGTCTTTTTGCCATACCATCGCCACTCGGCGGCTATCTTGCCCTACCGCCCCAATTGGGCGTTTTTTTTGCAGCGCTTGGCGGGCATACTAGGCCGTCCTTTTCCCCTGGTGTCGCCCGCCTCTATGCTTCGCGCCTTGATAACCCTTGCTCTTGTCTGCCTGCTCCAACCGGCGTTTGCCGATGAGCGCGCACAAACCCAACAACAGTTGGACGCTACGCGTCAGGACATTACCGAGCTGAAAAAGCTGCTCGGCAAGCTCCAGGAAGAAAAATCCGGGGTGCAGAAAGACCTGCGCGGCACGGAAACCGAAATGGGCAAGCTGGAGAAGCAGGTCCAGGAGCTGCAAAAAGAACTAAAGAAGAGCGAGTCGGAACTGGAGCGACTCGACGCTGAGAAAAAAAACTCCAGAGCGCACGCATTGAACAGCAACGCCTGATCGCGATCCAGGCCCGTGCCGCGTACCAGAGCGGCCGCCAGGAATACCTCAAGCTGCTGCTCAACCAGCAGAACCCGGAAAAATTCGCCCGTACCCTCACCTATTACGACTACCTGAGCCAGGCGCGCCTGGCGCAATTGAAGGGGTTTAACGAAACCCTGCGCCAATTGGCCAATGTCGAACAGGAAATCGCCGACCAGCAATCGCAGTTGCTCGACCAGAAAACTGCCCTCGACACCCAGCGCGACCAGCTCGATAAAGTACGCAAGGAACGCCAGCAGGCCCTGGCCAAGCTCAACAGCGACGTAAAAGCCCGCGACGCCAAGTTGCAGGCCCGCGAGCAAGACCAGGCCGACCTGGCCAAAGTCCTCAAGACCATTGAAGAAACCCTGGCCCGCCAGGCACGCGAGGCCGAAGAAGCGCGGCAAAAAGCGCTGATCGCCCAGCAGGAAGCCGAAAAAAAGCGTCAGCGTGAGGCCGAACTGGCTGCCACCACCGACGCTCCGGCCCCGCGCAAACCGGCGCGTGCAGCGCCTGGCCCGTTGGTTTCCAGCAGCGGCGAGTCGTTCGGCGGCCCTTTTGCTTCAGCACGAGGCAAACTTCCATGGCCGGTTGATGGTCGATTACTGGCACGCTTTGGGGAAACCCGTGGCGATGACACCCGCGCCAAGTGGGATGGCGTGATGATCAGCGCCTCTGCCGGCAGCCAGGTCCACGCGGTGCACGGTGGGCGCGTGGTGTTCGCCGATTGGTTGCGGGGCGCCGGCTTGCTGGTGATTCTTGACCACGGTAATGGCTATTTGAGCCTTTACGGCCACAATCAGACACTACTCAAGTCGGCAGGTGATGTTGTAAAAGCCGGTGAATCCATCTCCACTGTCGGTAACAGTGGCGGCCAGGACACCCCGGCGCTGTACTTCGCTATTCGTCAGCAGGGCCGCCCGAGCGACCCTGCACAATGGTGCCGGTCCCAAGGATAGGGTCGCATCTACATTAGGAGTTCGTTCGACATGCTGCATTTGTCCCGCCTCACTTCGCTGGCCCTGACGATCGCCCTGGTGATCGGCGCGCCTCTGGCTTTTGCCGACCAGGCCGCACCGGCTGCACCTGCCATGGCTGCGACGACCAAGGCGCCATTGCCGCTGGACGAGCTGCGCACCTTTGCCGAGGTCATGGACCGGATCAAGGCAGCGTATGTCGAACCCGTAGACGACAAGGCCCTGCTGGAAAATGCCATCAAGGGCATGCTCAGCAACCTCGACCCGCACTCCGCTTACCTGGGCCCGGAAGATTTCGCCGAGCTGCAGGAAAGCACCAGCGGTGAGTTCGGCGGCCTGGGCATCGAAGTGGGCTCCGAAGACGGCCAGATAAAAGTGGTCTCGCCTATCGACGACACCCCGGCGTCCAAGGCCGGCATCCAGGCCGGCGACCTGATCGTGAAGATCAACGGCCAGCCGACCCGTGGCCAGACCATGACCGAAGCCGTCGACAAGATGCGCGGCAAGCTCGGCCAGAAGATCACCCTGACCCTGGTACGCGACGGCGGCAACCCGTTTGACGTGACCCTGGCCCGTGCGACCATCACGGTCAAGAGCGTGAAAAGCCAGCTGCTGGAGTCGGGCTACGGCTATATCCGTATCACCCAGTTCCAGGTCAAGACCGGCGACGAAGTGGCCAAGGCACTGGCCAAGCTGCGCAAAGACAACGGCAAGAAGCTCAACGGCATCGTGCTTGACCTGCGCAACAACCCAGGCGGCGTGTTGCAGTCGGCGGTCGAGGTGGTCGACCACTTCGTCACCAAGGGCCTGATCGTCTACACCAAGGGCCGTATCGCCAACTCCGAGTTGCGCTTCTCGGCCACCGGCAACGACCTTAGCGAGAACGTGCCACTGGCGGTATTGATCAACGGCGGCAGCGCCTCGGCCTCGGAAATCGTCGCCGGCGCCCTGCAAGACCTCAAGCGCGGTGTGCTGATGGGCACCACCAGCTTCGGCAAAGGCTCGGTGCAGACCGTATTGCCGCTGAACAACGACCGTGCACTGAAGATCACCACGGCGCTGTATTACACGCCGAACGGCCGCTCGATCCAGGCCCAGGGCATTGTGCCGGACATCGAAGTACGCCGCGCCAAGATCACCAACGAGATCGATGGCGAATACTACAAAGAGGCCGACCTGCAAGGCCACCTGGGCAATGGCAACGGCGGTGCCGACCAGCCAACCGGCAGCCGCGCCAAGGCCAAGCCGATGCCGCAGGACGATGACTACCAACTGGCCCAGGCGCTCAGCCTGCTCAAGGGCTTGAGCATCACCCGCAGCCGTTGATCATGCGTCTTGCCCTGATCTTCGCTGTGCTGTGCAGCCTGGCGGGGGTCGCTCAAGCGGCCACTGCCAGCGAACCGCACAAAGCCTACCTGACGCTTATCATCGACGACCTGGGGCAAAACCTGCCTCGGGATCGTCGCGTGCTTGCGCTACCCGGCCCGGTGACCGCCGCCATCATGCCGGACACGCCCCACGCCGCCGAATTTGCCCGTGAGGCCCACAAGGCTGGCAAGATCGTGATCCTGCACATGCCCATGGACCCGGCCACCGGCCCATTCGCCTGGCACCCGGAGCTGTCCATCGAAGAACTGGGCAAACGCCTGGACGCGGCATTTGAAGCCGTGCCCTACACCGCCGGCATCAACAACCACATGGGCAGCCGCATGACCGCACAACCGGCAGCGATGGCCTGGCTGATGGGTGAGTTGCAACGGCGTCACAAGTTCTTCGTCGACAGCCGCACCAGTGCGCAAACCGTCGCCGCCGCCGAGGCGCAGAAGATCGGTTTGGCCCATGTGTCGCGGGATGTATTTCTCGATGACGAACGCACCGAGGCGGCGATTACCACGCAACTGCAGACCGCGATCAAACTGGCGCACAAGCAGGGTTCGGCAGTCATGATCGGGCATCCTTACCCACAGACGCTGGCGGTACTGGAGCGCGAATTGCCCAAGCTCAAGGCGCAGGGCGTGGAGTGGATCGATATCAAGTTGATGATCAGCGTGCGCAGTAATCGGGCGATGAGTGCCCACGGCAAAAACGGCATCTATCGCTGACAGTCACTGTGGCGAGGGAGCTTGCTCCCGCTGAAGCGCGAAGCGCTCCCACGATTTTAGGGCCGCTACGCAGCCCAGCGGGAGCAAGCTCCCTCGCCACAACAGCTCACTTACAGATATTGCGCCATGATTTCGTCTATACGGCCGCTGTTGCGTAACTCATCCAATGCGGCCTGGAGCCTGGCCACCAGCTCATCCGACACGTCTTTGTTCAACGCCAGGTAAAGCTGCGCACTGTTGAAGCGCAATACCGTCTTGAGCCCGTTCACTCCCACCTGCCGCGCCAGGTAACGCCCAGCAGGATCGCCAGTGGCCCACAGGTCGATCTGGCCTTCCATAAGCTTTTGCGCATTATCCTGGTCACGCAGGGCGACTATCGGCTTGAGCCCCTGCTTGTCCAGGCTTTCGGCAATGGCATCGCCTTTGTAGGCGCCAATCTTGTAGCGGCGCGCTTGCTCCAGATTTTCCAACTCGATCTTGCTGTCTGCCCTGGCCAGCAACACCCAATCGTCCGGGCCGATAGGGCCGACCCATTTGAACAAGGCTTCACGATCTGGCAACCGCGCCATCACAAACACGCCGTAACCTGGCTGTTCCAGGGCGAGCTTGTAGATTCGCTCCCAAGGAAAACGCAGAGTGAGGTTGTAGGAAATGCCAGCGCGCTTGAAGGTTTCGCGCACGATGTCCACGGCAATGCCTTCGATGTTCTCGTCCTTGGCGAAGTTCTTGCCGTTTTTCGCCATGTTGTAGGGCGGGAAATTTTCCGTCAGCAACACCAGGGAGGCGTCAGACGGTTGTTCGGCGTGTGCCGTAGCCACCATGAACATGGAGGAACTGGCGAGGGCGAGCAGCAGGTGTTTGAACATGAAGGCTACCGGAATCCATGGCAAGCGCAGAGAGTGCCGCGAGCCTGCCATGGTGTCCAGCAGCGTTTAGCGCACGACGATACCGCGCGCCGCCATGTAGGCCTTGGCCTCGGGCACGGTGTATTCGCCAAAGTGGAAAATACTCGCCGCCAGCACCGCGCTGGCGTGGCCTTCAAGCACGCCATCGGCCAGGTGTTGCAGGTTGCCAACCCCACCCGACGCGATCACCGGGATGCCCAGAGCATCGCTGATGGCGCGGGTGACGCCCAGGTCGAAGCCGTTTTTCATGCCGTCCTGGTCCATGCTGGTCAGCAGGATTTCACCGGCGCCCAGGCCTTCCATCTTCATCGCCCACTCCACCGCGTCCAGCCCGGTAGGCTTGCGCCCGCCGTGGGTGAAGATCTCCCAGCGCGGGGTTTCACCCGGGCCGGAGACCTTCTTGGCGTCGATAGCCACCACGATGCATTGCGAGCCGAAGTGTTGCGCGGCTTCGCCGACAAACTCAGGGTTGAACACGGCGGCGGTGTTGATCGAGACCTTGTCCGCACCGGCATTGAGCAGATTGCGGATGTCTTGCACGGTGCGCACTCCGCCACCCACGGTCAGCGGGATAAACACCTGGCTGGCCATGCGCTCGACGGTATGCAGCGTGGTATCGCGGCCATCCACGCTGGCAGTGATGTCGAGAAAGGTAATCTCGTCGGCACCTTGCTCATCGTAGCGACGGGCAATTTCCACCGGGTCGCCGGCGTCACGGATATTCTCGAACTTGACGCCCTTGACCACGCGACCGTTGTCGACGTCCAGGCAAGGGATGATGCGTTTGGCCAGCGCCATGGTCAGTCCTCAGCCGTTGTAGGCGTCGCAGTAAGCCTGGGCTTCGGCGACGTCCAGGGTGCCTTCATAGATCGCACGGCCGGTGATGGCGCCGATGATCCCAGGCGCCTTGGCGTCCAGCAGCGACTTGATGTCGCCCAGGTTGTGGATGCCGCCGGAAGCGATCACCGGAATCTTCGTGGCCGCTGCCAGGGCTGCGGTGAAGGGTACGTTGCAGCCCTGCATCATGCCGTCTTTGGCGATGTCGGTATAAACGATGGCGGACACGCCATCGGCTTCGAACTGCTTGGCCAGGTCGATCACTTGCACGGTGCTGATTTCAGCCCAGCCGTCGGTGGCGACGAAGCCGTCCTTGGCATCCAGGCCGACGATCACCTTGCCAGGGAACGCGCGGCAGGCTTCGGCGACGAAGGCTGGGTCTTTCACGGCCTTGGTGCCGATGATCACGTAGCTCACGCCCGCTTTCACGTAGTGCTCGATGGTTTCCAGGGAGCGGATACCGCCGCCGATCTGGATCGGCAGGGTCGGGTAGCGCTTGGCGATGGCGGTGACCACCTCGCCATTGACCGGCTGGCCTTCGAAGGCGCCGTTCAGGTCCACCAGATGCAGACGACGGCAGCCCCCTTCTACCCATTTGGCAGCCATGCTCACCGGGTCATCGGAGAACACGGTGGAATCTTCCATGCGGCCTTGGCGCAGGCGGACACAAGCGCCGTCCTTGAGATCGATAGCGGGGATAATCAGCATCTGGCAAACCTTATTCGATATTCAGCAATGCTTGGGAAATCAGGGTTTCTCAAGCGACCACAAGTCGCTTTCGATGCTTTCGAACCTTTCTTTAAGGAGCGTCTGCGTGTCGAAAATCGCCCTGTTGTAATAATGCGGCGCCACTTCGGTGGTGAACAGCTCAAGAATTTCGGCGACCTCGAACGAGCCCAGCTTGAGCTCGAAGCGGTCTTCCATGAACCGCTTGATCTTGTCGGTAGCCTCACGCTCCTGCTCGGGCGCGAGGTTCAAGATCGGCGGCTTCGGCTTCCTGGCCATTTACCAGCGACCATCCCACGCGGCGAAATTCTGCAGCAATTGCAGGCCATGGGTATGGCTTTTCTCCGGGTGAAACTGCACGGCAAAGCGCGAACCATCGGCCAGTGCGGCGGCAAAATCGACGCCGTAATGCCCGCCACCCACCACCTGGCGCGGGTTACCGGCGGCGATGTAGTAGCTGTGCACGAAGTAGAAACGCGCCATGTCCGGGATGTCGTGCCACAGCGGGTGGTCGACGGTGCGGCGCACTTCGTTCCAGCCCATGTGCGGGACTTTGAGGTGCTCGCCATCTTCATGCAGGTCTTTGCCGAAGAACTTCACCTGCCCTGGAAACAGGCCAATGCAGTCGACACCGCCGTTCTCTTCACTGCTGTCGAGCAAGGCTTGCATGCCCACGCAGATACCGAGGAAGGGGCGGTCCTGGCTGACTTCGCGCACCAGGCTATCAAAGCCCAGGCGACGGATCTCGGCCATGCAATCGCGAATCGCGCCGACGCCGGGGAACACCACACGGTCGGCTTCGCGAATCACGTTGGCATCGCTGGTGATCAGCACCTTGCCGGCGCCTACATGCTCAAGGGCCTTGGCCACCGAGTGCAGGTTACCCATGCCGTAATCGATAACCGCGACCGTCTGCATTACAGGACGCCCTTGGTCGACGGCATTTGCCCGCCCATGCGCTCATCGACTTCCACGGCCATGCGCAGTGCGCGGCCGAAAGCCTTGAACACGGTTTCGATCTGGTGGTGAGTGTTGGTGCCGCGCAGGTTGTCGATGTGCAGGCTGACCAGTGCGTGGTTGACAAAGCCCTGGAAGAATTCCTGGAACAGGTCGACGTCAAAGCCACGGCCCACGTTAGCGCGGGTGTACGGCACGTGCATCTGCAAACCCGGGCGACCGGAGAAGTCGATGACCACACGGGACAGCGCTTCATCCAACGGGACATAGGCATGGCCGTAGCGACGGATGCCTTTTTTGTCGCCGATGGCCTTGGCAAACGCCTGGCCGAGGGTGATGCCCACGTCTTCCACCATGTGGTGGTCGTCGATATGCAGGTCGCCTTTGCCGACGATATCCAGGTCGATCAGCCCGTGACGGGCGATCTGGTCCAGCATGTGCTCAAGAAAAGGTACACCGATATCAAATCGGGCCTTTCCGGTGCCATCCAGGTTGATCGAGGCTTTGATCTGGGTTTCCAGAGTGTCGCGCTCGACAGATGCCTTACGTTCGGCCATCACCAGCTCCGCAAAATCATTGGGCGAAAAAGGCAGCCATTATAGGGGCGCAGGCGCTAAACAGAAACAACGAAGGGGATAAGACTGACGAGTTGGAGCGAGGAATGTCGAGGATAGACATGTGCATACATGTGAGCATGGGCTTATGTGGGAGCCAGCTCCCACACAAGCCCGGCCCCACAGGAGCCGGGCCCACCCTTATTGCGGTGTCAGTGGAACAGTACCGCCGTCTTCTGCAGGGTCACCCACACACCCCACGCCAACGGAATACCCACTACCAGCCACGCAGCAATCGCCAGCGGCTTGCTGGCGGCGGAGGCCTTCCATTCCAGCACAGTGCTCGCATCAGCACCTTTGTCATGGCCCAGCGCCTGTTCGGCGGCAAGTTCCGCGTCGGTCATGAAGTACTTGTCGGCCACCGGGCGCACCAGCAGGTTGCAGATGAAGCCCAGCACCAGCAGGCCGGCGAGGATGTACAAGGTGATGTCGTAGGCCGCGGCGCGTTCAACGCCGATGCTCAACTGGTATTCACGCAGGTAGTTCACCAGCACCGGGCCCAATACGCCCGCAGCGGCCCAGGCGGTCAACAGGCGACCGTGGATCGCGCCAACCATCTGAGTGCCGAACAAGTCCGCCAGGTAGGCCGGAACCGTGGCAAAACCACCGCCGTACATCGACAGAATGATGCAGAACGCGGCCACGAACAGCGCCACGTTACCCAGGTGCCCCAGGTTCGGGATCAGCGCGTACAGGGCAAAGCCCAGGGCGAAGAACACAAAATAGGTGTTTTTACGCCCCAGGTAGTCGGAGAACGACGCCCAGAAGAACCGGCCACCGATGTTGAACAGGCTCAACAGGCCGGTAAAACCAGCGGCAATGGCTGCAATGGAGGCCAACTGGCCCGCATCCAATTGACCAAATGGCACATCAACACCCAGCAACTTGCCGCCGAACACTTCCTGCAGCAGTGGCGAAGCCATGCCCAGGATGCCGATACCGGCCGACACGTTCAGGCACAGCACCAGCCATACCAGGCGGAACTGCGGGGTTTTCCACGCGACATTCACATGCACATGGCGGTGAGTGATCATCGCATTGCTGGCTTTTTTCGCCGGAGCAGTCCAACCCTCAGGCTTCCAGCCGGTTGGCGGCACGCGATACAGCAGTGCGCCACCGATCATGAACACGAAGTAAATCGCCGCCATGACCACAAAGCTCTGCCATACACCGACGCTGGTCGGTGAAGAGAAATGGCCCATCAGCGCCGCGGCCAAAGGTGCACCCACCATCGCGCCGCCGCCAAAGCCCATGATCGCCATGCCGGTCGCCATGCCGCGTTTGTCCGGGAACCACTTGATCAAGGTCGAAACGGGCGAGATATAGCCCAGGCCCAGGCCAATACCGCCAATGACCCCGGAGCCGATCCACATCAGCCAGATCTGGTGGGTATAGATACCCAAGGCGGAGATCAGCAGGCCACCACACCAGCACAGCGCCGAGACAACACCAGCCTTACGCGGCCCGGCGTGTTCCAGCCAGCCGCCCCAGATTGCTGCGGAGCAGCCCAGGAAGATGAAGAACAGGGTATAGATCCAGCCCAGCATGGAGATGGGCCAGTCGCATTGGGACGAAAAGACTTGGGCGATAAAGCTCATGTCCGGCGCGCAGGCCACCGGCGCGGTGATACCCAGCGCCTTGGACAAGGGCAGCCAGAACACCGAGAAGCCGTAGGCCATGCCGATGCACAAGTGGATGGCCAGTGCGGCCGGTGGAACCAGCCAGCGGTTGAAGCCCGGCTTGGCGATGATGCGCTCCTTGGACAGGAACGCAGGCTGTGCGGCGGCATTGCCGGCCACAGTGCTAGTGCTCATTGGTGTTTCCCCCAGTTATTGGTATGCGTCCGTCAGGCGCTCTCTCCCTCGGCCTTGCACGCAAAGCGTGGCCGTTTTGTTGAGTGAAGCTCCCTTTTAGGCGCGACGTTAAGTCGCAGAAGGCGGACGAACGTGCAGAGATTAGCACCAGTGGATGACGGAAAAATCAAACTGCCACTACCTTTTTTCGATTATCTGTATTTTCTTGACGTCAAAATCCCATTTCCGCACCGGTGGATACAATGTAACGATCCGTGAACTGACGCCGGCCTTCGGGCGTTATACTCTGCGGCTAAATTTTGAAATCGACATACAAGGACTCGCCCATGAAAGCGTTCGGCAAAATCCTGGGTCTGGTACTTCTCGGGCTGTTGCTGATCATTGTGGCGCTCGGCTTTGCCCTGACCCACCTTTTCGATCCCAACGACTACAAAGAAGAAATTCGCCAGATAGCCCGCGACAAGGCCCACATCGAGCTGACGCTCAATGGCGATATCGGCTGGAGCCTGTTCCCCTGGCTGGGCCTGGAGCTTCATGAAGCCAGCGTCGCAACCCTGACCGCACCGACTCAACCGTTTGCCGACTTGCAGATGCTCGGCCTCTCGGTGCGCGTACTGCCACTGCTGCGCCGCGAAGTACAAATGAGCGATGTGCGTGTCGAGGGCTTGAACCTGCGCCTGAACCGCGATAAGCAAGGCCACGGCAACTGGGAAGACATCGGCAAGAACCTGCCCGACGAAACCGCCGGTGCCCCCGCTCCCGCGCCGGTCGAACCGGTGGCTGAAACCAAGCCGGAAAAACCGCCGCAGCCGATCCGCCTGGACATCGACAGCCTGACCATCAACAACGCCCGCGTCGAATACACCGATGAACAGACCGGCAAGCAATTGAGTGCCGAAAGTATCCAGTTGAGTGCCGGTGCCATCCACGAAGGCGCCAGCATCCCGCTGAAACTCACCGCGTTCCTGGGCAGCAACCAGCCGCTGATGCGGGTCAAGACTGAGCTGAACGGCAACTTGCGCATCCAGCGCGCGCTCAAGCGTTATCAGTTCGAAGACATGCGCTTGAGTGGCGAGGCTACCGGTGAGCCGTTGCAAGGCAAGACCGTGAGCTTCTCCACCCAGGGCCAACTGCTGGTGGACCTGGCGGCCAACGTCGCCGAATGGACCAACCTGAAACTGGCGGCCAACCAACTGCGCGCCTTGGGGGAACTGAAGGCCAATGACCTGGACAAAACCCCGCAGATCAGCGGCGCCCTGTCGGTTGCCCAGTTTGACCTGGCCAAGTTTCTTGAGAGCGTCGGCCACCCACTGCCTGCCATGGCCCCAGGCAGCCTGAGCAAGGTCGAACTGGTGAGCCGCCTCAAGGGCACGCCCACCAGCGTCGCCCTGGAAAACTTGAACCTGAAGCTCGATGCCAGCACCTTCACCGGCCGCATCGCCGTGGATGACTTCGCCAAGCAGTCACTGCGTGTGCAGCTCAAGGGCGATACCTTCAATGCCGACAATTACCTGCCGGCCAAATCCGAAGCCGCCAAAGGCGCAACCGCCGCACGCCAGGCCGAAGTACAGAGCAGCGAAGCCGGCGCCATGGCGGCAGGCGGCAGTACACCATTGCCGGAAGCGCCAACCAAAGGTGCCTGGAGCAACGACAAACTGCTGCCGCTGACGCGCCTGCGCAGCCTGGACGTGAATGCAGACCTGGCCTTTGGCGAACTGACCCTGAGCCAGTTGCCCATTCAGAACGCGGTGCTCAAAGCCTCTGGCATTGACGGGCAACTCAAGCTCGACACCCTCAGCGGCGGTCTCTACAACGGCACGTTCCAGGCCAACGGCACACTCGACGTACGCCAGGACACGCCAGTGCTGGCCCTGCAAAGCCACATCAAGCAGGTGCCCGTTGAGCGCATCCTGCAGGCCCAAGGGAAAAACCCGCCGGTCAAAGGCCAGCTCACCCTCGACAGTAACCTCAACGGCCGTGGCAATAGCCAGAAGGCCTTGATCGACAGCCTCAACGGCACCGCCAGCATCGTGATCAACAACGGTGTGCTGCTCAATGCCAACATCGAGCAGCAACTGTGCACCGGCATCGCCCTGCTCAACCGCAAGACCCTGAGCGCCACACCAGGCGGCAAGGACACGCCCTTCCAGGAACTGCGCGGCAACCTCACGTTCCGTAACGGCGTGGCCAGCAACCCCGACCTGAAAGTACGTATCCCTGGCCTGACGCTCAACGGCAACGGCGATGTGGATTTACGCGTGCTGGGCATGGACTACCGCGTCGGCATCATCGTCGAAGGCGACAAGCGTGACGTGCCGGACCCAGCCTGCCAGGTCGGCGCCAACTTCCAGGGCATTGAGGTGCCCCTGCGCTGCCGAGGCCCGCTTGAGCTTGGCGCCAAGGCCTGCCGCCTGGACAAGGACGGCCTGGGCCAGGTCGCCCTCAAGGCTGCCGGCAACCGCCTCAACGAGAAGCTGGAAGAGAAGCTCGACAAGGTTAACCCCAAGCTCAAAGACGCATTGAAAGGCCTGTTCAACCGATGAGAAACGAGCAGTTTTCACAAGCGGTGCTGGACTGGTACGACCGCCATGGCCGCCACGACCTGCCTTGGCAACAGGACATCACCCCTTACCGGGTGTGGGTGTCGGAGATCATGCTGCAACAGACCCAGGTCAGCACCGTGCTCAACTACTTCGACCGGTTCATGGCGTCCCTGCCGACCGTCGAAGCCCTGGCCGCTGCGCCGGAAGATGAAGTGCTGCACCTGTGGACGGGCCTGGGCTACTACACCCGGGCGCGCAACCTGCAGAAGACCGCCAAGATCGTGGTGGCCGAACACGGCGGCGAATTCCCCCGCGACGTGGAAAAGCTCACCGAGCTGCCGGGCATCGGCCTGTCCACCGCTGGCGCGATTGCCAGCCTGAGCATGGGCCTGCGCGCGCCGATCCTCGACGGCAACGTCAAACGCGTGCTGGCGCGCTTTACCGCGCAAGAGGGTTACCCGGGCGAGCCCAAGGTCGCCAAACAGCTGTGGGCCACCGCAGAGCGCTTCACACCCTTTGAGCGCGTCAACGCCTACACCCAGGCCATGATGGACATGGGCGCCACCCTGTGCACCCGCAGCAAACCCAGCTGCCTGCTGTGCCCGCTGGAAAAAGGCTGCGAAGCCCACATGCTGGGCCTGGAAACACGCTACCCGATCCCGAAGCCGCGCAAGACCATCCCGCAAAAGCGCACGCTGATGCCCATGCTGGCCAACGCAGAGGGCGCGATCCTGCTTTACCGTCGCCCGTCTACGGGCTTGTGGGGCGGCTTGTGGAGCTTGCCGGAGCTGGACGACCTGCAAGACCTGGATCACCTCGCCAACCAGCACGCGCTGGCGCTGGGCAAGCATCAGGAACTGCCCGGGCTGGTCCACACTTTCAGCCACTTCCAACTGGCCATCGAACCCTGGCTGGTCCAGGTCGAGGAAACCGCCCATCACGTGGCCGAGGCCGACTGGCTCTGGTATAACCTCGCCACCCCGCCGCGCCTGGGCCTTGCCGCCCCGGTGAAAAAACTGCTGAAGCGCGCGGCCGACGTATTGAACGCAGGAGTTTCGTCATGACCCGCACCATCATGTGCCGCAAGTACAAAGAAGAACTGCCAGCCCTGGAGCGCCCTCCGTACCCAGGTGCCAAGGGCCAGGACATCTACGAGCACGTCTCCGCCAAAGCCTGGGGCGACTGGTTGAAACACCAGACCCTGCTGATCAACGAAAAACGCCTGAACATGATGAACGCCGAAGACCGTAAATACCTGGCCGGCGAAATGGACAAGTTCTTTTCCGGCGAGGAATACGCCAAGGCCGACGGCTACGTGCCGCCTGCTCAATAATTGATCAAAAACCAGGGTCTGCACGTAAGCGACGGTAATAATTAAATATTTTTTGAAAACTTGCTTGACGACCCCCTGAAAAACCCGTTTAATGCGCCCCGTTGCCCAGATAGCTCAGTCGGTAGAGCAGGGGATTGAAAATCCCCGTGTCGGCGGTTCGATTCCGTCTCTGGGCACCAAAATACCGAGAAACCCCAAGGAACAATGCGTTCCTTGGGGTTTTTTATTGCCTGCGATTTAATGCGACTCACGCATTTACGGACACGATGTCGCAGCAGGACGATTGAGGGTTATTTTTGGCTGGACTCAATCGTTCAGCCTTTACCCAAATCTCAGTTGTAAGGTTTTTTCATGACCCGCTTCTTGCTTTGCACCCTATTAATACTGACCGCCCTGCTCAGTGGGTGTGCCACGCAGCTGGACGTAGCGATCAACGCGACGCCTGATCCCGACTATCACTTCGACCGACAGGCAACCGTGCTGGTGACATCCACTGGCGGAAGTGATGAAAACTCACTCAATGCTCGCTACTACCTGCGTGACATGGTCCGCGCCATGCAGGACCAGGGCTTTCGCAATGTCTTCACCGACACCACCCTGCCCAAGAACCACGCGCCGATCAAAATGACCGTCACTCTGGATGTCGACAGCAAGCAGGTGACGTATCGCTACACCGCCACCGAATACGGGCAGGTGGCAAAGAGCACCACCACCCAATGCAAGAAGAACAAGAAAAAGACCGACCAACTGACCTGTACCAGTACCCCAAACACTTCCTACGGCCCGGTAGGGACCTCGGAGCGCACCGGCTACACCACGCTCACCACCTTCCGGGTCACCGCTCGTGATGAAGTGAGCAGGCGCGCGGTCTACCTGCTACGGGCGTCTTCCTATAACGACGATTGCCAAGCCGCCAAGGTCGAAGCCTTCCTGGTACAGCAGGGTTTGCAGAATCTGAATTTCCAGGACCGCGTGCAGCGCAATTACACGGTCACGATGCCTGAAAGCTTCCGCTGCAAATAATCATCTGCTCGACAGGCCCTTGGCTCAAGGGCCTCCTTACTTGAGCAAGAACACCATCAACGGGTTGTCATTCAAGCGCCCTTGATAGCTCGGCGCCAGGTGCTCCACCGGCGACCCCTTCAACAGCGCGGTCTCCTTGCGCGACACGATCACCCAGGAGGGCCGGGGCAGCGCCGCCAACTTCTCAAGCTCGTGACGCCCGACAAACAGCGGCTGTTCATCGTGATCCAGGTTCATCATGTAGCGCACCGCCCAGGTATCCCGGGCCAGATCGACAAACACCAAGGGACCTGGCTGCGCCTGGCGCAACGCCTCCACCTGGCTGACAAACCGCCGGGTGTCGAATTGCAGGTCCTTGGCCGGCTCTATCACTGTCACAAGCAACAGCCATTGCGCCACCAGCGCGATCAGACTGAGCCACACCAACCGCCATGCTCGCTGCCAGGCAATCAACGCTGCGGCTTGCAGCACCACCAACACGCCGATCATCAACGGCAAGGAAATCTCCGGCCAGTAGCCCTGTTTATGCCAGGCGTGTCGACACACAAACAACACAACCACGCACAACGCCGGCAGCGCCGCGACGAGCCATTCATAGCAACGGCGCACACCCACCAGCCAGCCTTGCGCGTGAAGCAGCCCATAGGCAGCGACAGCCGCAAACATCGGCACCATCGGCAGAATGTAATAAGCGCGCTTGAAATGCGGTACCGACAGGCCGAGCAGAATCATCAAGCCGCAGCCCCCGAACCGCACCAGCAATTGCAGGTGCTCATTGGCCCAACGCTCGGGCCAGCGATGGCGCAACGCAAACAGGGTCGCGAACGCCAGCGGCACCACCGGGAAGTAGCGGTACAAGCTCAGTTGGAAATAAAAGTAAAACGGCTCACCCGACTCATCCAGACGCCCGCCGACTTGCATCTTGAAGACTTCATCGGCAAACGCATCGCCACCACTGAACCGCGCAAGCTTCATCAGCAGCCACCAGCACGCGGCGAGCAACACCAGGCCGACAACGCCGTGGATCAGCACCTGTCGGACACGCTCCCCCGGCTTGCTCAACGCCCAATACACACACACCACCGCGCAGACTTCAATCAACCCCAGCGGCCCACGTAAGGCGAAACCCAGGATGAACAGCGGGAACACCGCCAGTTGCCTCAACCGTGACCCGAGGCGTTCGCCGGTGTGCAGCAGGTAGAAACTGCCCACGCATAACAATGCAACCATCTGGTCCAGGCACACCGAGCGCGACTTCTCGAGCAACTGGGCGGTGAGCAGCGTGAGCAGCACCGTCAGCAGCGACCAGGCACGGCTGTAGGGCGCCAGCAGGCGATACATCAGCGCGATCACCCCCGCCGACGCGAGCGCTGTGGGCAGCACATTCGCCAAGTGGTTCGGCGCGTCAAACAAGCGCGCGAATAGATAACTGAAGAAGGTCGCAGTGCCGGGGTAATCCGCATAGGGCTGGCCGTAGGTGGTGGGGAAAAGACTCGCGCCATGGCGATACATTTCCTGCAGGAACAGCGCCCAACGCCCGTCAAAACCCTGGGGCTGCTGATCCCAGATACCTACTGTGAACAACAAGAGAGCGACCAGGAAAATACCCAGTGACTCCAGGCGAAAACGGTTGCGGTGATCCATCGGTTGACCTGTCAGGTGGGAAGCGCTGGCGTATGGTGCCGAACGCGCCCCTGAATGGCGCCTGAACAGACCTGAACATTCACGCGGTTACCGACTGGTGGGCCACACCACTGCCGGGATCAGGCGAACGTAGAGCAGTTCGGCAACCAGCTCGATCAGGGTCTGCAGGATCACCACCGTTGCGGCCAAACCGCGCACATCCTCCGGCAGGGCCAGCGCCAATGGCAAAACCACCAGCGAATTACGCGTCGACGCACTGAACGTCACCGCCCGCGCCGTCACCGCTGGCAGTGCGAACAGCCGCGCAGCCCCAATGCCCATCAACGGCGCCAACAATACAAAGGCCACGTAGATTGGAATGACCGGCAACAACAAGTTGATATCTCGCACCACCGCAGTGATGTGCGAAGCGAGCACGACAAACAACACCAGCGCCATCGCCGGCACCGGCAACCACGCCCAGGCGCTGCTCCAAAGACCGATAGCGCTCGAACGCCGCGCAAGCGCGCTGGTGAGGACAGCCAGAAGCATCGGCACCACAATCAACCCCACGAACGCCTCTACAAATGGCCCCGCCGCTACCACCACGCTGGATTGCTCGCCCAACATCAGCCCCAGGTATACCGGCAATAGCAGCAGTTGCAGCAAAAGCAACAGCGGGGTTGCCGCCAGCATCGAACGCGAATCGCCCTTGCCGATATGGGTAAACACCACCACGTAGTCGATACAGGGCGTCAGCAACACCAGCAGAGCGCCCACCAGCAACGCCGGACGCTCCACCAGGCCGCGGGTCAACCCCCACACCAGCAAAGGCACCAGAATGAAATTGGCCAGCAGCAAGGCCGCCATGAATCGCTTGTTGCCCAAGCCTTGGCGCAGCTCAAGAAAGGGTATCTGCAAAAACATCGCATACATCAGCACGGCAATGGCAGGTGTCACCCAAAGGCTGAAGCCCTGCGCCGACAAGGGCCAGAACAGGCCAAACGTGACGGCAACAAAGACGGCAACAAAGTAGATCGGGACCTGATGGTGTTCCAGGGTGTCACGGGTCATGGGCGGGCTCTGGTGGGTCAATAGACTGTCAGCCTAAGTACCCGCGCAGATAAGGTCGAGCACTACAGCAATCATTGCCGCCCGAGAAACCCTTGGGATTTACCCCAACCTGCGCTTCAATACACCCTCCAGACCAGACCCCCAAGGACGTTGAGCCCATGGCCTCGCCAAACAAGCAGCAAAAACGCGCCCACCGGGCAAAAGCCAAGGCCAAGCAAAACCGCACCCAGCGCGCCGTGGCGCACAAGCCGGATGCTTTTGCTGGCGACGACAGCCGCATCGACCTTGAGTCGGTGGATTTGACTGAACTGTTCGTCGAAATGCGTGCCGCTGGCGAGATCAGCCAGCAGGCGCTGTGTGCGGTGTTCCTGGCGCACCCGTTGCTGGCGTTGGTGCTGGAGCAGGAAGGCGAAGAAGAAGCGACCGACTTTATCCTGGCGGCGCTGATCGAGTATCGGCAGTGGGCGACGGACAGCGATGACGAAGCCGCGGCGTTAGCGTGGATTGAGTCGCCGCAGTTCCAGGCCGATTACGTGGCGGCGTCCCAGGCGCTGGCCAACGCCCCCGACTGACACAAAATAAAAATGTGGGAGCGGGCTTGCCCTAATGCCAGTCAGTTAAGAGTTCGAGCAGACAACCAGTGACTTGTGGCGAGGGAGCTTGCTCCCGCTGGACTGCGT